>NZ_CP014766.1:4200000-4500000 GCF_001611675.1 Pontibacter akesuensis | reverse complement strand
GCATTTGGTATTCTTCAATTAATCCTGATTGCTGCAGAAAAGCATCAGCGGCTTCCTCGCTCTCCCAGGTGCACATCAGGCCGTAGCGCCAGAAATTTGGCTTCAGGCTGAACCCCCTGCCATGCCCGCTACCCAGCAATTTGTAAAACAACAGCCCCGGCACTTTCTTAAGGTGCGGACCGGAAGTGCCCATTTGTGCCAGCCCCCAGCGCATGCTTCCGCTGCGGATGCCGAATAGGGTAAGGGTGGTAAGGCGGGGTGAGGTGTGAGCCACAGGGTGGAGTACGTTTAGGGTGATATTAAACAGCTGGTCCGGCTATACTTGTGAAAAGGCTAAATAAGCTCTTTTATACTTGATTCGATGTACAGAAAGAGCGAAAAAAATACGTATACTTCTGTTCAAAAATAAAAAACACCTGCCAAACAGAAATGTTCAGCAGGTGCCGTGGTGTCATTTTACATTGCCTGAAGCTTGCCTACAGGTTTATCTTTTTGTTTTCACCGCCTTTGGCTGGCTCTCCGGTAACAGCTGCCTTGGCCATGCCGTACAGGGTTACCAATGTATTGTTAGGAGTGTCCCAATACTCGGCTTTGTCGATTGTTACTTTGATGAGGCCGATGTTACTGTCTTCCTTGCCATCCGGAAACCAGGCCTTCATATCTGCTGTCCAGAGCTCATTTATCTTTTCCTGGTCGCGCAACACCCTCGCTCTACCGGTTACAGACACGTACAGGTTATCGCTGGGCTCCGCATAGCTAAGGTTCACGTGGAAGTCATTCTCTATTTCATGTGTCTTGCCTGATTCATAGCCCGTAAAAAACCACAGGTTTCCGTCCGGCTTACTCTGCTGCGTCTTCATCGGGCGGCTGCGCAGGCTGCCATCTGCTTCCGCGGTGGTCATCATGGCAATTTTTACGTCTTTAATTTTATCCAGCAGGTTTTTTAGGTTTTCCTGCGTATTATGGTCGTTGTTCATAATTTTATGTTCTTTTTCTGTTTGAGTACGCGGCACCAAGGCCTAGGGTTTATACTTAGGAAAGCGTCAAAAAAACCAAAAACAAACAGCACGGCAGCCTGTTTATACTTCTTACCTTACCCGTTTTGATTTGAATTACCTCGCGCACATATACCTTTCCGGAACCGACGAGCAGCTACTGCTGGGCAATTTCATGGCTGATGCTGTGAAGGGAAAACAAGTTGAAAATTACCCGGAGGGCATTGCCAAAGGCATCCGGCTGCACCGCCTGATCGACACCTACACCGACACGCACCCTGTAGTAACACAAACCAAGATCCGCCTCCGGCCAAAGTATAAAAAATACGCCCCCGTGGTAGCCGACATGTACTACGACCATTTTCTTGCCCGCCACTTCAATGCCTATGCCAGTGTTTCCCTGACAGATTTTGTCGCGCAGGCTTATCATATCATTCAAAAGCACTTCGCGTTGTTGCCGCCGCGCATGCAGTACCTGTTCCCCTACATGCAGCGGCAAAACTGGCTGGAGTCTTATGCCCAGGTGCAGGGCATCGGGCAGGCGCTGGAAGGCATGAGCCGCCGCACCACCTTTGCCTCAGGCATGGAAACGGCAGTAGCCGAACTGCAGGTGAATTATGATTTTTATTTAGCAGACTTCAGGGCTTTTTTTCCGGAGTTGGAACAGTATGTGGCTGAAGTAAGGGAGCAGCTGTAAATTCCAGCCGTTTTTCAGAACCTTTTGACTTGCACCCCTTATACTTCATGGATTGATTCTTAACAACGGACCTATGACGACAAGCGAATTCCTTTTCCGAAACAACCGCAGAAGATTTCTGAAGACTTTTTCCCTGGCTATGGGCACTGCGGCCTTAGGTGCTCCCCTTGCATTTGGCCAATTTGGAACCTCCCCACAACGTAAGAAACTTGGCATTGCCCTGGTTGGCCTGGGCAACTACAGTACCGGGCAACTGGCGCCAGCCCTGCAGGAAACTGATTACTGCTACCTGGCAGGAATTGTTACCGGCACGCCATCCAAAGTCACGGAATGGAAGCAGAAGTATAACATCCCGGATAAGAACGTCTATAACTATGATAACTTCGACCAAATTGCCTCAAACAAGGATATAGATATTGTTTACGTGGTGCTGCCTAACGCCCTGCATGCCGAGTATACCATACGGGCAGCCCAGGCAAAGAAGCACGTGATCTGCGAAAAGCCAATGGCTACCTCCGTAGAAGATTGCCAGCGTATGATTGATGCTTGCAACAAGAACAACGTGAAGCTCTCTATCGGTTACCGCCTGCACTTTGAGCCGCACCACCAGCGGGTAATGGAACTCGGGCAGCAGCAGGTTTACGGGCCGGTTAAAAATATAGAGGCTAATTTCAGCTTCGTAACGGATGACCCTGACCAGTGGCGGCTCGATAAAGAGTTGGCTGGCGGTGGCCCACTCATGGACCTTGGAATCTACTGCGTGCAGGGAGCCACCTACACCGTAGGGCAAACGCCTGCAGCTGTTACCGCTCAGTTTGGGAAGGTAACAAAGCCAACCTTTTTTGATGAAGTAGAGGAGACAATTACCTGGCAGATGGAGTTTCCGGGGGGCGCAGTGGCAAACTGCAGCACCAGCTACAATGGGCGCGGCAACCGCCTCTTTGGCAGAGCCACGAAAGGTTCCTGGGAGCTTAATCCAGCATTCAGTTACTCGGGCATACAGGGCAAAACCAGCGAAGGCCCCATGAACCTGCCCAACGTGAACCAGCAGGCCCGGCAGATGGATGCCTTTGCCAACTGTATTCTTGAGAACAAACAGACAAGTGTGCCCGGCGAAATGGGACTGCGGGACGTGCGTGTACTTATGGCCATTTATGAGGCCGCGAGAACCGGCAAAAAGGTGATGATTTAGTATGCATTAATTCTCAGCAGTGGATTACCCACCCCAGCCCCTCCTCGGAGGGGCTGGGGTGGGTTTGCAATAGTGATCTTTTCACAGGCATTTCCTTCACAACCACTAAACATCACTAAATCAAAAGAGCAGCCTGTGAAGGCTGCTCTTTTATGTATCCATATGAAGTGTGGTCTTAATGGTGATGGCCGCCTTCGCCGTGCACGTGGCCGTGGGCGATCTCTTCCTGAGTAGCATCCCGTACGCTTTCCACTTTGCCTTTGAAGTATAAATCTTTGCCGGCAAGCGGGTGGTTGAAGTCCATCTTCACGGTATCATCCGTAACTTCCACCACGCGGCCCTGCAGTTGGTTGCCCTCGCTGTCTGTCATTGGAATAAAGTTTCCTATCTCCAGCATGTCCTGCGGGATGGCGCCTTCCACTTCAAACGCCTGCTTTGGCAGGTCCACCAATGCGTTCTCATCCAAATCGCCGTAGCCTTCTTCGGCTTCCAGTTTAAAGTCAAACGTGCTGCCCGGCTCCAATCCATCCAGCTGCTCCTCAAACTGCTCCGGCAGGCCGCTCATTCCATAGATGAACGTCATTGGGTTGGCTGTGTCGGCAGTTTCTACCAGGTTGTTCTGGCCGTTTTCGCCGGCTATGCTTAGCTCGTAAGTAAGTGCTACTACTTTGTTTTTTTCAATTTTCATTTCGTGTTCTTTTGTTAGCGAGATTAGAAAGTTAGGAATTTATATCCAGACCTCTAACCGTTGTACAACTTTTCTAGTCCTACACCATCAGGTCCTGCAGTTCCCAGGCGCTGCGGTAGGCATTTATTTGCTCTACGTATTCCAGGAAGGAAGCGTAGAAGGAATTGTTACTTAATGTGGCACTATCGCCTACAACCACCATTTTTTTCTTCGCACGCGTCATGGCCACATTCATACGGCGGATGTCGGCCAGGAAGCCAATCTCGCCCTGTTCGTTGCTGCGCGTCATGCTGATGTAGATGATATCGCGCTCCTGGCCCTGGAAACTGTCCACCGTGCCCACAGACAACTGGCGCTTTATCCGAAGATCATGCAACTGCGGCATGTGCTCCACGCGGTCCTCGAGGTAGTTTATCTGCGCCCGGTAAGGGGCTATCACGCCAATGCGCAACGGCTCCGTTTCCTCATCCGGGTTGTAATCCTTCAGCAGGTGCGCCAGGTGGTTGAGGAGCAGGTTTGCCTCGTCGGGATTGGCCGAACTGCTGCTCTCGGGCGTTTCCACCTCGTTGTAGCCGCAGCCGGCGGTGTCGATAAATTCCACGGCAAGGCCCGGTGCAAAATGCGGATCATAGGAGTGCAGGTCGCTGCTGTGCACGCTCTCATGGGCTGTTAACTCGCCGTTGTAAAACTGCTGGTTCGAGAACTGCATGATCTGGTGGTGCATGCGGTACTGCGTCTTCAGCATCACGGCTACATCCGGCTGCCGTTCGATGCACTTCTCAAAAAGCGTTTTTCCGAGGCCCCCCTTTTCCGCTTCAAACGACTTGACCGTTGGCGGAAGCTGGCAGTGGTCGCCGGCCAGCACCACACGCTTTGCCCTTGAAATCGGTATCCAGCAGCCAGGCTCCAGGGCCTGTGCCGCCTCGTCTATAAATACCGTATCGTATTCCAGGTGACGGATGGTTCTGTTGGCTGCACCCACCAACGTGCACGTGATCACCTGCACATGGTTCAGCAGGTCCTCGGTAATGTATTCCTCCACCCGGTCAGCCTCCTCGAGCAGGCGTTTGCTTTCCATTTTGTAGAGCTGCCGCTGCGCCCGCTCCTCGTGCCCAAACTTTCGCTTAAACTGAAAGGCCATGCGGCGGTATTCCTCGGCCGTGCGGCGAAACTCCTTCAGGTTCTTATAGGAGCGGTGCGCCATTACCTGCGCATCCAGCGTATGCTCCAGCAGCACGTCTGACACGCGGGAGGGATTGCCGATCCGTATCACATTCACGCCCTCATTAGCCAACTTCTCGGTCAGCAAATCCACTGCTGTGTTGGAGGGAGCCGTTACGAGCAGGCGCGTCTGTGTTTCCAAAGATTTAAGAATGGCCTGCACCAGCGTAGTGGTTTTGCCCGTTCCCGGAGGTCCGTGAATAATGGCTACATCCTTTGCCTGCACAATCTTGCGCACCGCCTCGTTTTGCGAGGGGTTCAGCGACGGAATTTCATCCATGGTGACGTCAGTGAAACGAGCAGGCATATCACCCAGCAGGATGTCACGCAGCTCTGCCAGACGCGTTTTATAGGCTTCCATCACCTTTTTCATGGCAATCTCCATCTCCCGGTAGCTCATCTCATCAAAGGTGAGATCAATACCAAGGCGGCCATCGTCAATCCAATCCGGCAGGTCTTCCTTGTTTGTGGCCAGCAGCACTTTGTTGCGTTTGAGGCCCACAATGACCCCGTTCAGGTTCTGCCGCTCTCCGCCGTTGCTGAACAAAGCTGCCGTTTTACCTACCTGAAACAGGTGCAGGTGATCGCGGTCTTTTGTGCGCTCAAGCTCTAGCACTACTTTATTGCCAAAGCCAAGCTCCTCTTTTGATATGACCACAGGGTACCAGCAAAAGCCCATGGCCTTGCGCTCAGTAATGGTGCTCTTCAGGCTCTTGATTTTGTACTGCTGGCGGTCTTCCTCCTGTTCAATTTTAAGCAGTTCCTGTACCTGCTTCAGTTCGTATAGTATCTCGCTCATGAATGTCAATAAAAAAGGCTGGTCGATATGCCCCAGCCTTTGTGCTTTTATGGAAGTGCAAGTATAAAGTTAGCTTAACTTGCTTATTTATTTATTTCTTAATCTGTTGCAGCTAGTATAACAAAAGATATACGGCAGAAAATCCATACTTGCTGATTTTATACTTTCTTTTTACGGCGAACTGTCTTTGCCTTGAGGCTGTTGACGCGCACCTGCAGAAAAATTGCGTAGAGCAGCAGGATAAAGGCTGCCACCGCCAGTACCGTAATCACTTTGTCTTTTCCGTAACGCAGTTCTTCTCCCGACTCGAGTTGGTTTTGTAGGTCGGCAAGGGTTTTTTCGCGCTTTTTCATGGCCACCTCCATGATTTTCACCTCACTCTTCAGGCTGCTGATCTGCCGCTCGAAATTGCGCTGGTCCTCGAGGGTGAGCTTTCCCTCGCGCTGGCTTTGCACCGTACTTTGGGCTATTTTACGAATACTGGCCTCTTTCACTGCGCCAATCAGCTCAGAATCCTTATTGATGATCTTCTTCAGCGTTTCGATGACACTGATCAGGTCTTTTTTGGACTGAGTGCCCCAGAAACTGCTGTTCTGCTGGTTATAGTACTGGTATTCCAATATCAGCTGCTCCCGGTCACTCATCAGCCGCGATAACTTGTCATCTTCCTGCGCCTGCACCTGTACCAGCGACAGGCAAAGTATAGCCAATGCCAACAGTTTCTTCTTCATTGCTCTCCGTCCTTTTTCTCAATTTACATGCAAATATGGTTATCCTTCCTGTATTAGGCCAATTTATTTTTGTTTGGCTTGTAAAAGAGGAGCACCAGCACGGGCAGCAGGAAAAGGTCGGCCACCACGGCAAACACCAGCGTGAGGCTGACAAAAAGGCCTACATAAAAGGTCGCATCAAACGTGGAGAGCACCAGCGTCAGGAAGCCGGCCACCAGGATGCAGGAGGTGATGATAATGGCTTTGCCTGCCGAAATAAAGGTGCGCTTCATGGCGTAGGGCAGCGACTTTCCTGCCATCAGTTCCAGTTTTAATTTGCTTAAAAAGTGGATGGTGTCGTCCACGGCTATACCGAAGGCAATGGTGAAAATAATGGAGATGGAAACGGTGAGCTTTACGCCCATCACACCCATTAGGCCACCGATCATCAGGAGCGGAATGATGTTCGGAATCAGTGAGATGACCACCATTCTAAAGGAGCGGAAAATCAATCCGACAATGACCGCGATTACGGCAAAGGCTATCAGCAGGCCCTGCATCATGTTGGAGGTAACGTAGGTGTTGTTCTTGTCCAGCAGCAGGGAGCTTCCTGTCAGGCGGGTTTGGAGCAGGTTGGGGTTAATTTGCTGCGCGATGAACTGCATAAGGGAGTCGTTCAATTCAGCTGCACTGGCACTGCCAATGTCGTTCATTTTGCCGCTTAACCTTCCTTCGGTGGCATCGGCCGTCACAAAGCTGCGGAGCTCACTGCGGTTTTTAAATGCCTGCAGCCGCTGTTTGATGCGCTGCATTTCCCGCTCCGACTCTGGTAAAGTATAGCTTTCCTGTAAACCGCCATTCTGTGCGCGGTTCAGCGTTTTCACCACCGTAGTGGGGGAGGTGATGAAGTTAAGACCGTACGTCTGGTAGAGGTAATCTTCCAGCTGGTCTACTTCCTGCAGCACCTCCAGGTCGTACATGGTATGGCCTTCTGCAGCCATCAAGTGCATTTCGAAGGGACGAACACCCGAGAACTTTTGCTCAAAGAACTGGAAATCCCGCAGGATAGGGTCATCGTCTCCCAGATCTTCGAGCATGGTAGTGTCCAATTTTATCTGGCTGATGCCGGTTATACTTAACAGCACCACCACCAGGCTGCTGGCAAGTATGGCTTTGGGATGCACGAGCACCCAGCGAAACATGCGGCGTAGCAGCACCGGCCAGGCAAAGGAAGCCTTCTGAGCCGGCGTGGTGGCTGGTCGCTTAATGAGTAACAGGATTGCCGGCAGAACCGTGAAAGCAAGTATAAAAGCCAACCCAATGGAGATGGCGGTGTACAGGCCAAAGTTGCGAATAGGCGTAATGGCCGTTGTCAGGAGCGTGAGAAAGCCGATGGCCGTGGTGAAGGAGGTAAGCAATGTGGCCAGACCCACTTCCCGCAGCGTCAGTTTCAGGGCCGGAATTTTTTCCATGCCGTTACCAGTCTCTGTAATGTAGCGCGAGAGAATATGTATGACATCTGACATGCCCACCACAAACATGATGGTTGGGAGTAGCACCGTCATCAGGTCGATTGGCTTATTGAAAAGGCCCATTACGCCCATCGCCCAAAGCACAGAGAGCAATACCACCACCAGCGGCACCAGAATGCCCCAGGCACTCCGGAAGGTGAGCCACAGAAAGAACACCACCAGCACAATGGAGGCCGACATGAACACCGCCAGTTCAATCTTCATCTTATCTACAAAGACCGACTGCGCCAGCGCCTTTCCTGCCACGTGCTCCTCAGTTAGTTGCAGCTGCTCCAACTTCTGGTGCAGCGCCGTTATAAGTGTGTCACTGGCTCCTTTGCCCAAATCATCCGTTGTCTGCACAAACAGCGAAACGGCTTTCGCGTCTTCCGAGAAAAGAGTGCCGATCAATTCTTTAGAGGAATAAATATTGAGGGAGTCCTGCTGGTACCGCTCCGGCTCTTCGGGGTGCAGGTACGGGATTTCGAAAAAGCCGAATTGCTCAATTACCGGACTGGCCACGGTGGTGGGGGAGAGCACCGACTCCACGTTCGGCTGCCGCTGCAGAAAAGAAGTCAGGCTGTCAACTTTTGTCAGGAAATCTTTGTCGAACAGGCTTTTGCCTTTGTTTTCGAGTCCAATCAGCAGGTAGTCGTTGTCGTTGCCAAACTTTTCGCGAAAGCTGAAATAGTAAGCCAGGTCCGGGTCGCCTTTTGGGAAAAAGTTGTCGAAGTTGTAGTCGAAGCGCAGGCGGGAGGCAAAGTAAATGCTGCAGGCAGTGAGCAGGGCTACACCAAGCAGAACAAGGTAACTTATTTTTCTGTAGTTCAAGGAGATGGAAGCTTGTGCTATTTGTCTTAGATAACGCTCATTTAACCTCAATCTGTCTTTTTTGTTCGAACCTGTATTCTTCGGCGCTTTTAATTTTTTTCATTGCTGAAGTATGGTATGTCAGGGCACTAAGCATTTGCAGCTGCTGTGCGAGCTCTAAACCTATCGGGCAAGTATAAATCCGCAGGCAGAACTAATTTAAAAATCTTCTATCTTTAACTTTCCACACAAGCACATATACCGCATGAAACAATATTTAGACCTGATGCAGCACATCCTCGACCACGGGGTAAAGAAAGAAGACAGAACGGGTACAGGCACCATCAGTATTTTTGGTCACCAGATGCGCTTTAACCTGCAGGAGGGGTTTCCTCTCGTTACCACCAAAAAAGTGCACCTGAAATCGATTATTCACGAGCTGCTTTGGTTTTTGAAAGGCGATACCAACATTGCTTACCTGAAGGAGAATGGCGTTTCCATCTGGGATGAGTGGGCTGATGCGAACGGCGAATTAGGCCCGGTTTACGGATCGCAGTGGCGCAGCTGGCCAACGCCGGATGGCCGTCACATCGACCAGATTTCGCAGGTGGTGAACCAGCTCAAGAACAACCCGGACTCGCGTCGCATTATCGTGAGCGCCTGGAACGTGGCGGAGATTGAAAACATGAAACTGCCGCCGTGCCACGCCTTCTACCAGTTCTACGTGGCCGAGGGCAAGCTGTCGTGCCAGCTTTACCAGCGCTCTGCCGATGTGTTTCTGGGCGTTCCCTTCAACATTGCCTCGTATGCACTGCTGGTGCTGATGATGGCGCAGGTAACGGGCCTGGAGCCGGGAGAGTTTATCTGGACGGGCGGTGACACGCATTTATACATGAACCACCTGGAGCAGGCGCAGCGCCAGTTAACGCGTGAGCCGCGCGAATTGCCCACCATGAAGCTTAACCCGGAGGTGAAGGATATCTTTGCTTTTACCTTTGAGGATTTCGAACTGGTGAACTATGAGCCGCACCCCGGTATCAAAGCACCCGTAGCGGTGTAGGTCCATAAGTTTGAAGTACTTATAATTACTAACATCATGCTGAAACTAACCGGCACCCTTCGCGTCTTACTTGCAGGACTTGCCTTTTGTTGTGCCACAGCCACGGCCCAGGCGCAGAACTTTACGCCGCAGGTGAACTCCTATATCAAGACCAAAGCAAACGTTATTGCGCTCACCGATGCCAAGGTAATAGATGGGACGGGAAAACCAGCAAAAGCGCACCAGACAGTTATACTTCGGGATGGAAAGATTGAGCAGGTGGGGGACACCAAAAAAGTGAAGGTGCCAAAGGATGCCGAAGTGATCAACTGCTCCGGAAAAACACTTATTCCGGGCCTGGTGATGGTGCACGAGCACTTGTACTACACCATGCCCATGGAAGGTTTTTTTAACATTGCTGAAATGCCGGGCACCTTCCCAAAGCTTTACCTGGCAGGTGGCGCCACCACCATTCGCACGGCCGGAAGTATAGAACCGCAGACGGACCTTGCGCTGAAGCAGCTGATTGCCGAAGGAAAACTCGTTGGTCCGGACATGGACGTGACGGCGCCCTACATTGAGCGCAAGGTATTTGACATTCCGGCCTTGAACACTGTGAAGGATTCCAATGATGCGGCTGAAACAGTGAACTTCTGGGCTGACCGGGGCTGCACGTCTTTCAAGATGTACATGCACGCCACGAAGGATGACCTTAAAGCAGTGGTGCGTGAAGCTCATCAGCGCAACCTAAAAGTGACGGGACACTTGTGCTCCATCACGTACCGCGAGGCCGCCGAGTTGGGAATAGACAACCTGGAGCACGGATTTATGGCCAGCACCGATTTTGTAGCAAATAAAAAAGAGAATGAATGCCCGGATGCCGCGCGTCAGTCGCTGCTGGACCTGGAGGTGAACAGTCCAAAGATGCGGAGCCTGCAGCAGTTCCTGATCAGCAAAGGCGTAGCCGTAACCTCTACCTTGCCTGTGTTTGAGCCTTACTCGGGACGTGAAGCGGTGCTGGGTGGCGGCGAAGCGGCCCTGCTGCCGGAAGTACGGGAAACAATCATCAACCGATGGAAAGCTGCGCAGGGCAAGGACTCCCTTAGTATCGCACTCTTCAACAAAGAACTTGCCTGGGAAAAGCAGTTCTATGACGCCGGCGGATTGCTTGTGGCGGGCACAGACCCAACCGGAGCCGGTAGAACCATTGCCGGTTATTCAAACCAGCGGCAGGTAGAGTTATTGGTAGAAGGTGGTTTTTCGCTGGCCGAGGCGATTAAAATCTGCACGTTGAACGGCGCTACGTACTTAGACAGAGCTAATACTATTGGCACCATTGAAAAAGGAAAGCAGGCGGACCTGGTGCTCATCAATGGCGACCTGGAGAAGGACATCAAACAGATCCGGAAGATGGAGACAGTGTTCAAGAACGGCGTAGGCTTTGACTCGCAGAAGATTTTTGATTCGGTGAAGGGTAAGGTGGGGCTGAATTAACGTATAAGCAGGTAGCCCAAACATTATTTTATTTTTGATGTTGCTACTAAAACTTAAAAACTATGAAGCTTAAGACTATACTTGCCTTTGCCCTCAGCCTGGGGCTGTTCCAGGCTCAGGCCCAACTTGCCGCTACAGCAGATACCATTCCGACAAAGCAAGGGCCTTTGGTGGTGCAGCCCGTAACCCATGGGTCGCTGGTGCTGAACTACCAGGGCAAAAACGTGTATGTGGATCCCTACGGAGGAGCCGAACTGTATGCTGGGCTTGCCAAGCCTGACCTGATCCTGATCACCGACATTCACGGCGACCACATGGACCCTAAAACACTGGGCGCTTTGCAAACTTCGGGTGTGAAAATGGTGGTGCCACAGGCCGTTGCCGACCAGCTGCCGGAGCAGTACAAGCAGCAGTTGGTTGTGCTGAAGAATGGAGAGAGCAGCACCCAGCAAGGCATAAAGGTCATGGCTGTCCCCATGTATAACCTTCCTGAGAGTGCAGATGCCAAGCACGTTAAAGGGCGCGGCAACGGTTATATACTTGAAATGGGCGGCAAGCGCGTGTACATCTCCGGCGATACCGAGGGAACCCCGGAAATGCGCAAGCTGAAGAACATTGATGTGGCCTTTGTAAGTATGAACCTGCCCTACACGATGGATGTGGATCAGGCGGCCGATGCGGTGCTTGATTTCAAGCCAAAGGTAATTTACCCATATCACTACCGGGGCCAGAACGGGCTAAGCGATGTTGATTCGTTTAAAACCCAGGTGAATGCCAAGAACAAGCAGATCGATGTGCGATTAAAAGACTGGTACCCGGCGCAATAATAGCCTTTCAATAACAAGTATAAGCAGGAAAGCCCGGAGTATATTCTCCGGGCTTTCCTGCTGTATAATGGCTGCGTGCTTTACGGATTGGTAGACCAGATGCTGGCCTCTTTCACAAAAACACGGCGATTTAGCTTTAGCTGGGATATTATCATTTCGGCAAAATCATCTGCTTGCATCACGCGCTCCGGATTGCCGTCCGTCAGGTTCAGGTCGATGGCCATGTCCGTGGCGACGGTGCTGGGAGTGAGGGTGCTCACGCGGATGTTGTGCTTGCGTACTTCCTGCATCAGCGATTCGGACATACCAATCAAGCCAAATTTGGAGGCGCTGTAGGCACTGGTCACGGCGGCACCTTTCTGGCCGGCAGTAGAGGAAACATTAATAATATCGCCCGTCTGCCGCTCAATCATTTCCGGAAGCACCGCACGGGTAACATAGTAGGGGCCCATTAAGTTAATTTTGATGATGCTTTCCCATTTATCCGGCTCCAGCTCCAGAAACTTCCCAAAGGCACCCACACCGGCGTTATTGATGAGTATATCGACTGCTCCCAGTTGTTCGCGTGCTTGCGCTACAGCCTGGTTCACAGCGTTAATGTCTGTCACGTCAGCCGTTATAACGGCTGCATGTACGCCTTTATCCTGTACTTCTTTGGCAACTGCTTCCAATTGGCTGGTAGTGCGGGCCAGCAGGCCTACATTCACGCCTTCAGCAGCCAATGCCAGGGCAATAGCACGCCCGATACCTTTTCCGGCGCCGGTAACCAAGGCGTTTTTTCCTTTTAATGATTCCATAGGTTTTATCTTTTCAATGTTTGTAGCTACAAATATACTTGATTTCTTTCCTTTTGTTCATTTGAAGTTTGGTTTTGGATGTGCGGGAATAGCTACATTTACAATAAATCAGGAGTGCCAACCCCATACAAAATTCAAAACAAAGGCAGCTGAAGCAGGGTCTGCCGTGCAGGTAATGCTTAACTGGATTAACAAGTATAAAAGGATTGAACAAGTAGGCAGCGCTAATGGTACTAGAAAGGACTATCGACTGTGTGCCATGAATCATGAAGACCCCATTGTACTGACACTGCAGCTGGATGAAGTTAGCTTCCAATATTTCAACAATCAGCGGCAGCTATACTTTCCGCCGGAGCGCAACTTCCTGAAGGCGCACCTAACTTTGTTTCACCATCTGCCATCCGAGCATTTCCCCCAGGTACAGCAGGTATTGGAGCAAGCAGCTCAAGAGCTGCAACCACTTCCGCTAAAGGTGACAGCAGTTAAATCTATGGGGAAAGGAGTCGCTTATACATTAGAAAGTCATGCATTGCAACAGTTGCACCTGCGCTTGCAGCAGCGCTGGCAGCCGTGGCTCACGGCACAGGACAAGCAGAAACTATGGCCGCACGTAACCGTGCAGAACAAGGTGCTCCCACAACAGGCAAAGGCGCTACAGGCACAGTTGCAGGAACAGTTCTCGACCTTCACTGCAACCGGTATCGGATTCCAGGTGTGGGCGTACAAAGGGGGGCCGTGGGAACTGCTGCAAGAGATTTCATTTATAGGAGTAGAGAGCCTTTAGCTAAACCAACGTCAGAGCATGCCGCAGTTGCTGCAGGTAGGCTTCGTTTTGCTGCACAGGTTCTCCGTTTATACTTGCGATGCCTCTGATACCCGTTACATTCGCCGCGAAAACAACATCGGCTTGTAGCAATGTTTCCGGCCCCTGCAGCACCTCACGCACCGGCTGCTGCTGGGCAGCACACCAGCGCAAAATGTTCCTACGCACAATGCCGTTCACGCAGCCACTGAGCAAATCAGGAGTATAAAGCACCTCATCTAGCAGCCAGAATATTGTTGAGGACTGAAGTTCCGCCACATAGCCCTCCGTAGATAGGAGCAGCATGTCTTCCTTTATGGTGGCTTGTTTTTCCAGACCCGCCAACACGTACAGCGGGGCATTCGGACCTTTAAAGTGCGAAACCGACGAATAGGCTGTACGCACTTGCTGGCAAATTCCTATGTGCAACGCTTTAGTGGAAAAAGGTGAAGCAGGCGCTACAGTGGCCAGCCAGTTTACCGCAGTTGTGGTTGGGGTGTACAAACCCCCACCTGCCCGCCATACTTTCAGTTTCAGGCGTCCATAGGCTGCAGCGTTTTCCTGCTGCGCCAGTTGCAGCAGCTTATGTTGAAAATCAGCCGCAAAGAAAAAGTCTGGCAGCTCAAGTTGTAAAGCATTCGCAGCCTCAAGCATACGTTGCTGGTGATCAAGCCAGAACCTGATTCGGCCATTCTGCACGATGGCAGTTTCAAAAAAACCGTCGTTGTACTGGAAGGCGCGGTCGGAGTGGGGCAGGCGCAATTCTTCCGACTGCTGCTGTTGCCCGTTGTAAAGTATAAACAAGGTGCCGGTTTTTGAGTTAAAGTATAAAGGTAAGCGTATGGATTCATATTTGCTCAACCCTCCAACGCACAGTTACCAGAGCCCTTAAGAGATCAATCTTTAAAATTAACTACTCATGATAAACCGAACCCTACTGCTGCTCTTGTCTACCTTCTTTCTTTTTACTTCCTGCTCAGAGGCTACCAACACCGACCGCTCGCAGGCGGCAGGAGAGGAGCTCCAAACCATGAATATTGATACCGCAGGCCTGGCTAAAGCTACTTTTGCCGGCGGCTGTTTCTGGTGCACCGAGGCTTATTTTGAAAGGCTGAATGGCGTGGAGGCTGTCCTATCAGGCTATTCCGGCGGCACACAACCGAACCCGACTTACGAGGAGGTAAGCTACGGCAGAACAGACTACGCAGAGGCGGTACAAGTATACTATCACCCGGATCAAATAAGCTATGAGAAGCTGGTAGAGGTGTTTTTTGCCACCCACGACCCCACCACACTTAACAGACAGGGCCCAGATGTCGGGGAGCAGTACCGCTCTGTGGCTTTTTACAGAACACCCGAAGAAAAGAAGATTATCGAAAAGGAGATACAGCAACTACAGAACGCTAAAATATACGCCAATAAAATTGTGACCTATGTAGAGCCATTCAAGAAGTTTTGGCCCGCCGAGGCCTATCACCAGGACTACTACCGCATCAACCCGAACGACCCATATGTGGTGTCGGTGGCACAGCCGAAGGTAAAGAAGTTTGAGGCCCGCTATAAGGATCTTTTAAAGCCAGCGTACGTGAAATAAACGTTTGGTTATCATTTTGGCTGTCTTACCCGTAATAAGGACCTAAGTATTTTTTGACATCAAACACAAAATAAAACTATGGACTTTATTATTAACTTATTAGTTACAGCAGTCATTATCTTACTAATGGCTTATGCGTTGTCGTCAGTACACGTTAAAAGTTTCTGGACAGCTCTATGGGTTGCATTTCTTACTGCAATTTTCACAGCTACCATCGGGTGGCTGCTGGGTGGTTTGCTTAACCTGGTTACTTTCTTCCTTCTAGAGGCTATCGTTGGCTTAATCGTAACAGCGCTTATGTTAAAGCTAGTCGACAAATTGGTTGGGAATTTTAAAATAGATGGTTTTCTACCAGCTTTTTTGATTGCAATTGCAGTTGCCGTTGCTTTAGCCATAGTTGGCTACTTACGTGGCGATAATACGGAAGAGTATGCTTTGCAGCAGGACCATCAAAACAGAATAGAGCAAGTAATGGCTTGAGTAGCCTTGAATAGTTGATAAAAGCCTGTGCTGTCTTCGAGAGCACAGGCTTTTAATTTATAAGTTATAAGAAGTTGTCGGGGGAGAATCGTTTTGGACGATTCGGAATAAATAAATGTAGTTATACTTCATTATTTAGCTGTTTTTCGAGTATTTTAGAGCAGAAAAAATGCTGTAGATGTTACAATTAGTTTATTTAAGCGCTGCCATTAAAATCATGCCTGATGAGGAATTGCACTCCTTGTTGGCACAATCGAGAAGCAACAACGAGCGGTCAGGTATTACGGGTATACTGCTTTACCACGACGGTAATTTTATTCAGGTGCTGGAAGGGGAGGAAGTGCAGGTGATGAATCTATACTATAGAATTGAGCAGGATAGCCGCCACCGAGGCATTATTAAGCTTTTCAGTTCGCATATAAGCCAACGCGATTTTCCTGATTGGTCTATGGGGTACAAATCTTTATCGGCCCGCGAATACAACGAGGCCCTCGGTTACTTGGACCTAGCTAATACCAGTTCATTATCGGCTAAAGAAACTAATAACGAAAGAGAGGCTTTTACACTGCTCAAAATTTTCGCTGAAACTAATATTCCTGGTTACAGGTAGATCTTTTGAAGTATAAATGTCATAAACGCAAAAGACCTGCACCAAATCAACAGTGCAGGTTTTTCTGTTAAACCAGGTGCAGATAAGATCTTAGCCGAGCTTTAAAAATGGCATTTATCAGAAGTCAAAAAAGTCGCTTAAGAAAGATTCTTTTTTCTTGTGAGGGTGCTTTTTGTGTTGCTCATGGCTATGACTGCGGTCGCCATAGCCGTAGCGTTTGGAGTCTGAGTCATAGTTTTCCTTTTTGGAATAATGATCCGCAGAACGCTCCATAATTTTTTCCAGTTCACCGCGATCCAGCCAGATGCCACGGCAATTAGGGCAGTAATCAATCTCAACTCCGTTCTTGTCGCTCATGAGCAACGTTTCATTGCAGTTCGGGCACTTCATAATTTTATCTTTTGATGTATACTTCAAGATACCTAATATCTGATTGAAAGGCGACGATTAATGTATTTCATTCTCTTACTTAACATAAAGTACATTATGAGTGACACTTTAAATAGATGAAATTCATCGTACATTATAAGTCTTATAATTTATATTATGTTAAGTAACGTTTCTCTGCACCAGCTTATGCTTCTTAAGTATGCTATTTAGATCCAGTACCTCTTCCACATTCCGCTACAACAAAAAAAAGGAGAAGCTTTTCGGCTTCTCCTTTTTTTAAAAAATCTTTTCAGATTTAGCTGTTTAATTTAGCGGACATCTTCTCTGCTTCAGCCTTGCGGCCTAAACGCGTGTACGCATTCATCAGGTTCTGAATCGTTGCCTTATCGTCTGGCTTAATCTCGTGTGCTTTTTCAAAGTATGGCACTGCAGCCTGGTAAAACTTCTTCGCTTCAGCTTCAAGGGCTTTGCCTTTCTTCTGGTAAGTAGCATAGTCCATCTTAGCAGCTCTGTTATTTACTTCAGCACCGGCATTGAACTCAAGCACGCCCAGGTTGTAGTAAGCATCGAAGTTGTTTGGATCAGCCTGAATGGCTTTCTGATAAACCTCTCTTGCACCTTTAAAGTCCTTCTTACGCTCCAACAGGTTTCCTTTCACGGCGTACAAGCTGGCGTTCTGCGGATCAGCGGCAATGGCTTTGTCTAACTTAGACATGGCCTCATCCGCACGGTCGTTCTTAAGATAATATTTCAGTTCCTCCTGCATCAGGTACACGCTGTTCGGATGATCTTTCAAACCGCTGGCCAACGCTGTCATCACTACGTCGTCAGTTGCTTCTGACGCCTGCAGCAACTGAACTTTGGCTTTGTGAACATCCTCTGTCTTGTGGCCCATTTTCAGCAGCTCATCGTAAAAAGAGATTGCCTGCTTGTAGTTGTTATCAGCTGTAGAGGCATACGCAGCGTACAAAACGGCTGTGGTGTCTGTAGGGCTGATCTTATGTGCCAATTCATACTTGGAGATGGCATTCGGCCAGTCCTGGTTGTTATGAAACTCCACGGCTTGGTTCAGTACCTGGCCGTACAGCATTTCCTTGCGCTCCGGCACCTGCTTGCCAAATTCACCGTCTTTGCCGTCCAGTTCAAGCGTTTTGTCAAAAGACTCCAGTACAACAAGCGGGGTTTTTTCGTCTGTCATTTTGCCATAGATCGGATTGCCGATCATGTCCTGAAGTATAACGCCACGGTAAAACCAGGTTTTTGGCTTGTCCTGTGTCTTTTTGTGTGTCGTTGCTTTTTCTATATCTGTCAGCGCTTTATCCAGTGTACCGTTCTTGTGGTTTAGAATGGCACTGTTGACAGCTGAATTCTGTGCACTTGCAACCGATATTGTGGCGGCTGCCAAGGCTGTAAAAAGTACTTTTTTCATACTTTAGTTTAATTGTTTGTGGTTGTTCTTAACGTATAAAGCCTTAAAATAATTCGTTTTGATAAATTTAGGCCTCTTCCGAATCCTCTTCTGCTTTTTCAGGATCAATCATAGCATCCGGGTTCAGTGTATCTTCCGGCAACGGCTCTGATTGCTCCAGCACCATTTCTGCTGCCTCCTGCTCCACCTCTTCCTCGGCATCCACCTGCGCCACAGATGAAATCTGGTCGCCATCGTTCAGCTTGATCAGCCTTACGCCCTGCGTTGCACGACCGATTACACGTAAATCCCCTACACGCAAACGGATAGTAATGCCCGAACGATTAATGATCATCAAGTCATCTGTGTCCGTAACGCCTTTGATGGCTACCAGGCTGCCTGTTTTCTCTGTTACGTTCATGGTTTTTACACCCTTTCCGCCCCGGTTGGTAATACGGTATTCCTCCAGAAGCGAACGTTTACCGAAGCCATTTTCTGAAACTACCAGCAGGTCTGTGTTCTCGTTTTCTACACAAACCATACCAATAACCTTATCGTCTGGTCCGGCAAGTGTTACGGCCCGCACACCGGCGGCTGTTCTGCCCATTGGGCGCACCTGAGTTTCGTTGAAACGAATAGCCCTGCCCGACTTCAGCGCAATGATGATTTCGCTGCTGGTATTCGTCAGCTGCACGTCCAGCAATCTGTCGCCGTCGTTGATGGAAATGGCGTTGATACCGTTGGTTCTTGGGCGGGAGTACGCCTCCAGCACAGTTTTCTTGATCGTACCCTGCTCTGTAATGAAAACCAGGTTGTGGTTAAGCACATAATCCTGGTTTTTCAGGTCATGCACGTTCATCACAGCGCGCACATTGTCGTCTTTTTCTATCTGCATCAGGTTCTGGATAGCGCGGCCTTTGGTGGTCTTCCCTCCTTCCGGAATCTCATACACCTTTAGCCAGAACACGCGGCCAAACTCTGTAAAGAACAGCATGTGGTGGTGCGTATTGGCCACAAAAAGGTGCTCCGTGAAATCACTTTCCTTGGATGCGGCCACTCCCCTCGAGCCGAAACCACCGCGGCTCTGGCTGCGGTATTCGTTCAGCGAAGTACGCTTGATATAGCCTTCGTGCGAGATGGTGATCACCATGTTCTCCTCCGGAATCATGTCCTCGTAAGAGATATCGCCTGTGCTGGCCTCAATACCTGTGCGGCGTGCGTCGCCGTAGCGGTCTTTTATTTCAGTTAGCTCATCTTTGATGATCTGCATTCTGCGGCTTTCATTTGCCAGAATGTCATTGAGATCATCTATGGTGTTCATTAGATCCTGGTACTCCTGCTGAATCTTGTCGCGCTCCAGACCTGTCAGTCGCTGCAGACGCATATCAAGTATGGCACGTGCCTGGATCTCGGATAACTGGAACCGCTCGATTAAGCCGTTGCGGGCAATCTCAGGGTCACGGGAAGAGCGAATCAGGTTGATTACCTCATCAAGATTATCCAGGGCAATAAGCAAGCCCTCGAGGATGTGCGCACGCTTTTTCGCCTCGTCCAGTTCGTACTGTGTTCTGCGGATAACTACCTCGTGGCGATGCTCCACAAAGTACTTGATCATGTCCTTCAGGTTCAGCGTCATGGGGCGACCCTTTACCAGAGCCACGTTATTTACACCAAACGAAGACTGCAGCGCCGTATACTTGTACAGGTTGTTCAGCACCACGTTCGGGATGGCGTCACGCTTCAGGTCGTACACAATACGCAAACCGTCGCGGTCCGACTCATCTCGCAAATCCGCAATGCCTTCTATTTTTTTCTCATTTACGAGCGCCGCCGTTTTCTCAATCAGCGTAGCTTTGTTTACCATGTACGGAATCTCCGTCACGATAATCTGCTCTTTGCCACTTGGAGTGGTCTCGAAGATGGCGCGGCCTCTCATCAGCACACGTCCCCGTCCTGTTTCAAACGCAGATTTCACGCCATCATACCCATGGATGATACCCCCTGTCGGGAAGTCGGGCGCCGTGATATGTTGCATCAGGTCCGCGATGGTGATGTCGTTGTCATCAATGTAAGCCACAATACCGTTCACCACCTCAGTCAGGTTATGCGGGGCCATGTTGGTGGCCATGCCTACTGCAATGCCCGAGGTGCCGTTAATCAGCAGGTTCGGGATCTTGGCAGGCATTACGCTTGGCTCCTTCAACGAGTCGTCGAAGTTGGGTACAAAGTCAACCGTATTCTTTTCCAGATCAGCCAACAGCTCATCGGCAATGCGCTTCAGGCGCGCCTCTGTATAACGCATGGCCGCCGGCGAGTCACCGTCTATAGAGCCGTAGTTACCCTGCCCGTCTACAAGCGGGTAGCGCAGCGACCATTCCTGGGCCATACGCACCATCGTCTCGTACACCGAGGAGTCGCCGTGCGGGTGGTATTTACCCAGCACTTCCCCCACGATACGGGCAGATTTTTTGTAGGCCTTGTTGTAGGATACCCCCAGTTCGGACATGCCGTAGAGCACGCGGCGGTGCACGGGTTTCAATCCATCCCGAACATCGGGCAAGGCTCTTGAAATGATAACAGACATTGAGTAGTCGATATACGCACCGCGCATTTCGTCTTCAATGTTGATCGGTATTATTCGTTCGCCTTCTCTCATGTTAAAAGGTCAAAATTAATTTAAAAGGTGGTTGTGTTTGAAAAGGCAAGTTAGCCAAAAAAGGCTTTTGCCTATATAGCTTAATTCTTATTTCTGCTCTTATCGCTCTTGCGGTTGGCTTTTTCCTTGGATGTTTTGTCCAGGTCCTGCCCCATCTTCGGGTTTTGTTTTTTCCAGAAAGGTCTTCCCCTATACTCACCCTCGCCGTGTGGGTGCACCATGCGCACCTGGCAAGCACCTATCGGACAGGCAGGTTTACAGGAGAAGAGAGAAGCGGAAATAAGCGCAATGCTAAGTATGAATAGCTGCCGTTTTTTTGCCATGAAGTTCGGTTTAAAAGAGCCCCGATAAATTGTAAGGTTCTCAAATCCACATCTTACAAAAATAAGCATTTATACTGATATACCCTATATTCCGGCGCTATTATTCCACCTTTTACCGATGTGTCCCGGTGCTAGAGCGGGTGAAATCCGTTGATGGTAAACCCGCCGTCCACCGCCACGGTTTGCCCGGTGATATAGGCCGCTGCCGGCAGGCAGAAAAAGGCGACTGCACCGGCCACATCCTCCGGTTTTCCCACCTGTTGCATGGGCGTGCGGCTTATCACGTTGTTGTAGAATTCCTCATTCTGCAGCACCGTCTGTGCCAGTGGTGTGCTGATGTACCACGGCGCCACGGCATTTACCCGAATGCCGTCTTTCGCCCACTCCACTGCCAGGTTTCGGGTTAACTGAGTCAGCGCCGCCTTCGTCATGCCGTAAATGCTGCCGGTGCGCACATGCACCAAGCCGGCCACAGAAGTTACGTGCACAATATTTGCCTGCTCGGCCTGCTGCAACAGTGGGTACAGCAGCCTATTCAACTCAAAAGCGGATCGCAGGTTGGTTTGCATGATGAAATCATACTCATCTGAAGCGTATTCGGCAGTGGGTTTGCGGATGTTCGTGCCTGCGTTGTTGATGAGGATGTCCAGCGGGCCCCACTCCTGCTTCACCCAATCTGCCAGGGCTGTCCGGCCTTCCGCCTTGCTCACGTCAGCCGAAAGTGTTTGCAGTCGTTCGGGGTATTGTGCTGCCAACTGCTGCAAGTCCTCCTGCTTGCGCGCCACGGCCAGCACCTCAGCGCCCAGGTCTATGAACTCTTTTACAATTGCGGCGCCAATTCCTTTGGAGCCTCCCGTTACCACTGCTTTTTTGCCCGTGAGCATCCATCTGTTATTTGTCATCTTGTCTGTTGCTGTTGTATGTTTATTTAAGTTGAAGGTGGCTAAATATAATATTTATTTAAACCTACCACATTTTTGGATTACGCATAAGCAGGAACAGCATACAAGGAACCTGCAAAAAGTATGGCTGGCCAAGCTGAAACAGCTCCTGAAAAAGAGCGGTATTTTGTTTATATTGAACTTGGTTTAGATCAGTTTTTCCAAGTTTTAAATTAAGCTATGAAAAAGGTTATACTTGTTCTTCTGTTAGCCGCTACTGTACAGCAGGTGTCGGCACAGGCAAATAAGAACACATTTCTGGAGGGAGCAGCAGCAGAACGAAATTTTCAGGATCTGAAAAAGCTCACCACCACAACAGGTACTGTGCAGACATATGACAACCGCTACAAAGGCATCAAGGGGAGCCCTTTTTTCTGGAACAACTGGGGCAAAGGAAACCTGCAGATTGGGGATAAGGAATTTGAAAACATAACCGCGAAGTATAATGTGCAGGAGGATGAAGTATGGTACCAGGATGCGAAGGGGAATGCATTCATACTTCCTGCCACACAACTCACCTCCTTTGCCCTAACCGACACTCTGGGGCTTCGAACAATATCTTTCAAGAGGCTGCCCCGCGTAGGGCAGCTCGAGCCAGCCCTGGCCAATAAATTACTGGCTGTATTGCACGAGGGGCCAAGAAGCCAGTTGGTGCTGGCCCCTCAGAAGAAGCTGCTTAAAGCTGATTATAAAGGCCCTTACAGTGCCGGACGCGAATTTGATCAGATAATTGATGTCGCTGACTACTTCCTGCTTTTCGGAGAGAGAAACGTGCAGAAGATAAAACTGAACAAGCGCAGTTTCCTGAAAGCCCTACCCGCCAACCAGGCTCAAGTAGAGGACTTCGTTAAGGTGAACAACATCGATTTAAATACAGAATCAGGTTGGGTAAAAGCCCTTGCCATCTTTGAAACGCTTTAAAAATATTAAATAAATAGCGAAAGGCACCTACCTAGGGCCTTTCGCTATTTATGACCTGTAATGCGGCGCCAGTATGCCAGCAGGTATGCCTTATCGATTTTAGGACGGTTGTTGATCTCCTCAAACTCCAGTTCACCCTGTGGGTTCTGCCATACTTTGTACACAAACACATAGCTCCCGCCACCGTCACGCCAGTTATCGAATTTACCAAAGCGCAGGTCATTAATTAAAATTCCCTTATCTGCAGCTTTCTCAACAGTATAATAGCCCTTTGTAAGTTCCATAAGGCGCTCCAACTTCGGGTGTCCCCGATAGGCTGTAAGCAGCTCCTTATGCTGTTGCTCGTAAGTATAATCAACTTGTTCATCCTTATCCAGCAGCGAATAAAAGCCGTTGTGAAAGCCAAGGGAATCTTTCGCTGTGACAGACCAGAACAAGGTATTCATGGGGGTAGGCTTGCTGATGTAGGAAGTGTAGACAATCCCCTGCCGCTCCATTGCATCTGTAAAAACCTCATCCGCAATGCTTTTGGCAACGAAAGACCAAAACAGGTAAGCCGTGCTGATGGCAAGGCCAGCGTAGTTCAGGTACCGGCGTTTTGGGTTGTACCTGCTGTGAAAAGCAGCCGCCAGCGAAAAGCCTAGGAAAGGCACCGTATACAGCGGGTCCACTACAAAGATGTTGTAAAAAGCAACCCCATAAGTGCTGAAGGGCCAGAAGAGCTGTGTGCCCCAGGTGGTACAACTGTCTAAGAGGGCGTGGGTGGTAAAGCCGAGGAAAAACAGGAGCGTCCAGTCCGCGAGGGTTGCCGGTTTTGCCCTGTACCACCTTTTGAGGAGCCAGCCGAGAACGGGAGAAACAAGCACCGCAAAGAGAAGTGAATGGGTCAGGGAGCGGTGAAACGTCAGCTGCTGCACGGTATCCAACCACGGGTTTAGCAGCACATCCAAATCAGGAATGGTGCCCGCTATGGCTCCCCAAACCATAGCTTTGTTTCCCAGTTTCCTGCCTGCCACCGCATCTCCTACCGCGGCCCCCAATACTATCTGCGTCAACGAATCCATATTAAATTCAATTTACATGCTCTTGTGCGCGCAGCAGCTTTTGTAACTAAGGCGGCACCGCAAAAGTATACACAAACTGTTTTGCACCCTACGCCCACGGCACTTTATGAATGAAACCATACTCCTCGTAATCGGCATCATTTTAATTCTCTCCGTCAGCATCGACCTTGTCTATACTACCTTCTCGCCGCGCGGGGCTGGCTTGATTAGCAGTACGATTGCCACCTTGATCTGGCGCTCAATTTTCTGGACAAGCCGTTATTTTAATTACAAGAAAATCCTAACAGTAGCAGGCGTCATTATTGTTATGTCGGTGCTGGTAGGCTGGGTGCTGTTGCTGTGGGCAGGCAATGTGCTGATTTATCTATCCGACACAGAGGCTGTGGTTAACACCACTACCAAGGTTCCGGCCGATCTTGCCCAACGCGTTTATTTTACAGGCTATACCCTCTCTACACTGGGCAACGGAGACTTTGCGGCGGGCTCCGATGGCTGGCGCATTTATTCATCCTTCATTTCATTTTCCGGCCTGATTATGATCACCATTGGAATATCTTACATGGTGCCGGTGCTCTCTGCCGTAACAGCACGTCGTGCCATTAGCATACGCATTGCCAGTATTGGACACAGCCCGCAGGAGATGCTGCTGAACAACTGGGATGGAAAAGATTTCAAGATGCTGAATCTGCATTTCAATAATCTGGCGCAACCGTTGGCGGAACAGGGACAAATGCACTTAGCCTACCCGGTGCTCCACTTCTTTCATCACACAGATAAAGTGGCGGCCATACTGCCCAATGTGGCCGCTCTGGACGAGGCGATAACGCTCCTGCTGCTTTTCGTGCCTGAAGACAAGCGCCCCAGTGATCAGGCGCTGATTCCCCTGCGCCAGGCGATTACCACCTTTCTAGGCTCCCTGACCGCGCTGTTCCTCGAGCCCGAAACGGTAACGGAACCAAGCTATGATATCAGCAAACTGCAGGCGGCAGGTATTCCTATTCAAAAACCCGATCTGTACCGCATCAGTAAGCTTAGCCAGCGCCGCCGTACGCTCCAGGCCATGCTCCTTTACGATGGCTGGGAATGGGAGGAGATCTGCGCCCCCATACTTGACTCTAACATGGACTTGCCCGAAATGCTTTAGCGGATGATCGGCATGCGCTCAAACTCCTTTGTACGATCGAAAAGGTAGCGGTAGGTGGCATGGGTTTTATAAATACGGCCGCCCACCTGTTCTACCACCTTCATCATTTTAGGGTTAAAATCGCCGATCCAGTTCATTTGCAGATCCTGGTAAGGAATGCTTTTGTTGTAAATGATCTTCTCGCCTGCCGCTACCACCATGGCGGCCTCCACGCCTTTTCCCTGGTGTTCGGGCGCAATACCGAACACGATGCCATACATGGTGGTACAGGCGCCGCGCCAGCGGTGGAACAGCAGCTTTACCTTTCCCCATGCATCCAGTTTTCCATTCACGTACTGGAATAACTGGTTTAACTCAGGAATGGCAATAAAGAAACCCACCGGCTCCTCATCATAGTAACTGAACCACATGATGCGCTCGTCCAGAATTGGCTTCAGCGAGTTCATGATAGAGGCAGCCTGCGCCTCGCTCATTTCCTTTACGCCCTCATGCTTTGCCCAGCCTTTGTTGTATACGATACGGAAATCCTCGGTAAACTTTTTTAGCTCCTTCTTCTGGATATGCTTAAAATGATAACGGGGATCCTGGTGAATGCGCTTTGCCTTCTCGTGGTACTCCGTCGGCAGTTCATCGTGTACCGTTCGGTAGTATGTAAACTGCTTAAAGTATAGCTGGAAACCATAGTTCTCCAGGAGTGCCTGGTAATAGGGGAAATTGTAGGGCATGCAGTAGGTAGGCTTGTAAAAGCCATCGAGCAGCACCCCCCACCACCTGTCGCGTTCACCAAGGTTAATAGGGCCATCCATGGCCTCCATGTCACGTGCCTGTAACCAGTCCCGGCAGGCATCCAGCAGCATGTTGGCTGCGGCCTGATCATTAATGCAGTCAAAAAAGCCCATACCACCCGTGGGCTGCTTGCCGGTTTTAGCTGTTTTACGGTTGATGAAAGCGGCAACCCTCCCAATTGATTTGCCATACCCATCCTGCAAAATCCAGCGGATGGCATCGCCGTTGCGCAACAGTTTGTTTTTCTTGGGGTCGAAAACATTGTTGATGTCCTTATCAAGGGGGCGGATATAATTCGGGTCGTTTTTGTATAGCCGAACCTGCACCATCAGGAATTCCTGTGCCAGTTCCGGGGAGTTTACCTCTATCAGTTGCATAGCGTGTGTCGTATCAGAACTGCTAAATAAGCTATTATCTGCAAGAAAAGGAAGTATGGGTCTAAGAGAGCCGGAACTTTGAAGGGTAAGGCAGAAATTTGCGGAAGCAGCCAGGGAATCATGGTGCCTTAAGCTTGTTTCTTCCTGCCTACTTATTTCCGATATCTATCAGGAAACGGCGGGCTATCAAAAGTAGAAGTGATAAAAGGCAGCAGGAGGTGCTGCCTTAGGAAATATAAAAAGCAAAAAGCCTCCAGATTTCTCTGAAGGCTTTTATGTTAATGAGCCCCCTGCCGGGATCGAACCAGCGACCTACTGATTACAAGTCAGTTGCTCTACCAGCTGAGCTAAGGAGGCTTGTACTGTTTTATTCTGAAAAGCAACTGCAGTACAGACAATTGCTTTTGGGATGGAGCCCCCTGCCGGGATCGAACCAGCGACCTACTGATTACAAGTCAGTTGCTCTACCAGCTGAGCTAAGGAGGCTTTAAATTTTATGCTGCTTTATTGTTTTAAAGCGATGCAAAGGTAGGCGTAAGATTTTATTATGCAAATAGTGAAGGAGAATTTTTCGCCTGACTTTCGTTAAGATTTTGAAAGTCAGGCGAAAAAAATCAGCCTCTGAAGGCATTCAGCTGCTGCTGCAGTAAATCAATGCGTTTTTGTGCGTCTGCAATGCGGCCTTCATACTCTGCGCGCAGCTTATCGGCATTCTTTGAGCGGGCAAAGAAGTCGATGTTTGTTTGCAGCGTCTGAATATCGTTCTGCAAATGCGTGATCTCCCGACGGATGTGGTTCTCGCGCTGCTGCAGCTTTTGGCCTGCATCCGGGCTGTGCTTCAGGCGCTCCACCTGCAGCTTCACCAACATCTCCGTGCGCTGCTCCAGACTTAACTCGGGCACGCGCTCCAGGTACTTGCCCATCAGGGAGATAAACTTATCCTCCACTTTCGGGCTGTTGCGCTTGCTGCTCTGGTCTGTTTCGCGCCACTGCTGCAGTACTTCATCATACTCCGCCATGGAGCCAGTGGCATTTGGCTGCGCAAGCTTTTCTGCCACTCTGTCACAGATAGCCATTTTCTCGGCTGATAATTTCTCCAGCTCAGCCGAACGGCTCTGCTCCTGGGTTTGCTTCCGGTCGAAGAATTCGTTGCAGGCAGTGCGGAAACGCTGCCATATTTTATCAGAGTATTTATCAGGTACGCGGCCAACGGTTTTCCAGCGCTTCTGCAGCTGTATCAGCTTTTCCTTTGTCTCATTCCAATCGGTGCTGTCTTTTAGCGCTTCGGCTTCCTCGCACATTTCCGTTTTTAGGCGGAGGTTTTGCAGCTTCTGCTCATCCAGTGCTTTGAAAAACTGGTTTTTGTGCAGGAAAAAGGCTTTGTAGTTGCTCCAGAAAGTCTTGTTCACTTCCTCGGCATACTCCTTCGGTACAAGTCCGGCCTTATCCCATTCTTCTTTCAGTTTCTGTATCTCATCTGTCTTGTCGCGCCACTCGTTGATGCGGTCCGTGGTGAAGGTGGCATAGGGCTGCAGGCGCTCCAGCAGCCCACGCTTTACGGCCATGTTCTGCGTTTCGCGCTGGTTGCGCTCCTCGTTGTAAGAGCGGCGCTTTTCGTGCACCTTTTCCGAGGCCTTGATAAATCGCTCCCAGATAGGATCGCGCTGCTCGTTTGGCACTGGTCCAATGTTTTTCCACTCCTCGTGCAGGTGCCGAAGCTCAGCCAGGGCCTTGTTTATACTTTGCTCTTCCTGCAGTGCCTCGGCCCGCTCCACCAGTTGCGTTTTCGCTTCCAGGTTACGTCTGCGGTCCAGCTCCTTCATCTCGAAGAACATGCTGCGGTTGTTGTAGAAGATGTCGAGCAGGGCATGATACGAATCCCACAGCTCCTGCGCCTCCCCACCCGGCACTTGGCCAATGGACTTCCACTCTTCCTGCAGCCGCTTCAGCTCGTCGTTGCTGTTCTTTGTCTCGGCAGACTCTACTAATTGGCGGAGCTGAGCCAGTATTTGCTTTTTGCGCTCCAGGTTGGTTTTGCGTTGCACCTCCTGCGACTGCCGCTGCTGGTGCCGCGCGTCACGGTAAGAGACAAGCAGTTTCTCCAGGTCCTGGTGCTCATTGGAAGTATGATAGTCGAAGTCTTCTTCGGTGCCGCCTTCTTCCTTAAATTTATCTAATGCCTGGTGGCGTTCAGCCTGAAACTTGAGGTCGTACTGCCGGTGAATTTCGTTTATAGTACGGTGGCGGCGCATAGAATCAGGTCCTTTCAGAACCGTCTGCAACTGTTGACGCAGCTCCTCCAGGCTTAGCTGGCTGTAATCCGTATGGTCCTCCTCTTCGTCATCGTGCTCATCATCCGGTTGCGTTGCTTCCGTTGCGTTTGGCTGCGTGGGATCCGCGGCAACTGGCTGAGCAGGGGTTTCCGTTTCTGTTATGCCTGTTGGTGTTCCCGCCGCTACCGGTTCGGCAAGGGCCTGTGCTTCTGGCGTGGCAGGAGCCTCTTCCGTCATGACGGCGGTTGCCTCCAGTTCTGCCTGGATAATACTCTCTGATCTGGCCTCATCTTCCGGCGTAGACAAATCCGGGGAAATTTCAGGCTGCTCTTCCTTTGGCACAGCTTCGTGTGCCTGTGGGGTGGCTTCAGGAGTGCTCTCGGCACGCGCTGGTACTGGCTGCGGCTCGTTTTCCGCGCTATTTGGCTGCGCTGCAGAATTCTCCTGGTCAACAGGTTTGTTCATGTCAGCTCCGGTAGTGTCCATTGGGTCTTTATCAGTTGTCATGTCTACTTTATTAAGTACAAGGAATGCTAGTTCAGGCGCGGGTCGTCCGGGTAGTTGCTCAGCATCTTGAACTTGCCCCCCATCTGGCGAAGAATGCTCCGCCAAAGGGTTTCTGTCTCCAAATTAAATAATTTATTTGCAGCATTGTTATTTACAATCCAAACATTTTTGTCGATTTCCTCCTGCAGTTGCCCCGGCGTCCAGCCAGAGTAGCCCAAAAAGAAGCGGATATCATCCTTATCCACTAACCCTGTTTCGATCATAGTGCGCAGCAGTTCAAAGTCGCCGCCCCAGTAAATGTCTTCAGCCAGTTTCACCGCCTGAGGCAGGTCCGGGATGCGGTGTATGTAATGCAGGGTGTTGTACTGCACCGGCCCTCCAATGCCAAGCAGCATGTCAAAGTCATCGCTGAACACGTCCAGCACATCAGAGAGCATTAAGGTGGAGGCTCGGTTTAAAACGAGGCCAAAAGAGCCTTCTTCCTCATGGCTGCACAGCAGTACCACGCTGCGCTCAAAATTGGGATCCCCCATATAGGGTTCCGATATAAGTATGCTGCCGCTTTGCGGCTTCGTCAGCTTTTTATCT
This sequence comes from Pontibacter akesuensis, assembly GCF_001611675.1. NCBI lineage: Bacteria > Pseudomonadati > Bacteroidota > Cytophagia > Cytophagales > Hymenobacteraceae > Pontibacter > Pontibacter akesuensis. The sequence continues at coordinate 4,470,356 of NZ_CP014766.1, read as the reverse complement.
TCCATCAATCTGTCGTGTCTACACTCGTAAAACATGGGCAGAAGGGTGCTACTGCCTTAATTTACCTATTTTATACTTCTTACGCAAAGCATTCGATATAGTAGGAGTCGCGTAGGTCTAAATGCTGCCTGGTGGCTATAACTTCTGTTCAGTTGGGATGTTAGCAGCAGGTAGGGGAAGAAATGTTTAGCAGGAGCGGATTATTTTTTAAATTTGACAAAATCACATCGCTATGGCCTCATCACAAAATATTGCCGATATCCGGAACAACTACTCACAGCAGGCGCTGAACGAAGATTCGGTGGCAGAGAACCCGGTGCAGCAATTTAAAGTGTGGCTCGACGAGGCCATCACCTCGGAGGCACCCGAGCCCACAGCACTCGTACTTTCCACGGTGAGTGCCGCAGGCAAGCCCTCCGCCCGCGTGGTGCTTTTAAAAGGAGTCGACGATGCCGGGTTTACCTTTTTCACCAATTACAACAGCCGAAAGGGGCAGGAACTGGAAGCGTTTCCTTACGCCGCCATCACGTTTTTCTGGCCCTCTTTGGAGCGGCAGGTGCGCGTGGAGGGCAAAGTGGTGAAAGTGGCTCCCGAGGTATCGGATGAATACTTTCACAGCCGCCCGCAAGGAAGCCAAATTGGTGCCTGGGCCTCTCCCCAAAGCCAGGTAATACAAACGCGCGAAGAACTGGAGGAACTGGATGAGAAGTATAAGCAGCAATTTTCAGAGGTTGATGTTATTCCGAGGCCGTCGCACTGGGGGGGCTTTCAACTGCAGCCAGAGGCTGTGGAGTTTTGGCAGGGACGCCCGAACCGGCTCCACGACCGCATTCTCTATGAACAGGAGGACGGTAAGTGGCAGCTGAAGCGCCTTGCTCCCTGAAACCCGGCACAAAAGACTGGGCTGATTTAAACTTAGAAACCTGAACGAATGGCTGAAATACTACCCCTGCGCGCCTGGCGCTACAACAACACCCTGAATATAGAAGAACTCACCTCCCCCCTTTTCGATGTGGTATCGGACAAGCAACGGGAGGCTTTGTACCGCAACCCCATCAGCAGTATTCATCTTTCGGTGCCACTCGGCGATGAACCGGCAGCCAATGCAGCGCAGCTTTTGCAGCAATGGAAGGATAAAGGGGTGCTGCTGCAGGATCAACTACCGGGCATTTACGTGTATTACCAATATTTCCGCCTGCCCAACAGCGACAAGGACTATGTACGTAAAGGTTTTATCTGCAATATCAAAGCCTATGACTGGCACGAAAAAGTGCTGCTGCGCCACGAGAACACCATTCCGAGCGCAGTAAACGACCGTATTGAATTGCTGGAGCACACGGAACTCAACAGCAGCCCCACCCATGGCCTGTACACGGACCCGGATTTTATACTTGAGCCCTACATGGACGAAAGCATCCGCATGCCGCTCTATGAAACCGAGGACTACCAGGGCGTTCGGGATGTGCTGGCGGTTATCCATGACCATGCCATTATCAAGCTTTTTCTGGATACGCTAGCTGATAAAAAAGTGCTGCTGGCTGACGGGCACCACCGTTACGGCGGCTCGCTTGCTTACCGGCGCAAATGCATGGCTGAGAATCCTGCCCATACGGGAACAGAGCCTTACAACTACCACCTCATGTACCTGACAAACTCTGAGCACGATGACCTGCGCATACTTCCGACGCACCGCCTGCTCAGGAAGTTGCCACTATCTGACGAGGAGTTTCTGCAGCGCCTTTCGAAGTATTTCACCGTTACGCTGAAAGAGGACCCTTATGAGCTGAATGAGGTGATAGTGGGCAAGCCGTGGGCTTTCGGATTATACTTGAATGGCGCAGCATACAAGCTGAGGCTAAAGACAGAGGTGCACCCCTCCATTGAGTGGAATTTCCCGTCTGAAGTGAAGGAACTGGACCTGACCGTACTGCATTACTTTGTTTTTGAGAAGGTGCTGGGAATTTACCGCCAGGAGCAGCGCGACTACGAGGGCTTAAGCTATGAACGCAACTTCACGGCCTGCATTCGCAAAGTCGATAAAGGCGAGGCTTATCTGGCCTTGATCACAAATGATGTGTCGATGGAACAGGTGAAGCGGGTGTGCAACAGCGGCTCGGTGATGCCCCAGAAATCTACTTTTTTCTATCCCAAAGTAATTTGCGGATTCTTGTTTGGTTCAATTAAAGAAGATGAATTTACAACGGCCGCTGCTGCTTGCCTCTAACTCCCCCCGTAGAAAAGAACTGCTCGCCAGCCTTGGCCTTTCTTTTGAAGTGCTGGTAAAAGAGGTGCACGAGGATTTTCCGGAGCACCTGAAGCGGGAGCAGGTGGCCGAATACCTGGCCTCCCATAAAGCCGATGCCTATACTTCGGACATCACAGATCAGGTGCTGATAACCGCTGATACCATTGTTTGCCTGGGCGACCGGGTGTTGAACAAGCCAGCCGATTTTGCCGAAGCAAAGGAAATGCTTCAGGCTTTATCCGGTAAGCAACATGAGGTGATCACAGGCGTTTGCATCCTGAAGCAAGGGCAGAAAAACGTCTTCCACGACAGCACCAGTGTGTACTTCAAACGGCTAAGCGAAGCAGAGATAGACTACTACATCACGCAGTACAGGCCTTTCGATAAAGCTGGTGCCTACGGTATACAGGAGTGGATCGGGATGATTGGAATTGAGCGCATCGAAGGCTCCTATTTCAACGTGGTGGGCTTGCCAGTGCAAAAACTTTACACAAAACTGGTGGAGTTGGGAATCATAATGTGATGCATTCTAAGCTGTTCTGTTACACAACACTTATGAATAACCCTGAATTAGCTACCTTTGCAAACATTTGTACTTCATGTTATCTAAAGTATAAACAAAAAGCAATCAACAACGAGCAAGCAACATGTCATTTATAAAACTATACCTGGCTCCGGGCAAGGAGCATTCCCTGCAGCGCCAGCACCCCTGGGTTTTCTCGGGCGCGATTCGTAAAGCAGACGGCGAACCAGCTGAGGGCGACGTGGTGGAAGTATACTCCAGCAAACGCGAGTTTCTGGCCATGGGCCATTATGCCTTGGGCTCAATTGCCGTGCGAATTTTCTCTTTTGAGCAGGTGGAGCCGGATTATGCTTTCTGGAAACAGAAAGTGCAGAAAGCCTACGATTACCGCCAGCGCCTCGGCCTCACAGATAACCCTGAGACGGACGTGTATCGCCTGGTGTATGCCGAAGGAGACGGTGTACCCGGATTGATCGTGGACTTCTACAAAGACACGGCCGTGGTGCAAACCCACTCTTTGGGAATGTACGGCATCCGCGAACATATTTCGAAGGCGTTGCAGGAAATCTATGGCGGCAGGCTGCGCGCAGTCTATGATAAGAGTGCAGAATCGCTGCCGCCGAAATCGCCGGTTCAGGCGGAGAACGGCTACCTTTTCGGCAAGTCTGAAGGTGGTGTGGTAGTAACGGAAAATGGCAATAAGTTTTTCGTGGATTGGGAGAGCGGCCAGAAAACAGGCTTCTTCATCGACCAGCGCGAAAACCGTGATTTGCTTTCCCGCTACGTAAAGGACAAGTCGGTGCTAAACACCTTCTGCTACACTGGGGGCTTCTCTGTATATTCCTTGAATGCGGGAGCAAAAGAGGTGCACTCGGTGGACGTGTCGAAGAAGGCTATTGAGCTGACCGACAAGAATGCTGAGCTTAGCCAGGCACCGGAGAAACACGCTGCCTATGCCATGGATACCTTTGAGTTTATGAAGGGCAAGGAAGACAAGTATGACGTGATTATATTGGACCCGCCAGCATTTGCCAAGAGCAAGAATGTGCGCCACAACGCTCTGATGGGCTACAAGCGTCTGAATGCGGAAGCGCTGAAAAAAATAAAGCCGGGAGGCATTCTCTTTACCTTCTCCTGCTCACAGGTGGTAGACAAATACCTGTTCAACAACACCGTAATGGCTGCCGCCATAGACGCGGGCCGCAAGATCAAGATTATGCACCACCTTTCCCAGCCAGCGGATCACCCTATTTCTATTTTTCATCCGGAGGGCGAATACCTGAAAGGGCTTGTGCTATTTGTGGAATAGTGTTCCTTCTGAAAAAAACGACATAAAGCAGCATAAAATGAATTTAGCGCTGCTTCAATAAAAAAGCCGAAGCTGTATTTACTAGCTTCGGCTTTTTTATATGTTTGGAAATGCTAATTCACTAAAGGAGAACTAGCACCACAATAGGATCAGTCTTATGTCCTGCTACTTGTGTCCAATTTAAGATACTACAGCTGTCTCAGTCAACACCTGCGGCAGTTCCATCCGTATGCGCCACTCTTTTGGGTAGTAGTTATTTAGACGGTTTCCAATCTGCTTAGCCCAGCCCAGCGGGCGGCCTTTATACTGCAGGAGCAGCCAATCGGTGCCGCTGGTGCCGAGGGTAATTTCGTCTCTTCGCAGGAAGCGAAGTGCCTGCTCCAGGTCTAGTTCAGCCGTTTTGAAAGCATTTTTGTGCAGGTGCTGTGAGAGTGCGAGGCCCTGCAGCGGCTTAAGCTTTTTCCCATTCACTTCCGCTACTTCTGTGCCCGCATAGAGCACGTACAGTTGCTGGTATACTTCATCAGCCGCCTCAAACAATGCTTCGGGTATGGCGGAGATGATCTCATTATGCTGCACCCAAGTATAACTGCCCGGTTCCTGCAGCCAGTGCTCTACCAGTGCTTTCTCCTTCTTGCCTGCCACCGTCAATTTATACTTCTTCTTTTTGTTTTTGCTATGGCTGATCGGTTCAGCTTCGCCGGCTTTTCGCATCACTGCCATAAAAAATCCCTCTCCCTGCACGCGGTGCGGGTAAAAGCGGTAGCCTTCGACGCCATTCAGTTGTGTTGGCACCACGCCCCACTCCGGCTGCAGTGCCAGTTTTATACTTGCGGCTCCCTCCTGTTCCGATAGCCAACTCATATTTGCCTCGTTTTCCTGTTCGTTCCAGGTGCAGGTGCTGTATACGAGTATTCCCCCGGGCTTCAGCGCTCCCCACACGTCCATCAGAATCCGCTGCTGCCGCTGGGCACACAAGTTCACGTTCTCCTCCGACCACTCCCCTATGGCCCCAGGGTCTTTCCGAAACATGCCTTCGCCGCTGCAGGGCGCATCCACTACCATTACATCAAAGAAATGTGGTAACCTGCCAAAGTCACGTGGGTCGTTGCTGGTGACGAGCACGTTGCCGCTACCCCACTTAGCTACATTTTCGGCAAGTATGGAGGCCCTGCTGCGGATAACTTCATTCGAAACCAGCAGACTGTCCCTCGAGATCAGGCTGGCCAGGTGCGTAGATTTGCCTCCCGGTGCGCCGCAAAGATCCAGTACCTGCAGCGGCTCCTCCAGGTCCAGCACCTGCTTTAGTGCCTGCTCCAGAAACATGGAGCTTGCCTCCTGCACATAATAAGCCCCGGCGTGTATGAGAGGGTCTAGGGTGAAACTGGGGCGCTCGGGCAGATAAAAACCCGCCTCAGCCCAGGGAACGGGATTTAAAGCAATAGCTACTTCGGCTTTGGCCGTGTTCACACGAATGCTGGTTAGAGGCGCCTGCTGCAGTGCCTCCTGAAAGGCAGGGAACTCACTGTGCAGCAGGTGCTGCATCCGTTCGGAAAAGGAATCGGGAAGTTGCATGCTGCAAAGGTACGGCGAAAAAACGGGCTTCTGAAAGTATGGCTTAGGAAGCAGTTTGCTTCAGCTGCAGATATTGCGCCACAACGGGCACATCAGCCGGGCACCAATCGTAGGAAGGCAGGTCCTGCGGCAGCACCCAAGCGTATTCCTGGTGCTCTGCTAGTTTAACATTACCGCCCACATAGCGGCAGATGTACGGAATTAAGAGGATTGTTTTTGTGGGGTAAGTATAAACAACGGGCTCTAGCCGCGTCACAGGTAGAATAGCCAGGGCCAATTCCTCCTGCATCTCCCGGATCAAACACTCCTGCTCCTGCTCATTCGGCTCCAGTTTGCCACCTGGAAACTCCCACTGCAAGGGCTCGGGCATGTGCTTACTTCGCTGTGCGATCAACACATGGCCTTGTTTCTCTAAAATAGCACAGATTACTTTTATCATGTAGATAAAGGAATGAGAGGTGAGAGATCAAACCGCTTACACGTCTTTATTTCTAAAGACAGCCGCTGCCCTACTTGTGAAAATTTTCCTGTTGCTCTCCAGCATATAAAAGAGGTAACCAAGCAGCAGGCAAATTCCCAGATTTTGCCATACTGGTGATTCCTCTAGTAAACCGAAGTACAGCACTTGCACCAGGAAAATATGGTAAGATGCTTTCCCCAGAGTGGCCAGCAGTTTCAGGAAAATAACATTGGAGGATGAAGGCAGTAACCGCAGCCCCAGCCAAACCCAAAAGGCGGCATAGCCAAACGTGAGCAGGTGTTGCGTAAACCATTCCGGGCGCAGAAAATCTACCTTCAAGCCTTGATACACCACGAGCCACAGAAAGCCGGCAGCTATCACACCCAAAATAACCAGCGGCAGCGCAAACGGCCACTGTTTTTTGGCTCCAGGCGAATAGGCCAGCCACAGGCCAAACGCAATAGCAGAGAAATAACGCGGAAAAGCGGCATCATACAAATAGTTCTCCTTATCAAAGTATGCTACCTGCGTTGCCAAAAGCTGAAAGAGCACCTCCAGCACGACCAAGGTTATACTTGTTAGCACTGGTTTTTTCCTGAAGGCATAGCCAATGATGGGAAGCAGGAAAATGGACTGCAGCAACAGCGTAATGAAATAGTTTCCCTTTCCGGTTACAGGCAATACCCCTACCAAAGTATACCAGCTAAACGCCAGCACCGCTTCATTTGTAAGCCATTGCCACAAGAAGCCCACAAGTATGGACAAAGCAAAGATGAGCATGAATGGCGTTAGGATGCGGGTGGCTTTTTTGGTGAAATATTCCCGGGTGTACAGCAGGTTCAGGTGCTGTTCTTTGCGTTGGATGGATAGTCCCGCGTTCAGCCCCATCACCACCATGAACAAAGGCACAGCCTGCCAGATGTGGTACACCGCGTAGCTTTGAAGCAACTCCTGCCGGCTAAGGGAATGCAGCAGCAACACCATCAGGATGGCCAGACCTTTTATCACGTCTATCTGCTGAAAGTGCTTCATGTATAAAGGGAAAACATGCCTACGCCTGGTGCTCAAGTCGCCAGCCAGGCAGATGGTAAAAGTATAGATTTGACTTATTCCTGCCAAACAACCATTCGCCTTTGAAAGGATGTTTCAGACCTCAACGGTTGAATAGCAGTATACTTTACATAGGCAGCGAAGGAACTCATGAAAATAAGCCTTAACTATAAGTTTTTAATTGGTCTGGCGGTAAAACTGGTGCTCGCCTCCGCTGTTGTGTGTTTTCTGTTGGTGCAGCTGATCTGGGGCGATGCGGTAGAGGTGCCACTCTGGGGGCAACGCAGCATCTCGACAGACCTTGTGTCTTACAGCATCGTTTCCGGGTTCTTCACCAGCTACCTTGTAACGCGCAGTACGCGCAAAGCGCTGGATGAAAACAAGGTGCTTCCGCTGCACTGGCACCTTAAAAGCCAGACACTGATTGACAGGTTGCCGTCCCTTTCGCTGTTTCGTGCCTTTATCCTTTCACTTACAGGCGTTAGCACCTCCTTTATCCTGATACTGCTACTAGAGCTCAGCGGCTCTTATTTTGTTCCGCTAGCAGAGTATAAATTGCTTTTCGTAACCTACGGCATGCTTTTGTCGATAGCCATCACCATCATGGCTTTTTACCGCGCACTCGGCGACAAAGTGTTGAAAAAATCGGAACTATAAAAAAAGCATACCTGAAGTGAGTATGCTTTTTTAGATTAATGATTAAGGCTTCTTTATCTTAATTTATCTTTAAGAATCTCAAACTCCATGGTTGGCGAAATTCGCTCATATAAAACGTGGTAAACGGCCTTGGTAATGGGCATATCCACCTGTAGTTTCTGATTGAGCTGGTGGATGCTTTGAACGGCATAATACCCTTCGGCCACCATGTTCATTTCCACCTGGGCAGATTTTACGGTATAGCCACGGCCTATCATGTTGCCAAAAGTACGGTTGCGGCTAAACTGTGAATAGGCTGTTACCAGAAGGTCACCCAGGTAGGCGGAGCCGCTCAGATCGCGGTGAATGGGCATAATGCCATCCAGGAAGCGCTCGATCTCAAACATGGCGTTTGATACCAGCACCGCCTGAAAGTTATCGCCATAGTTCAGGCCACGGGCAATGCCGCAGGCCAGGGCGATCACGTTCTTTATCACCGCGCAATATTCTATGCCATCCAGGTCGTCGAGCGGGTTCGCTTTCACATAGCGGTTGCGCAGCAGTTCACAGAAGCGTTCGGCCGTAGGCATGTCGTGAGAGCCGATGGTGAGGTACGACTGCTTTTCTAAGGCTACTTCCTCAGCATGGCAAGGACCGGCAATAATAAGCTGATGCGAATTCGGTACATGGTACTTGCGCTCCATGAAATCAGTAATCAGTATGTTCTCCTTGGGAATCATACCTTTGATGGCCGAGATCAGCACCTTGCCGTGGAAAGCGTCCTCCGGTAAATCGGCAAGTGCCAGCTGCACAAATGCGGCTGGCACTGCTAGAATTACCCAATCCGAAGCGGCCACTACAGCCTTGATATCATCGGAGGGAAGCACATACTTTAAATCAAACGATACCTGGCTTAGGTAACGGGGGTTATGCCTGTATTCTTTCAGGTGCTGCACATCGTTTCTATTGCGCATCCACCAATTTACTTCTGCTTTATTTTCAGAGAGGATCTTTACAAGGGCTGTCGCCCAGCTTCCCCCTCCCAATACGGCTACTTTTTCCAATACGCTAATCTTCTTCTTGAGTGTCTGCGGCAATGGCCTGCTTGTTCAACGATTTCTCGTCTTTTACAGCTACCTTGGCTCCGTCTTCCAATGTCTTGGACACTGCCCTAAACGGTCCTGCCACTATTTTCTGTCCTTTGTTCAGGCCGCTGATAATCTCGATGTTGTCAAAATCACTGATGCCTGTTTTTACTTTTACGCTTTTAACCGTGTTGGTAGCTTCATCATAGGTAAACACCACTTCCTCCACCTTCACCTGAGCTGCCTCCTGGTTCTGGCTCGTTGCCTGGTTCTGGTTTTCCTCCTCCTGCTCACCCTCCTCCGGCTTTTCACCACCGGCCTTGTTAGCAGAACGTGTTGTTACGGCCGACAAAGGTACAGATAAAACATTTGACTTTCGCTCAGTCAGAATATCCACAGAAGCTGTCATACCAGGACGGAAAGGGCGGCTTGTTTTCTCACGCAGATGGCTGTACGAATCGTTTAGCAGGCGGATGCGCACTTCAAATTCCGTTACAGCCTCTAAGGTGGTAGCGTCTTTTGCTGTGTTGGCAATAGAGGTGACCACGCCTTTAAACTTTTCGTCGCGGCTGGCATAGGAGTCTACCTCTACGATAACTGAATCGCCGAGGCCTACGCGGATGATGTCGTTCTCATTTACATTCACGCGCACCTCCATTTTGTTCAGGTTGGCGATGCTCATGATCTCAGTACCGGCCATCTGCGAAGTTCCTACTACGCGCTCGCCCTGCTCCACGTTTAATTTGGAAACTATACCGCTGACAGGAGCATAGATGGTTGTTTTGTTCAGGTTTTCGCGGGCATCCTTCAAAGAGGCCTGTGCATTTTGAACATTGAACTCTGACGCTCTTACACTCTGGCGAGCCGATTCCACCTCTGATTTGGCGGCAAGGTAGTCGGCCTGTATCTGCTGCCACTCTGCCTGCGAAATCACTTTTTTCTCAAACAGCTCCTTGTTGCGGTTGTAGTTCTGCTCCGACTGCGAGAAGTTCGCCTGTGCCTGCGTCAGTCGCGCACGCGCCTGCGCCTGGTTGGCACGCATGGTGTTCACCGATGCTTGCTGTGCATCCACCATCGACTGGTAATTGTCGGGGCGAATGCGGAGCAGCAGTTGGCCCTGAACTACAGAGTCACCTTCCTCTACGTTCAGCTCAATGATCTCACCCGATACGTCCGGGCTTATCTTTACTTCCGTCTCCGGCTGTATTTTACCCGATGCGCTTACTTTCTCTACAATATCTGTCAGTTTAGCCTCTGCCAGCACCACTTCTGTTCCTTCTTCCTGGCCTATCCAGCCAGCTTTTTTGGCTACGATTACACCAACAATTACCAGTACAAGTACGCCGATCAGGATGGGAATCAGTCTTGATTTTTTCTTAGCCATAGTTTCTTAGAAAGAGATGTCTTCGCCCTGGTAGAAGTCCAGAACCTTTTGTTTGAAAGTGTACTCATACTTCGCCTGTAGCAGGTTCGACTGCGCAGCACGGTAGCTGTTGGCGATGATGTTGAAATCTACTGTATTGATCACGCCAGCATCTAAGCGCAGGCGGGCATTGCCATAGTTTTTTTCAGCAGCACGCAGTTGCTCTTTAGCGGCAACGTAGCGGCGCTGGGCGGCAATGGCATCCACGTATGCCTGCTCAATTGTCTGGCGCAGGTTGTTGCGGGCAATATCGGCTGTGATCTGGGCGTCCTGCTGCTGCAGTTTGGCACGCTGCACATTGCTGCGTACCTGCAGTCCGTTCAGGATAGGCACCTGCAGCGAAAAGCCGAAGTTTTTACCCACGCCATCCTTTAGCTGATCGATGTAACCGTAGGTTTCTCTTCTAAAGGTGGTAGTGGGCGTGTAAACGATAAATGGGTTTTTACCTTCTGAGTCTGTAAAGCCGATTGGAGTTGCCTGCAGCGCTCCCTGCTCCGGAAAGCGGAAATCACGGGCACTGGAATAAAAGGTGTTTAAGCCCCCGAACATGGACAGCCGCGGATAATAGCCACCCCGGGCAACGTCCAACGCTTTTTCAGCGCTTAGCACGCGCAGGTCAGCCGCTTTGATAGCCGGAAGCGTTTCCACGGCCACGCCATACACCTCCTCGCCTGTCAGCACTACGGGATTTTCGTCCGGTTCAGGAATTTCGGGTACTTCTATCTGAAACTCCTGTGAGGTAGGAATGTTCAGCAGCTGCATCAGCCCAAGACGCGAGATATCGCGCTGGTTCTCTGCATTGATAAGTTCCAGGTCATCTGCCGCCAACTGCGACTCCAGGTCCAGTACCGCATTTTCTGCCACACTGCCCGCGTCAAAAAGTATGGTCGTGCGTTTGAGTTGCTGCTGGGTAAGATCGCGTGTTTGCTGGGAGATCTTGATCAGTTCGTCGGCGAATAATATGTTCAGGTAAGCAGTTACTATCTGAATGGTGATGTCGTTCTGGGCGGATTGCACCTCCTGCTCCACTGCCTGTAACTCCAGTTCGTTCTGTTTGATGGCGTTCACCTGCTGAAAACCCATGAACAACGGAACAGAGGCGCTCAACTGAAAGTTATTTGTACGGCTTTGCTCTGAACGAAGCTCCGAGGTAGTTGGATCGACGTAGGTACCGTAGTTGAAGTTGTAAGAAGAGCCGCCGTTAATGGAGGGTAATCTTCCAAATCTTGCCTGGTTCAGGTCTGTCTGAGCCAGGCCCTTGCTTAGCAGGTTGCGTCTCACCTGCAGGTTATTGGCACTGGCATACGCAACGGCTTCCTGTAGGGTCCAGATATTGTCGCCGCTTGGTTCTTTCTGCGCAAAAGCGTCAGGCGCCCCAGCCAGCGAAAGCCCCAAGGCTGCCAGTAAGAGACTTTTAGGTAATTTTTTCATAGTGCTATTCTATTACAGGTCAATATTTGGGATGTAGATCACATGTTGCACCCAAGGCAGTTGCTTCAGGTACTCCAGCGTAATAGGCTTTATTCCAGAGTCCATCTCGATAAACTGCCTGGCGCGGTCGTTCTTGCCTTTGCGCGACACACTCATCGTGGCGATATTACAGTCGTCGTGCGCCAGCACAGAGGCGATGAAGGCTATACTTCCTTTGGTATCTTTAGCATCTATGATCAGCGTATGGAGCGTGGCGGAGAAACTGGCCGTAAAACCGTCTACCTCCACTATGCTGATCACGCCGCCGCCACGGCTCTGCCCGATTACCTCCACTGCTCTTTCCCCTGCCTTCAGATTCACCTTAATGGTGTTCGGGTGCATGGTAGAGGCGTTGCCAACTGACTTGAAGGTATACTTCATGCCCCGCTCGGCGGCATGGTCAAAGGCATCTTTGATGCGCTTGTCATCTGTTTTAAAATCCAAAAGGCCGGCTACAATGGCGCGGTCACTGCCGTGGCCTTCGTAGGTGCGGGCAAAGGAATTATAGAAGGTGATGATTGCTTCTTCCGGCGCAGCCCCAAGTATGCGAATAGCTGCCCGGGCAATGCGTACTACTCCTGCTGTATGTGAACTGGATGGCCCTATCATTACCGGCCCAATCATATCAAAAACGCTGCTTTTCTCAGCCATACTCTCCAATATCGTAAAAACCAAATTTAGGAATAAACTAGCAGTTTTGCGCTATTCCGGGGTTAAATAAGCTTTATTTCTACTAACACTATGAATCTGTCTACTAAACAGCCCCTTGCCTCCATTAAGCTATGGCCAAAATGGGAGCAGCCAGTTAATTTATACTTGTATTTGCCGTAAACCTTTAGCAGACAATCGGGAAGTATAAAAGTAGGCGCATGCTGCCAGCTTTAAATGTTTTAGTAATTTTGCCGTGTCACCTAACGCAAAACCTTACCTCATGGAGCATTCATTTAAACCGGAAGTGCTGGAACAGCTGAAGCGGCTGGAGGAAAAATACGTGCCTTTGGGCCAGGACCTGGCGGCTTACCTGGAGGGGCTGTACCATACCAGCTTTCTCTCCTATTGGGATTATATTCACCTCGATACGCTCCTAAGCCTGCAAAACCCGCGCACCAATATTCCGGATGAGAAGATCTTCATCATGTACCACCAGATAACTGAATTGTACTTTAAGCTTTGCCTGGAAGAGTATAAGCAAATAGGTGAAGACAAGGACATTACGCCGGAATGGTTCATGCGCCGCTTGAAGCGAATTAACCGCTACTTCGATAACCTGATTAACTCGTTTGATGTGATGGTGGACGGTATGGATCCCAAGCAGTTCCTGAATTTCAGGATGGCGCTGATGCCGGCTTCTGGTTTTCAGTCGGTGCAGTACCGCATGATCGAGATTGCCTCCACGGACCTGCGCAACCTGGTGGATAAAGCCAAGCGGGCGGTCTTGGGCCTGGAGAGCACGCACGAGGAGATGATTGGCTGCATTTACTGGAAAGAAGGTGCCACCGAGGTAGCCTCCGGTACCAAAACACTCACCCTGCTTCAGTTTGAGCAGAAGTATACTGCTCAGCTCATCGAATTCGCACGCGAATACGCTGATAAAAATGTGTGGCACGTGTACAAGCGCCTGCCGGAGGAGGCACAGCAGAACCCAAAATTGAAAGAGGCCCTGCGCGACCTGGACAGCAATGTCAACGTGAACTGGCCTTTGATGCACTACAAGTCAGCTGTGCGTTACCTGCAGCGCGACCCGGAGATAATTGCCGCCACCGGCGGAACGAACTGGCAGAAATACCTGCCGCCGCGTTTCCAGAAGCGAATTTTCTACCCGGAGCTGTGGAATGAGCAGGAGCTAGAGGAATGGGGCAAAGGTTGGGTAGACAAGGTGCTGAACGACGAGATATAGTTTCATTAACCGTTGGTCATTATTCGTTGCTTTATTTAATGGTTGGAGTGAAGGGCTAGTTTAAGTACTTTCTGATTCATCATCCTTTGAACCTGCCATACTTGGTGCATCCAGTGCTGATTTTATACTTGCCTGATTGAATTCCCTGCCCCTCTGCTTTGTTATAATTAGCTGGTAGCAAGTGTCGCTTAGCGATCATTTAATAAAGATTAATTAAAAAGTTTAAGGTTAACTACCTTACCTGTTGTAAATGAGAAAGAAAGAACTGGAGCTGTTGCTCCCTCCGGAAGTGGCGTTTGATGCGCAGCAACTGGACCAAGAAATTTTGAAAAGCGCAAAGGTGCAGCCATCGGAAGTGAAGTTTCTACACCGTGTGAAGCGTTCCATCGATGCCCGTGGCCGACAGCCGCAGGTGCGCGTGCGGGCTGATGTGTACCTCGACTCTCCTCCTTCCGATATTGTTTCCCCTACTTATACCTACTCGGATGTTACCAAGGCCAAACAGGTAGTAATTGTGGGCGCCGGGCCGGCGGGCCTTTTTGCTGCCTTGCGCTGCATTGAGCTTGGGCTAAAGCCGGTGGTGCTGGAGCGAGGCAAAGATGTGCGCAGCCGCCGCAGGGATCTGGCAGCTATCAACAAGGAGCACACGGTAAACCCTGATTCCAACTACTGCTTTGGCGAGGGAGGCGCAGGTACCTATTCGGATGGAAAGCTCTATACCCGCTCTAAAAAGCGTGGTGATTTGCAGCGCATCCTGGAGATATTCGTGCAGCACGGGGCTACACCCGATATTCTGTTTGACGCGCACCCGCACATCGGTACAAACAAACTGCCAAAGATCATCGAGGCCATTCGCGAAACAGTGCGTAAGGCAGGCGGTGAGGTGTTGTTTGATAAACGTGTTTCTGATTTTATACTGGAAGCCGGTGAAATGCGCGGTGTAGTAACGCGCGACGGGCAAACTTACACCGGCGAATCTGTGATTCTGGCTACCGGCCACAGTGCCCGCGATATATTCGAGCTGCTGCATGCGAAGGATATTACCATTGAGGCAAAGCCTTTCGCCATGGGAGTGCGCGTGGAGCACCAGCAGCGCCTCATCGACAGCATCCAGTATAAGTGCGAGGACCGCGGACCCTACTTGCCCGCATCATCTTACGCCCTGGTGCACCAGACGCATTACAACAACAAGCAGCGCGGTATCTTCTCGTTCTGCATGTGCCCCGGCGGCTTTATTGTGCCTTCTGCCACAGCGCCCGGCGAGGTGGTGGTAAACGGCATGTCACCGAGCCGCCGCGACTCGCGCTTCTCCAATTCAGGGATAGTGGTGGCCATTGAGCTGGAGGATATGGAACTGGACAAGTATGGTCCACTGGCTGGCTTACGGATGCAGCAGGAACTGGAGCGGAAGGCCTGTGAAATGGCGGGCGGTACCCAGAAAGCCCCTGCCCAGTTGCTGCAGGATTTTACCAGCCGCAGGAAGAGCAATGCCCTGCTCGAAACATCATATCAACCCGGCTTGGTTTCGGTGGACATGAACGAGCTTTTTCCGGAGGAGGTAGCGTACCGCCTGCGCGAGGGTTTCAAAGCTTTCGGCAACAAAATGCGCGGCTATCTCACCAACGAGGCACAAATTGTGGGCGTGGAAAGCCGCACCTCCTCCCCTGTCCGTATCCCCCGCGACCGTGAGACGCTGGAGCATGTGCAGGTAAAGCGATTCTTCCCTTGCGGCGAAGGAGCGGGCTATGCAGGCGGCATCGTTTCGGCGGCTATGGATGGAGAGCGCTGTGCCGAAATGGCGGCCTTGAAAGCTGGCGTAGCGGCGAAATAACTGCTGCTGAAGTTGTGCAACTTTAAATATCCAAAACCCCACAGGAAGTAGCCCTGTGGGGCTTTCTTATAAGCTTTGGGTGCTGCGGCAAGTATAGGCATCCAACTTTTTGCGTGGTGCGGAAGTAAAACAAAGGGAATGATGTTGAACTGAAAGACAAACGATAGATATGAAAAAGACCGTTGTATTGGGTGCTTCCGATAACCCAACCCGTTATGCCTACAAGGCCGTGCACCGGCTGCAGGCCAATGGGCATGAGGTGGTGCCTGTAGGAATTAAAAACGCCGTGGTGGGCGGAAAAAAAATTATCACTGATAAGAATCAGCCCATTGAAGACGTAGATACGCTCACGCTGTACGTGGGGCCGCAAAACCAGCCGGTATGGTATGATTATATTCTGAACCTGAAGCCCAAGCGCATTATTTTCAACCCGGGTACAGAGAACCGGGAACTGGAGCAGCTGGCTGAGGACGCAAACATTGAAACACTGCACCACTGCACGCTGGTAATGCTCGCTTCAGACAGTTATTAAGCAAAAATAAATTATGAAAGGAGCTTAACTTCTGTTAACCTCCATCGTATAGAAAAATGTAGTGCAGATGGCATTGTTGTCTATGCACAACTAAATAAGGGACCTCTAAAGGGGTCCCTTATTTGTTTTAGAAGCAGGCATTGCACTTAAAAAAAGCCATCAGCTCAAGCTTTCCTCTGGCTGATGGCTTTATGCATTGATATGATGGTTTTATAATTTGCTTTCCGCCGGCTCGTCCGGTTCTTCTTCCATCATGTGGCGCATGGTGGAGGCCATCGCACTATCCGGAACAATAGCAGACACAACTGTTTGTGCTTTGTTGATTAACCCAGAAACTATCCTCGTCTCCCCTTTCATCAATGCTTCGTAGCCGTCACGGGCTACTTCTTCCGGTTCAGACAACTTTCCGTTGGCGGCACGCGTGTGGGCGGCTCCCGCTCTTCGGAAGAACATGGTGTTGCTGGCACCAGGGCAGAGTACGGTCACTGTAATGTTTGTATCTTTCAACTCGTCAGAAAGGGCCTCGGAAAAGGACATCATAAACGCCTTGGTGGCGCCATATATAGCCATTAGCGGCGAAGGCATAAAGGAAACAACGGATGCCACATTGAGTATTTTTCCAGAGTCGCGCAGCATCATGTCCTGCAGGAACAGCTTGGTTAGTTCTACCGGTGTGAAGTTATTAAGCTGCATGATTGCTTTCTCGCGCTCCAGGTCCGTCTCATAAAACAAACCATGCACGCCGGCACCCGCGTTGTTCACCAGTACATCCACCCGGATGCCGCTCTTCCGCACTTCGTCGTACACTTCGCGGGCGGCCTCTGGCCTTGTCAGGTCAGCGGTGATAATACAGACATGCTCCAGCTCGTGCTCATCCTGCAATTGGTAACCAAGATTTTTCAGTCGTTCAGTGCTTCGTGCCACCAGAATCAGGTTATAGCCATCACGGGCGAATAATTTTGCAAATTCCATCCCGAATCCATTCGAGGCACCTGTTATCAGTACTGTCTTCCCTTTGTTCTCTTCTTTCATTGTTCTCATAGTTAAAGTTGCCGCTGCATTCCTGCAGTCCATGCATTTATGTACCAGTGCCGGCGGGTTTTAGTTGCCTGTGCCTCCTTTCAGAAGTGCCACGTTTACTAGATGGGGGCAGAGTTAAAGGTAGAAAGAAAGCCTCCGGAATTACTTCCAAAGGCTCTCCTATACTCAAAATCATACTTGGCTATCAAGCGGCTTCGCGCCGCAGCACTTCCAGGGGTGGCCGGTTCAGAATGCCGCGGCTGTTGAGCATGCCTATAAAAACCGTCAATACGGTTATGCCCAGGAACACGGGCAGCAGCGGTGTAAAGTCGGGCACAAAAGGCACCTCAAAGCTGAACACAGCCAGTGCCCAACTGGCTCCTACGGCAATGATCACGCCCGTACCGGCGGCCAATGCACCCAGCAGCAGGTATTCGAAGGCATTTATACTTAGAATTTGCTTTCGACTTGCTCCCAAGGTACGGAGAAGCACACTTTCCTGTATGCGCTGGTATTTGCTGTTGTTGATAGAGCCTATCAGCACCAGCAAACCGGTGGTGATGCTGAACAGCGCCATGAACCGGATCACAAAGGAAATCTTGCCCAGGATATCATCCAGCGTCTCCAGGATAAGCCCCAGGTCGATGGCCGACACGTTCGGAAACTGGCGCACTAGGGTTTGCTGAAATAGGGCCGATTGTTCTTCTGATTTGGTGCGCGTCATCAGCACATGGAACTGCGGAGCCTCCTCCAGCACCCCTTTCGGAAACACCACCAAAAAGTTTGTTTGCACCCTGTTCCATTCAATTTCCCTCAGGTTCGCGACAACTGTTGGCACCAGCGCTCCCTGTACATTAAAGATCATCGTGTCTCCCAGTTCTACTTTAAGCCGTTCAGCATAACGGTCTTCCAGTGAGATAGGGATGGGTTTACCAGGATTAGCTGCTTCTCCCTGCCACTTTCCTGCTATACTTGTTTCGGAGGAGATGAGGGAATCGCGGTAGGTGACGCGGTACTCGCGGGTGAAGGCCCAGTCGGGTATTTCCAGTGTGGTGTCTTTGCGTACATCGGCGGCTACCAAACCGTTCATCTCCTCCAACCGCATGGTTACCACCGGCACGTACTGCAACACGGGCAGCCCCTGCTCCCGTGTCAGTTCGGCCACTTCATCTTTCTGCACGTTCTGTATGTCGAACAGCACCATGTTGGGCTGGTTTTCGCTTCCGGCAAAGGCCACTTCGCTTAGCAACAGGCGCTGCATCAGGAAGAGCGTGGCAATCAGGGCTGTACCCAATCCGATGGATACAGTAAGCAGCAGCGTCTGGTTGTTCGGGCGGTACAGGTTGGCGAGGCTCTGGCGCCACACGTAGCCCCAGTTTACCGGGAAGAAGCGCTTCACGAGCCACATCATGCCCCAGGCTAGCAAGGCCAGCACTACGAAAGCCGCAAAAACGCCGCCCGTAAAAGAAAGCGCCTGCAGCCAGGTACCCAGCTGAAAGTAAGAGAATATGAATATAAAGGCCACAATCAGCACGTACACACCGATCCGAAGCTTGTCTTTATAAGGACTTGTTTCCTCCATGTTGCCGCGCAGCGTGATGAGCGGCGACACATTCCGGATGTTCAGGAGCGGTAGCAGGGCAAACAGCACGGCCACCACAATGCCAATGGCAATGCCCTGAAGTATGGCAGACCAGGAAATGGACACGTTCACCTCAACAGGTAAGAAGGCCTTGAAAAGCTCGGGCAGGTATAACTGTATCAGGCTACCAAGTATGGCGCCAACCACAGAACCGATCAGGCCCATGGCCATCACCTGGAAAAGGAAAACCAGGAAAGCCTGTTTGCCGCTCATGCCCAGGCAGCGCAGCACACCTATGGAAGGCAGCTTCTCCTTGATATACACGTGCACCGCGCTGGCAACACCAACACAGCCCAGCAGCAACGCCACAAATCCCACCAGGGCAAGGAAACGCGCCAGGTCCTCGTAAGATTTGCCGGTGCTTTCCTTTCGGCTCTCAATGGTATCGTAGCCAAAGCCCGCTTCCTCAAGGCGTGGCTCCAGCTTCTCCACCAATTTGTCCGCATCTGTTTTGGCGGGTAGTTTATAGTAATGGTAGTAGCTGATGCGGCTTCCCTTCTGCAGCAGGCCGGTTTCCTCCAGGTAGCGGCGCGGGATGTAAACCGCAGGTGCCACCGTAGCCGTCATGGCCGTTTGGCCGGGTATTTTTTTCAGGGCACCGGCAATCTCGAAAGTCTGGTTGCCAATCTTAATAGAGTCGCCGGGCTTGGTGTTGAACTGCAGCAGCAGCGTCTGGTCCACGAGGGCTTGCCTGCCGCCGCTTCGGAAGCTTGTGCTCGCATCTTCGGGCTCAGATTCTATCGCGCCATAGTATGGAAAGCCGCCACGCTCCAGCGCGCGTACCTGCACCAGCCGCGTACCGCCTGAAGCCTTGAACAGCACCATCGACACAAACCGCACCTCATCCGAGCGATCACCGCCAATGGCGATGGAATCCAGCAGCAGCTGCATGTCTGTCTCGATCTCCTTGTTGGATGCTATCACCAAATCAGCGCCAATAAGCGACTTTGCCTGGCTGTTGATGTCAGAGCGCAGGTTATCTGCAAAAGAGTTGATGGCCACCAGGGCGGCAATACCCAGCACAATAGAAGAAATGAAAAGGGCCAGCCTCCCGCGGTTGCGGCGACTGTCGCGCCAGGCCATCTTCAGCAACCAGGGCAGGTTAAGAGCGTTTTTCTTTTCCGGGTGGATGATGACGTCAGACATAGATTAATTAGGAATGGGTAATGAGGAGTGCATACTGGTTGAAGGCAACGAGCTAATGATTATCTGCAAATTGTTATGATCATTTTCTCAATTCCTCTTGATAATTCATTAGTCACTACTATTTATTCATTGTAATCACTGTTTATAACAGATGAGGTGACCTGGTCTGATACCAGCGTGCCGCCTTTAATGCGGATGATGCGGTCTGTTTTCTCGGCTAATTCCAGATCGTGCGTTACCAGCACTAGTGTGGTGCCGGATTCGCGGTTCAGGTCGAACAGCAGTTTCTCCACGCGCTCGCCCGTTTCCTCGTCCAGGTTACCGGTTGGCTCATCCGCAAAAAGTATGGCTGGCTTGTTAGAGAAGGCCCTGGCAAGCGACACACGCTGCTGCTCGCCGCCCGAGAGTTGTGTGGGGTAATGGTCGTGGCGCTCTGCCAGCCCCACGCGCCCGAGCAGCTCCAGGGCCTGCTTCTGCACGTTCTTCTCACCGCGCAGCTCCATCGGCACCATCACATTCTCCAGTGCCGTCAGTGTGGGAATCAACTGAAAGTTCTGAAAGATAAACCCCACATACTGGTTGCGCACCTGCGCCCGCTCGTCCTCAGAAAGGTTGTCAAGCTTGATGCCGTTAAGTATAACCGAGCCTGATGAAGCGCGGTCGAGGCCGGCACAAAGGCCCAGCAGCGTGGTTTTACCGCTGCCCGAAGGGCCCACGATGGCACAGACATCACCGGCCTGTAGTGAAAAATTTATACCTTGTAACACGGTAAGGTGTCGGTCGCCGCTATTATACGTTTTCTGTAGGTTCTGTATATCTAGTATGGTTGGCACGGGTAAAGTATATATTAGGAGATGAAACAAGACTAGTGCAGAAAAGCAAAGCAAGAAACATGCAGCTATTCCACATTAAACCAAATAACTAGTACGCCACGTTATAGTTTTTGGGTTGACTAAGTATAAATGTAGATAAAAAAGTGATGTTATGACGATAGAAAAACGAATTATAGCCTATAGTATAGCTGCCCTGGGAGTCATTTATGGCTGCAATGAGGCTGACACTACACGCGTGGCTGAGGAAGCACCCAGCAAAGCCACCACAAAATCTGCTCAGCCAAACGCGGGAGAAGAAACAGGAACCCAAACAATCCTTTTTTTCGGAAACAGCCTGACAGCCGGCTATGGTTTGGAGCCTGACCAAGCTTTTCCGGCACTAATACAGGAACGCATCGACTCGCTGGGACTGCCTTACAAAGTGATCAATGCGGGGGTGAGCGGCGAGACCACAGCCGGTGGCAAAAGCCGCATCGATTGGCTCCTGAAACAGCCTGTTGATGTGTTTGTACTGGAGTTGGGTGCCAACGACGGGTTGCGCGGAATTCCGACGGAGCAATCGTACAGCAACCTCAAAGCGATTATCGAGAAAGTGCGGGCCAAGAACCCGGATGTCAGGATTGTGCTGGCAGGCATGCAGATTCCGCCAAGTATGGGACAGAAGTATGCCGCACAGTTCAGGGAAATGTATACCCGTATTGCTGAGGAGGAAGATGTGGCGCTGATTCCTTTTCTGCTGGAGGGCGTGGCCGGCCAGCGGGAGCTAAACCAGGAAGACGGAATACACCCAACGGTGGAAGGGCAGAAAATATTGGCGAGCAATGTATGGGAAGTGCTGCAACCCGTGCTGGAGAAAGAGGCATAAGCTTATGCCTTTATTAATGTCCACAAAATTTTTTACTTTTTTTCGGGGTAAGGGTAACCTTCTTTTGGCCGTGGCGTAATTGTGTATGGCTAAAAGTTGAAAATTTGATTTTCAAATAAAAATAAAGGCGGCTCCCGGACGGGGAGCCGTTTTTGTTTTACATCCTATTCAAGTGTCATTCATTGCTTCGGATGACGCGATCATACCTTAAGCCCTGCTCCCCTCACCGCAAGCATATCGCAGCAAGTATACTTCGCACTTCTCCCTTCTCCTAGTAATCTTCTAAATCATTCTCAGGTCATCCCGGGAACATGATATCACTTATATTTTATAGTTGATGTTCAGGTATTTATAGTTGAATAATTGGCTATTCCAAAAAATATATTAAAATTTATAAATCCTCAGGCAACCCGGCTGTGCTCCCCTGCATCTAAGGGGTAAAGAGCTACCAAACGGCTCCCTTTGACTTTAGAACGAAGCTATAGAATAAACTTTTACCAGCGTGACAGAAGCAGAATTGATAACAGGATGCCAGCAGGCAGACGCGAAGGCGCAAAAGCTCTTGTATGAGCGGTTCGCATCGCAGATGTATGGCGTTTGCATGCGTTATCTGAAAAACGAGATGGATGCGGAAGACGCGCTGCTGAACGGGTTTATGAAAATCTACAAAAACATTGATCGTTTTGAGGCAAAAGGAAGCTTTGAAGGCTGGGTTCGACGCATTATGGTAAACGAGTCGCTGGCTTTTCTCCGCAAAAAGGAGCCCCTGCACATGGGCATCGACGACAGCCACATACAAGTGGCCGGCTCCGGTGCCGCCGATCAGGACCTGGCCGAGGGAGAACTGCTTGAACTGCTAAGAACCCTGCCTGCCGGTTACAGGGCCGTTTTTAACCTTTATGCAATAGAAGGTTATGGGCACAAGGAAATAGCCGATATGCTCGGGATAACCGAGGGAACATCTAAATCGCAGTTGAGCAAGGCGAGAGCCATGCTGCAGCGCAGGCTAACCGATAGCGTGGCTGTTGCAAACTAATAAAGAGGATAAAGACATGAAACCAGAAGACATAGACAAAATTTTTAAGGAGCGCCTGGGCAACAGCACGCCCACTCCTCCAGCCGATATGTGGGCCCGCCTGCAGGAGCGCATGGAAGAGGAAACGCCTGCCATGGGTGTAGTAAGGGAGCACCAGGAATCGCAACCGCAGAAAAACAGCAGCCGCCGCTTTATGTGGCTGTACTCCTCTGTGGCGGCTACCCTGTCGCTGCTGCTGGCAGTAAGTGTGGTGTTCTATAACATCAACACCGGAACACCCGAAATCAATGCCGCCCTTACCCAGCACGATCCGCAACTGGTGGAGGAGCAGCAGCCGGTGGTGAAGCCTGATGCACTGCCGAACGCAGAACTGCTGGCACAGCAAAAAGCTGAGGTAGAGCGCACTGCAGAAGCTTCAAAAGAAACTGAAAAAAATCTTGCCGCCCAGGCAACCGCCAGTCACACTTCAGCATCTAACATTACAAAGGCACCTGTTATAAAAGAGTCGCTTGCCAAAGCATCGCCAAAAGCTGTACAGCAACCCAAAATGGCCAGCGCTCCGGTTAACAAGGTTTCGAAGAAGGCAACAGCGCAGCAGGCCATTGCCGCCAACTCCACCCCGGTAGAACCAGCTACAGCAGTGTCCGCGGTTTCGGCGCCGGAACCAAAGCCAGGCACGCCAATCGCAACATCCGTTGCCAAGTCCAGTGCTAACCTGAATGCGGAACCTGTTGAGATTATCATTAAGCGTGCGGTAGCTCCTCAAACTGCCATGGCCGAGGAAACCACCACACCTGATGCGCCAAACACCAAGGTGAAGCTGGCCAAGAACATCTTTAAGCAGGTGCGTAACCTGGCTTCCGGCGAAGAGGTGGAATTATCAGCTCTGGGCATCCGCGCCGACCGGTTAGCCCTGGAAACACAGATCGGGAAACAGAAAATTTCAAAAGTGATCAATCTCTAACACTCAATATCATGAAACGGATACTACTACTCGTAATGGCCATTTGCATGGCCGCCGCTACCGGTGCGTCTGCCAACAACGGTACCACCCTTAAGCAACGCCTTCAATCAGCAGATCAGGACACCATTGTAGTGAAAATGGCAAACGGCGCCAAAATGGTTTTATACCTCGAAAATATACAGCAACTGCAGGCCTTTCAGAACTACAGCCTTGACTCCCTGATGCGCGAACTTAACAAGTATGTGGAGCGCGTGGACAAGATGGAGAACTCCAACAAAGACTCCCAGGAGATGACCGTGACCTTTAACACATCTGCCGCGCAAGACGGTAAGTCGGAGCAGGTAACGATAACCGTGCAGGAACAGGACCCTAAAACCGGCGTGGTGACGAAGGAGACCCACGAGGTTATTTTGAACAAGAACTTCAAGATAAAGGTGGACGTGGAGGAAGATGGCGGCAACACCAAGGTGAACGTGGATGTGCCCACTAAACAGGAGCGCGACAGCATTCGCATAGCCGACAAAGAAGAAAGTTACAAGCCTGTGCGCTTTGGCTTTGACATGGACCTGGGCTTCAACACCTTCACTGAAAGCGCTTCGTTACCGGATCTGAAGCCATGGGGCTCCCGCTACGTGAGCCTGAACTGGAGGGTAAATTCCCAGATTGGCGGCCGCAAAAGCCCTTTCCACATCGTGTCGGGACTTGAGTTCGCCTTTAACAATTACATGTTTGAAGATGACATTGTAGTAGGTGACGAGGATGGTCAAACTACCTTCACAGTAAGTGAAGTTAATTACGAAAAATCCAAGTTGACACACTCCTCTGTTAATGTTCCGCTAATGGCCATGCTGCAGTTCAACCGCGAAAACGGGAAAGACGGATTTACACTGGGAGCGGGTCCATTTGTAGGCTATCGCCTGGGCAGCCACTCAAAGCTCAAGTTGAACGGTGACAAAGAAAAAGACCGCGATAGCTTTAACTTAACTGACATGCAATATGGAGTGGAAGGCGTGATTGGTTACGGCAGCCTGAACATCTTTGGCAAGTATAACATAAACGAGTTGTTCGAGGAAAACAAAGGTCCAAAGACTAGTGTGGTAAGCTTCGGCCTCCGCCTGTTTATGTAAGAAATTAAAGGTGAGTAAAAAAAGGGAGCTTTAGGAGCTCCCTTTTTATTTGTTCTTTTCATCAAAAGGATATCCTAATGAAAACTACCGTACTTACTATACTTGGCTTCTTTGCCGTTTGCTACTTTAGCTACAGTTATACTTGGATGGGCTTTCTGCTGGTTGCCGGCTTTGCTTTGAGCCTTGTTTGGCTGCTACTTGTCTCCTGCATCAGGTTCTTCAGGAAGGTGCGAAACAACAAACGAATAATGCTCCCTTCCATCATCAGTGCGGTCTGTGTCATAGGAATCATAACAGGCATGACACGCCCGTATGAACCAGCTTTAAGCAGTTCAACCGAAGTAAGCGAAATGTTAGCGCATGCTTATAAAACAGATCAGGACGACCGGATGAGGCTGAAAACATACGTGGGCTTTAACAACGAGGTAAGGAGGCGGGACAACAGCAGGCTTGAGCTGGTAAAGCGGCTATACCGGAGCAACCAGATAATTAGTCCGATTGATAAATTCCACGCGGCATTCATACTTCACCACAACCCCGACAGGCAAAGTGATTTGTATGAAATAGCGGCTGATTTAGCCAGCTCGGCAGCTGCAGCGGATGTACTGAAGGATCATTACCAAGCACAATGGTTAGCCAAAGCTTCGTACGACCGGTGGATGGTGTCTTTGGGCAAACCTCAGCGGTATGCCACGCAGGACAAGTTTAGTGTAAGTATAAATGAATAATAGAGTTGATAATGCTACCATAGAAAGGGCTTCAAAAGCTACCCTTTCTATGCGTTCCGCTTAAAGTTATCGATGATGATGGCGGTTGCCGTAGCCACATTCAGCGACTCGGCCTGCCCAAAAGCTGGTATCTTGATAAGCTGATTAACCTGTGCCGCTACTTCAGAGCGAATGCCATTCGCCTCGTTTCCCAGTACCACAATGCCTTCGGGCACCAGCTGCAGTTGGTGCAGGTTTTCGCCGTTGAGGGCTGCGCCGTAAATTTTATAATTGTCTGTGTGCTGCTGCAGCCACTGCGGCAGGTCGAGGTAGTAAACCTTTGTGCGCGTGAAAGAGCCCATAGTGGCTGCAATCACTTTGGGGTTGTAAAAATCGGCACAGGCTTCGGAGCATATTATTTTATCAATGCCGTACCAGTCGGCGATGCGGATGATGGTACCCAGATTGCCGGGGTCGCGTATATCATCGAGGGCAATTACAAAATCCGCTGGGAGTAATTGCAGAGCTGGCAGCGGGCGCATGCGTGCCACCGCAAGCGCGGCGTTGTTACTGGCAAAGGAACCGGCCCGCACCAGGTCCTCTTCCTTTACCACCTCGCAGAGGGATGCTTTGGCAAGTAAGGGGGTGTGCGCCTCTTTAAAAGACTGGGTGACATACAGGTATTCCAATTCAAAGCTGTTAGATTGCAGCAGCTCCAGCACACTTTTGCCGCCCTCCACCACAAAGGCTTGGTGTTGGCTGCGGTATTTTTTTACTTGCAGGGATTTAATATACTTTACGACTGCTTTCGACAACATAGCTGTATTTCACGTTTGAGATCACGATTATACATATCTGCCCTGATTATTGCAATGTTGGGTTCGAACGCCTGCGTGCCTACCCGGTACCTGGCTCAGGACGAGAAGCTGCTGGTGAGTATTGAACCCCAGGGGCTGGAAACCATTGAACCGGCTGCCATTGAGGCACTTTACCAGCAGGAGCCCAACCGGATGGTGTTCGGTTCCACGCCGTACCTGGCCCTCTATAACTTTGGAAAGAAGTTTTACGACCCCCTCAAAATTCAGGCGAAAATCGAAAAGCAGCAGGCAAAGGCAAAACGCAGAATTGCTGAGGCAGGTGCCGACTCCCTTAAAATACAGCGCCTGCGCGAACGCTACAACAATCGCATCGAAAGCCTAAGGGAGAAAAAGAAGAACGGCAACTTTGTGATGCAGCTCGGGGAGCCGCCTGCCATCTACGACTCTACCCAGATGGAGCGGACGATGGACCAGATCGATATTTTCCTGAATTCCAAAGGCTACTTTAATCACCGAACCAGCTACAACAAAACAGTTAAAAACGACAAGCTCGTCTACATCGACATCAACATTGAGGAGAAGGCGCCATACCTTTATTCCGAATTAAACCTCAACATTGAGGATGAGCGCATCCGCCGCATCGTGGAGAGCACCCGTGAACGCTCTGAGTTGCAGCTAGGCGAGAAGTATGATGAGGAGGAACTCACCAAGGAGCGCGACAGGCTCTACCAACTGCTTAAGAACCGGGGCTATTATGATTTTGCGCGCGCCTACATTGAGTTTGAGGTAGACACCAGCTTTGCTGAAAACACGGCGCGCATCACTACAATCATACAGAGTCCGGAGCAGGACTCGGCGCACAAAGTATACACTATCAACAACGTGTACTTTAAAACAGACCCGGACCGATTTGGCATTCCGCGGGATACGCTGCTTTATAACGGCGTGGAATATGTGGCCTACGACCACAAGTATGCCATCGCTATTCTGGATAAGAAAATAGACATTTACCCGGGTCAGCGTTATAGCCAGCGCCGCACCTCCACCACTCAGCGCAAACTGGCGGACCTGGATGTATTCCAGTTCAACAACGTGCTGTACACAAAGCTAGACACACCCAACGACTCCACCTATGAGCTGAACGCTTTTATAAACGCTTTGCCCGCCAAGAAATTTCAGGAAACGGCGGAGTTGGGCATCAACTTCACCGAGCGGAAACCAGGACCATTCTCCAGCCTAAGCCTCCGGATTCGGAACGTGTTTGGAGGTGCCGAGAACCTGGATCTGGGAATACGGGGTGGCCTTGAATACCAGGTAAGCCTGGCAGATCAAAACGAGACGGTGCTGATAAAAGAGTTTGGCGCCAATGCAGCTCTCTCCTTTCCGGTGATCCTGCTGCCCTTTACCAACAAAAACCTGCTGGCCGAAAACAGCCCCCGCACCCGCATTTACGCTGGTTACACAAGCGAAAACCGCCAGGAGTACACGCGCTCCATCTACGAGTCGGGTCTGGATTATATCTGGCAGCGTGCGCGTAATCCGTTGCAGCCGCCGGTGATGCAGTTCATTTTTTCTCCGGTAAACCTAAACATTGTGCAGGGCGACATTTTGGATGATGATTTCAGAAATGCGCTGGAGAACAACAGTACGGGAAGCCGCTCGTTACTCGAAAGTTTTGACGATGGTATCATCTCCTTTGTTGGCTTTAACTTTATCTACAACACCAACGATTTTACCCAGACACGCAATGCCCGTTATTTTCGGGCGCTGGTGGAGCTCGGGGGATTGACAAAGGAACTGGGGCTGGAGCTGAATGTCAACGACCTCCGCACCTACCAGTATGCCCGCTTCAACCCCGACTACCGCCGCTACATTCCATTGGGGGGGCAGCGCTACTTTGTGTACCGCGTGAATACGGGTGTCGTCTCTCCTATCCTGGGCGGCAACATCATTCCCTATGAGAAATTCTTCTTCGGCGGCGGCGCCTCCAGTGTTCGGGCCTGGCAATCGCGTCGCTTAGGCCTGGGCTCTTATGCCCCGCTGGGTGTGGAACTGGATGCGGAGGGAAACCAGGTGATCGTGCGCGATTACAGTGTGGAGCAGCCGGGCGAAGTGCTGGTGGAGGCAAACGTCGAGTACCGCTTTAACATGTTCAGCTTTATTAACGGGGCTGTGTTTGTGGATGCGGGCAATGTGTGGCTGCTGCGCCCGGATGTAACGAAACCAGGCGCAAATTTTGAATTTGACCGGTTTTACAGGGAATTAGCCGTGGGAACCGGCTTCGGTATTCGCTTTGACCTGGCTGTACTCATACTTCGGTTCGACTTTGCCACCAAGGTGTACGACCCGGCCAATTACAAAGAGGATAAATTTGTGCTGCCTAATTTCAAACTTGCCGATTTCCTTAACCGCAACAACCAAAGCACACTTCAGATCGGCATTGGCTATCCTTTCTAAACAATCTTTCAGACCAGGAAAAACTACTGATTTATATCAATATGTAGACAATTACAGCCAACCAGAACTAAACCAGCTAAAATAAAAAGGCCCTACCGGTAAATCAGCAGGGCCTTTATTTATGAATTTCTGAATTTATACTTGCAGCTACTTTGCTTTAGTAGTTCAGCAGTTCCTCCATACTTGCCGCTACTTTATCAGCGTTCGGCAGCATCATTTTTTCAAGCTCCACATTCAGCGGAATGGCAGGCAGGTTGGCTGCCCCCAACGTATAGATCGGTGCATCTAGCTTCTGGAAGCAGTCTTTCGACAAACGTCCTGCCAGAGACTCGGCAAAAGAATTCATCAGTGGTTCCTCTGTCAGTACCAGCGCTTTGCCGTGGCGCTCCACTGATGCTCTCACCGTTTCATAATCAAGCGGGTTCAGCGTACGCAGGTCCACAATTTCAACGCTGCCCGGGAACTGTTTCGATGCCGTTTTGGACCAATACACGCCCATGCCGTAGGTGATCACCGTCATGCTGTTACCCATGCGGATTTCCTCCTCGCTGGCCTGCTGCACAATGTTCGCCTTTCCCAGTGGCAGGATATATTCTTCATCCGGCTCCACCGTTTTAGCGTCTTCGGTGCCCGCTACTTTAGACCAGTAAATGCCTTTGTGCTCCAGCATCACCACCGGGTTCGGGTCCAGAAAAGCGGCTTTCATCAATCCTTTCATGTCAGCTCCATTGCTTGGGAACACCACTTTGATGCCCCGGATGTTCAGCAGCGTCGATTCAATACTTCCGGAATGGTAGGGCCCGCCGCCGCCGTAGGCGCCAATGGGTACACGGATAACCGACTGTATCGGGAACTGTCCCTTCGACAAATAGCAACTTTTGGAAAGCTCCTCCACCAGTTGGTTGATGCCCGGCCAGATGTAATCGGCAAATTGTATCTCCACGATGGCCTTGGTTCCTACCGCCGACATACCGGCTGTTGATCCCACAATGTAGGCTTCCTGAATCGGTGTGTTGAAAACACGGGCATCGCCATACTTCTTAGCCAATAGCGCTGCTTCGCGAAAAACACCGCCCAACTCGCCCCCAACGTCCTGTCCGTAAAAGAGTGCCTCTGGGTAACTTTTCAAAATTTCGTCAACGGCATGCAGGGCAGAATCAACCATGGTTGTTTTTTCTGCGCCAGCCGGGCTGCGTTCGCCTTTTTCCGCTGTTACGGGTGTCGGTGCAAACTCATGCTGGTCAAAGGTAGCCGGGTCCGGGTTTGGGGCGTTAAGGGCTCGCTCGTAATCGGCGGCAACGGTATTCATCGCCTCCTGCTCCAACAGCTTCACTTCTTCAACTGAAAGCCCCGCCTCTTGCAGAACTTCGCGCAATTTTGGAATTGGGTCGTCCACGCTGTGCTGCTGCAGGTTATCCCCCCGGTACCACTCACGGCGTACACCGGAGGTATGGTGACCCAGCAGTGGCACCTTCGCGTGCACCAGAATAGGGCGGCGCACTTTACGCACATAGTCAATAGCCACGCGCACCCCCTCGTACGATTCTTCAAAGTCAGAACCGTTTACGCGCAGGCGCTCCATTCCCTTAAAGCCGGCAGCAAACTCGAAGGCATCCATGGCCCGCATTTCTTTGCCTGTCGCCGAAATACCCCAGTCGTTATCCTGAATCAGGTAGATGATTGGCAGGCCTTTCAGCACCGCCATTTGGAACGCCTCCGACACCTCTCCTTCGGTTACAGAGCCGTCTCCCAGCGAGCAAATGACAATTGGTTTCTCATCGCCCTCCAAGAGTCCCTGCCCTTCCAGGTAAGCCAATCCGTGGGCCATGCCTGTGGCCGGGATTGCTTGCATGCCGGTGGCAGAACTTTGGTGCGGGATGGTGGGAAAGCCCTCGCGCTTCAGGGACGGGTGCCCATAGTACGTGCGGCCGCCGCTGAACGGATCATCGGCTTTAGCCATCAGCTGCAGCATCAGTTCGTACGGCTGCAAGCCCATGCCCAGCAGCATGGAGTCGTCACGGTAGTAGAGCGAGGCGAAATCGTATGGCTTTAGTTGTAGGGCGGCAGCGAGTTGTATGGCTTCATGGCCCCGGGAGGTACTGTGCACATACTTGCTGCAGATGGCTTTGTTTTCTTCGTAGGTGTCGGCCATGGTTTTGGCCGTAATCATTAGTCGGTAAGCCTTTTTAAGCAGGTCCAGATCCAGCTTCACGGCTTCCAGCATATCTTGTGGCATATGATTTTCTAAGGTTTGGCCGAATTTACGAATTTTCAGCTTTTAAGTAAAATACAGAATGGGTTCGGCAAAGCGAGGTATAATTGGTAATTTTGATGCAATGTTCAGAAATCAATAATTTCAGACACAATAAAAATTTCTGCAAGCTTACCTCTTCTGTACTGTTGTGCTACTGTTTCGGGTAGAAGTCCGTCTTGTGTCTATCGTTTAAAAGCTAACGTTTATAACAAATGTTTAGAGAAAAAGTGGAGGCGTTTATGCGCCAGTTCCAGGCTGACCTTTGCCATGCCCTTGAAACCTGCGACGGCGGCGCTACCTTCAGCACAGATGTGTGGCAGCACGAAACAGGCGGCGGCGGCAACTCCCGTGTGATACAGGGCGGTAATGTGCTGGAAAAGGGCGGCGTAAACTTTTCGGCGGTGCAGGGCGAGCTTTCCCCGGCTTTTCTAAAGATGCTGCAGATGCCGGACCCGGCCTACTTCGCGACGGGCGTATCGGTGGTGATGCACCCGCACAGCCCAATGGTACCCATCACCCACATGAACGTGCGCTACTTTGAGGCAGGAAACGGACAAGCCTGGTTTGGTGGTGGCATCGACCTTACACCTATTTACCTGGATGTAAAGCAGGCGCGCGAATTTCATGAGCAGATGAAGGCCGTGTGCGACAAGCACCACCCCAGCTACTATCCTGAGTTTAAGAAATGGGCGGATGAGTACTTTTACAACGAGCACCGTGAAGAAACGCGCGGCGTAGGCGGTATTTTCTTCGACAGACTCTCGGCAACGGATGAGATTACTATGGAGGACCGTTTGGCCTTCGTGCATGATGTGGCCTATGCCTTTGCACCATTTTACACACGCATCATGAACCAGAACCGTGACCTGTCTTACGGAGAGCGCGAGAAGCAGTGGCAGCTCATGCGCCGGGGTCGCTACGTGGAGTTTAACCTGGTATATGACCGCGGCACCAAGTTCGGGTTGCTGACGAAAGGGCGCATTGAATCCATTCTGATGAGTTTGCCAACGCACGCCTCCTGGCTTTATAACTTTACGCCGGAGGCAGGCAGCCTGGAGGAGCAAACTCAGCTGCACCTTAAAAAAGAGATTGACTGGCTTAACGCTGGAAAGTAATGCTGGAGAAACTGGAGCAGCTCGATAGGGAAGCATTCCTGTACCTGAACGACATGCACAGCCCCTTCTGGGACACGGTGATGATTTTCATGTCTGAAAAGCTGGTGTGGATTCCTTTTTACCTGGCCTTGATCGGTTATTTAGTCTGGCGCTACCGCCGGCAAAGTATCCCGATGCTCCTACTGGTGGTTATTGCCATTGGCTTGTCTGACTTTATAGCATCTGGTATTATGAAGCCCTACTTCATGCGGCTTCGCCCCTGCCACGATGCCTCCCTTTCAGAATTTATAAATATTGTAGAGGGATGCGGCGGCCGTTTCGGGTTTATTTCCTCGCATGCTGCCAATACGTTTGCACTGGCTGTTTTCTTCAACCTTATCCTCTCCGACCGGTATTTTATCTTCAAGGTTATACTTATAGTATGGGCTGTTGTTGTGACCTATAGCCGTATTTACCTAGGGGTGCATTTTCCGGGCGATGTGCTGCTGGGGGCGCTATTGGGTTCTTGCATGGCTTATATCTGCGCGCTGGCCTACCCGGTTCTGGTGAACAAATACCCTTACTTCCGGCGTTAAACCTTTACACGAAACTGTTGTTTCAATCACAACTCAACAGCACACAGGTTTGCCTAAATCTAATTACTTTTTTATACTTCTTCTGGGGCTGCTCTTTGTGGTGCCTCCTGCGGTGGCGCAGCAACTCCACACCCTCTCGGGGCGCGTGCTGGATGCCAACTCCGGCGAAACGCTGGCGGGTGCCGCTGTCTCTCTTAAGGAAAGCCCCAGCGCCGGTGCGGTAACGGATGCAGCCGGCAGGTATAGCTTTGTGGCCCCGACTGGAAGGTACACCCTTGTCTCCCGCTCCATTGGCTACGATGCAAAGGAGCAGCCGCTGCAGCTGACAAAAAATACGTTTCTCGACATCACCCTGAGCCCTACAGCTTACGACGTGCAGGAAGTGCAGATTACAGCTGAGCGCCAGCCCCCGATGAAGGAAACGGCAGTGATGGGGCAACTGGAATTACCGCTGGAGACTATTAAGACGCTGCCAGTTCTTTTTGGGGAAGTAGACATCATGCGGACGGTGCAACTACTGCCCGGTGTAAAATCGGCGGGAGAAGGCAGTACGGGTTTTTATGTTCGCGGTGGCGGGGCAGACCAAAACCTGGTGCTGCTCGACCAGGCTACGGTGTATAACCCCGGCCACCTCTTCAATTTCTTCTCAGTCTTTAACAGCGATGCCATCGGCAACACTACCCTCATTAAAGGCAACATGCCCGCCCGCTACGGTGGCCGCCTCTCCTCGGTACTGGATATTGGCATGAAGGAAGGTGATTACTCTAATTTCAGGGCTGATGGCGGCATTGGGCTCATTGCGTCACGGCTTTCCCTGCAAGGGCCGATTGTGGAAGACAAAGCCTCGTTTATACTTTCCGGCCGGCGCACATACGTGGATGTGCTGCTGAATCCCTTTCTCCAAAATACAGAACAAGGCGGAGTCCCCTACCACTTCTATGATGTGAACGGCAAACTTAGCTTCCGGGCTTCAGATAAAGACAAGTTGTCGCTGAGCGGCTACTACGGGCGTGATGTAGGAGCGTTTACCCTATCCGACGGCCGCTTCACCTCGGAGTTTTTTTGGGGAAACAACAGCGCCACTGCCCGCTGGGACCATGCCTTTTCAGATAAGCTGGAGATGGATGTTTCGGCAATTATGAGCAACTATGATTTCCAGTTCACTGGAAACTTCGCCGGCTTCAGCACGATTTTGAAAACAGGAATAAGCGATTACAGCACGCAGGTAAATTTCAACTACAAGCCGAACGTAAGGCACCACCTGCAGTATGGGATGCAGTACACGTACCACATTCTGCGCCCCCGCACCGGCGAAGCAGCGGGCGATGCGGGAGAAACCTTTGGCACCGACCGCATCCGAAACAAGTATGGGCACGAAGCAGCCATCTACCTTTCGGATGATTTTTACGTGACAGACAAACTGCTGCTAAGTCTGGGGCTCCGGCACAGCTATTTTGGCCAAACGGGTCCCTTCACGCTGTATCAGTTTAATGAGAACCAGGTTGTAACCGGCTCCACCAACTATGGCTCCGGCGAGAGCGTAGCTTCTTACCGTTCATGGGAGCCACGTGTGTCGCTTAATTATGAGCTGAGCAATAACGCTGCCCTTAAAGCCGCTTTTACAAAATCGGCCCAATACCTGCACCTGGTCTCCAACGCCTATACCACCCTGCCGCTGGATGTGTGGGTGCCAAGTTCTGCCCTGGTGGAGCCGCAATTTTCCACCCAGTATGCCATAGGGTATTTCCGAAGTATGAAAGACAACCAGTACGAAGGCTCAGTGGAGGTGTATTACAAAGACCTGGAGAACCAGCTGGAGTACCGAGAGGGGTTTTCTCCAGGCCCCAGCAACCGCGACCTGGAGTATGAGTTTGTATCCGGCAAGGGAAAGTCTTATGGTGTGGAGCTTTTTCTGCGCAAGAACTACGGAAGCCTGCAGGGTTGGATGGGCTACACCCTTTCCCGCACCACCCGCAACTTCCCCCAGCTGAACGAGGGCAACACCTTCCCTGCCCGCTACGACAGGCGGCACGATCTCTCGCTGGTGGGCAGCTACAAGTATAACGACCGCTGGACTTTTGGCGGAAGCTTTGTCTATGGCACCGGCGAGGCGACAACTATGCCTGAGCGGCGCTATTTCCTGGAGGGCACGGTAAATTACCGGTACGGCGACCGCAACAGTTTCCGGATGGAGCCCACGCACCGGCTCGACCTGTCGGCGACGTTGGAGGGAAAGAAATGGAAAAACATTGAGAACAGCTGGACCTTCTCCGTTTACAACGTGTACGGGCGCAAAAATCCTTACCTCTATTACATTGATAACGAGGGCGACGCCTTTGACTCCAGCGTGAAGCTGCAGGCGAAAAAAGTATCGATTGTGCCGTTCCCGCTGCCCTCTGTTACACTTAACTTTAGCTGGAAATAAACTATGGGAAAGCTGACCGTTATACTTGCCTTTCTTTGCAGCAGCGTTCTCTTTAGCTGTGAGGAAAACATCACCATCGACTTGCCCGAAGGAAAGCCGGAACTGGTGGTGGAAGGGCACATTGAGCAGGACGCACCGCCGATCATCATTCTTACCCGTACCGCACCGGTTTTTGCCGAGGTGTCATTACAGAACCTGCAGGATAGCTTTGTGCACGACGCGCAGGTGACGGTGAGTTCCGGCGGTCAATCGTATAAGTTGGATGAAGTGCCCTCCACAGAGTTCTCCAATGAGCTGAAGCAGGCCCTGTCGGTGCAGTTTGGTGTGCGGCCGGAGCTTCTGTCCCTGGGCGGGGGATTCACTTTTTACATTTATACCTCGGATGAGCTGAAAGGGGAAACCGGGAAGTCCTACCAACTAGAAATTACGCACGAGGAAGCGAGACTAAGTGCGACTACAACCATCCCGCATCTGAACCCTATCGACTCGCTCTGGGCAGGACCGCATCCGCTGCCTGAGCAGGACAGCCTGCGCATATTATACTACCGTTACAATGACCCGGATACGTTGGGCAACAGCGTGCGCTATTTCACCAGGCGCAACAGCGAGCCTTTCTATGCCGGCCTTTTCACGTCCGTTTTCAACGACGAATTCATCAACGGGTCCACGATCGATTACCCCCTGGACCGGGGAGAACCCAAGGGTCAGGCAGCGATAAACGAGGACCTGTACAGTTACTTTGGTGTAGGCGATACCGTGACGGTGCGCTGGGCAGCCATCGATCTGCCGCATTACCGCTTCTGGTATACTTTGGAAAACGAACAGAACAGCAACGGCAGTCCCATTGGCTCACCCAACATCACACGGTCCAACATTAAAGGCGGGCTGGGCATCTGGGGCGGCTATGGTGTTACCTATCACACGATCATCATCAAATAGATTTTTATGTAGCGCCTTTGGGCGGGTAATTGCTACATAGCGGCGAAATGGTAGCCGCAGTTAAAGCAATATTTAGCGCTTACCGGGTGCCCCTCCTGGTGGCAATTGGGGCATAAACGGGTTTCTGCCGTTTTCCGTGCTGTGCGCGACATCTCCACTGTTACAATTCCTGTCGGCACGGCGATAATACCGTAGCCCATGATCATGACAAAGCTTGCCAGTATCTGGCCAAGTGGGGTGGCAGGGGCAATATCTCCGTAGCCAACGGTGGTGAGGGTAACTATTGCCCAATAAATGCTCTTTGGTATACTGGTAAAGCCGCTTGCCTCCCCCTCTACGATGTACATGATGGACCCAATGATAACTACCAGGAGTAGCACTGTGCCTATAAACACGGCTATTTTTGTAAAACTGGCTCGTAGCGCGTTTGATAACTGCTTCCCTTCGTTGATGAAGTGCGTCAGTTTAAAGATGCGGGCAATACGCAGCAGGCGCAGCACTCGTATTACCAGCAGGTACTGTGAGCCCATAATCACTAGACTGAGATAGGTTGGGATAATGGAAATCAGATCGACAATGCCAAAGAAGGAGAAAATATACTTCAGTGGCTTGGGTGTGCTGTAAATCCGGAGGAGGTACTCAATGGTAAACAGTATTGTGAATATCCACTCCAAAGTAATGAACTGCTGCAGGTACTGCCGCCTCAGTTCCTTTACGCTCTCCAGTGAAACCACCAGCACACTGGAAATAATCAGAAGCAGCAACAGGATATCAAAGGCTTTGCCCAATGGCGTATGGGCCTCAAAAATCACTTTGTACAGTCTTCGTTTAAGCGGGCTGGATGGAGTCATTCGGAATAAAATTGCTTTAGTTTCACTGGCTTACGCAAGCAGAAACTTTAAATCTAATGCGACTACCTAAACAACCGGTTTACAGTACCGTTGCCTACAACTTTAATAAGTTGAAACAACCTGAACAGAATCGCGCCTGAGCTTTGCACTTAAATAGCTGCCTATACGTCGCTCATAAGCCTTTATTTGTGCTTCGCGAAGTTTTTGTGCCGTCTCTCTGTTTCTGGCGCTCATCTTTGCTGTCGCCTCCGGTGCTTCGGCCTTTTCCCAGTCCAGCATCACCAGGGTAATGGTATCTGGCTTGGCTGGGTTGGAGGTGGTTATCATGTCTCCCACCTGCACCCGCTGTATCTCCGGGAACAGCAGCTTTAAGTCCTGTGTGGCAGCACCTGAGCTGTACAGCGCTTTTTGCCTGCGCAAACTGTCTGAGCGCTGTTCCTGTATTTTCTGCAGCTCCATGGTCTTCAGCATGTCTTGGGTCAGGTTGTGCGTTATATCATAGGCGATCTGCTCTACCTCCTCCGGTGACACATCTAGTTGCACCAGCTTTACTCTGTACTTTGGCAGGCTATTCTCCTGCAGCACGCTATTGTACTGCTGCACCAGTTGCTCATCCACCTGCTTGCCTACACTGTATATTTTGATGTATTTGAGGGAGTCATTGTCCTGCACCTCCCATTTCAGCACTTCATTGTTACGGCTGATGAAGTCGGCGATCACCAGGCTCTCAATTTGTTTTTTCGTCTTCACGCCTATGTATACATTGTAAAGGAAGTATACGCTCGGAAGCAGCACGATTACCAGCATCACCACCATGATGCGCGCCACCCGCTGTTGCTTTGCCTTGTCAACATAGTCTTTGGTATGGAAGTGAAGGTACTTCACGATCATATAGGTAGAGAGACTGATGAAAACAGCGTTTATGAAGAACAGGTAAAAGCCACCGAAAAAGAAATCCATCCTTCCCACAGCCAGGCCATAGCCCGCGGTACAGAGCGGGGGCATTAAAGCGGTGGCGATGGCAACCCCTGGAATGGCATTTGACCTGTCGGAGCGGGAGATGGAGATAATGCCGGCTACGCCACCAAAAATAGCCACCAGCACATCCAGTAAGGTAGGTTGGGTGCGCGCCAGTAGCTCGTTCGTCGGCTCGCCAAGCGGTGTGATGCTGAAGTAGAAGGTGCTCACCACCAAACCGGCAGCGGCCGCAAGGGCCAGGTTCTTTAAGGAGTCGACCAGCATCTCGCGGTCGTTGATGCCAACTGACAGTCCTACGCCAAGTATGGGCGACATGAGCGGAGAGATAAGCATGGCGCCGATAATCACCGCGCCTGAGCCGGTATCGAGGCCGATGGAGGCGAGCATAGCCGAGCAAATCAGCATCCAGGTGTTGTTTCCCCTGATAGGGATTTTATCGTTTATCTCCCGGATGGTGCCCGGCTCATCCGTTTGATGTTGAATGTTAAAGACGTTACTCAGTAGCTTTCTGAAGGCTCGAAACAGCATGATTGAATAAGGAGTTGAATAAAAAAATAAGAACGACTCCTGCGAAGATAGCTAAAGTGACACGTTTAGCAGCGGCAATTCTTTATCTAAAATCTGCCGCGCGTTTAGCTGTTTTACCTGATGGTTAATCTGCAGCCGGTCACCCGGGTTTGAAATTTCCTTGTCGGCATCGTGCAGGAGCATTAGCGCCTCCCTGTAAAGTATAGGCTTCAGGTGTGGCCGCGACTGCACCTTGTAAAGCAAACTGTGCAGCAAGTAGAGCAACCGTATCACAATTACACTGCTGCCCTTGCCATACAGGCGTATCGGGCCGAGGCACATGGCGTACAGGTTGCCAAACGTTTCGTGCTCAAACCGTATGCGTGCTTTGCCCTTCTTGTCGTACAGCACCTTTTCGTCCGTCAGGCGCATTCGCAGCGAGAACAGTGCCGTCAGGTAATCGATTGCTTTGATGGCCGTGCCGGGGTCGTTAATGCCGGGGCTCAGCGCTTTTACCGCACTTTCAGTTATATGCTTAAACCCAAACAGGTAATTAACGCTTGGCCGCTCTTCCCGGAAAAAATCTACATGGGCAAATAGCTTATCGGTAAAGCCATCCATGTCATCTATGGGTTTATCCGTGCGGGCAAAGGGCACTCCTTCCACTAAAAATGCCCCCAGGGGCTGTTCGAAATATAGCGCCACATTATATTCACTGCAAATCTCCAGCACGGCTCCCCGGTCCATGTTCTGAATGTAACCTGTCTGCGGGCTTTTAAGCGGGTGCCACGTTTTGTCTGTGTCGAACACGCCTGGTATACCTGTTCCTTTGTCTTTGGCAATTTCGTCGTTAAGCCTGTCTGAAGTAACGTGATAAATACTCTCCAGTATACTTTCAATCTGGATCGATTGGGAAATGGAATGAATGAAGTAGACAAAGAAGCTTAAGCACAATATGGTAAAGCACATCGCCAGGAAAATCGAAAAACCGGGCAACGGAATACTGTAATAATCCGCGTGGATGTTCACCATGATCACGAGCGTGTAGATCAGGGTGCCCAAGTATAAACCCAGCACACGCTGGTTAGATTTGTAGGAAATGAGGCCCGGAATAACCCGTGGGGTAAAATTGGCGCTTGCCTGGTTCAGCACCAGCATCACCATTGTAAAGCTAAATACCGTTAGGGAAATAATTCCTGTGGTGATCGAGCTAAGAATCAGCCGTGCCGTCGCCTCATCGGTGATGATCATGAAGGGCAGTTTGTCTTTAAAGCTCTTGCTTAAGCCATTCGCCTCCATGTATAGCATAAAGAGCGATAGCCCAAAAAAGAACAGTGATATAATGGAGGGGTAGAAACCTATGCTATTAATGATGTAGCTATAGGCAAATTTAAACCGGCTCGTAATTCTTTCCATGTAAGTTGCAGGGGTTTGAGACTGAAATGGGCAGTATAGAAGTTTACTTATACCTGGAGCGGGAGGTTGTACTTATGTTTGCGCTGTCTTCCACTGTTGAGGTTCTGTTTACAAAGGCACTAAGGATAAACTTAAATTAAACTTCTCCCAAGCGCATTTTATACTTGTAAAAGCAGCAGCGCGTCTTCTTGTTCAGCTCAGGTAATGAAATGTATGTTCAGAATCAGTTTCCACGACAGAAGGATTGATCAAATACAGAACCTACAGGGCAACAGAAGTAGAAACTGTTTTGCCTTCCTTTCAGAACCTGAGGTTAAGAAGGCTGGTAACATACAAAGCTGTTGTCTTTGTAGAGAATGACTATTTGCTCGACCTGCTTTGCGGTTGATGAGAAAACGGGCACTGGCCCCGCGTGGCGTTGCGGCTCCGGCTGCTTTAGTTGTCCTGGTTCTGGTGCAGGCGAAGCCGCTTGCTGTGCAGCGGAAGCAACGCTGAGTTTCATTTCCCCCTCGCCCAGCAGCAGCCAGTTGGGATCAATGTCTCTAAAGGCACTCAAGATCTTCACGATTACATCCAGGCTAGGCTTGTTGCGCTCGCTTAGAAGGTGGCTCATGGTAGCTCTTTGAATTTCGATGGCATCAGCGAATTGCGTGGAGGTAAACTCCTTATATTCCATTAACTGGCGAATTCTTTCGATCATAGGAAGAAGAGGTATACCAGGTAGACGAATTTACAATTGTAATGTTGTCTGTTTACAATTATAAACAGTAGATATACATTTGGCAATACCTTCCGGTATAACTGTTAGTTCTCATTTGCTCTAACTGAATAGCCTGCATATCGAAGTTACTAAATCCTCACCCCTTATATTTAATTTATTATATATGTGCCATTGTGTCAGGCTTAAAGATGCGCTTTGTGGATAACTTCAGTTATCCACAAAGCGCATAAAATCAGTTTCATACTTCTCCTTTCTGCCCTCCTGCTCAGCTATACTTTCTGTGAGTTCTGCATGAATGTGCAATTTGGCAGCGCATGTGTCAGTTACTTGTTCAAGTGTATCAAAAGCAACGGGGCAGGCTTGATGACGTCTTCGTCAAACCTGCCCCGCTAAGGAGTTATTCACTGCTTTTTATTTTACCTCCAGCACACCATGCATTTTATGCCAGTGGTCCGGATACGTGCACACGAAACTGTAGTAGCCCTTTTTCAGGGGTGCTGTAAACTCCAACTCCACCGTCTGCCCTGGAAGTGCCATTGGAGATGACGCAATAACAGCAGGTGAATTGGGTACATAGTTGCCGGAGGCCCCAACCTCTTCAGCAGCCAAGGCAACCTGTTTATACTTCCCCGGTTCGGTGAACACCACATTGTGCACCATCGGCATATCTGTGCCTTCATTTACAAAAGTGAGTTTTACAAAAGCCCCAGGCTCTACTTCCAATGTATCAGTATCATACCTGATTTCGTCCAATGTATTTCCAAGGGCGCGAAGGGTGAGTTCCTGTTTTTTTTGTAAGGTAGTGTCAGTCTCCGAGGCAATGGGGGCGCTTGCCACACTAGAGGAATCTGTGGGTATATTCATTTCCTTCGTACTGCTATCTTCTGCCTCGGGCTGGTTGCAAGCCAAAAGCATTACCGGTAGCAGCAGCAGGTAACTATATTTTTTTCTCATGCCTCATGCTCTTTTAAACTACTGGAGCAGCCGGTTGGGCTGCTCCAGTAGTTTATCATTTAAGTTTATCCGAAATAATCGTTTTCAAGTTTTTTGTCGTGCCCGTAAATGTCCTCCCGGAAATGGATGTCCCCATTGTCATCAACCCAACTGGTAAAGTATACCAGGTATACCTGCACCTGCTTCGGTAAGGTCACCCAAGTCTCTTCACCCGATGTCATGGTTTGCTTTATTGTCTGCTCATTCCATTCGGGCATTCCCTCCAACAGGTAGTCTGCCAGTTTCACAGGATACTGCACCCGCACGCAGCCATGGCTAAAGTCGCGGTTCGTCTGGCTGAAGAGCGCATCGGCTGGAGTGTCGTGGAGGTAAACCGCATACTCGTTAGGGAACAAAAACTTGATCATGCCCAGTGAGTTTTTCGGGCCTGGCTTCTGGCGGATCCGGTAGTTGAAGTTATCCTCCGAAACATTGGCCCAGTCGATGGAATAAGGCGAAACCGACTGCGGTGTTTTGTCTTTCGTTACTACCTCCATGTTCTGACTTGCAAGCCAGCCGGGATTGTTCACCAACTTGGGTTTCATTTCTTTTGCCACAATGCTGTTCGGCACATTCCAATAGGGCGCCATCACCACATACTCCAGCTTGTCGCTAAATATAGGTGTTGAGTTAAGCGTCTTTCCCACAATAACCCGCATTTCCATTGTTTTTTTGTACTGGCGTTCTGCCTCAGGGTCATTATTGGGGTCTTCGTAAATATAGAGCTTGTACTCAGGTATGTTTACCCAGATGTACTTCTGATCAAGCTTCTTTGGCACCAGGCGTTTCGGAATCCAGCGCCAGCGCTCCATGTTGATCATGATCTGGCGGATACGGTCCTCCACCGGCACATTCAGTTGCTTCAGGGTGTTCCCTCCCACTACGCCATCTTCCTTTAGTCCATTCAGCATCTGGAATTTCTTCACCTGTGCCACCAGCTGGGCATCATATGTCTTCATTTTAGGGTCGGTAGCGGCAAAGGTCTGGCTGGGGTTCAGGCGCTTTCTTAAGGCTATAACGGCTTGAGCAGTATCGCCCTGCTCGAGCTTTTTGCGGTTGCCGAGCTCCACTTTAGGCCAGCCGCCCCTGCTCTCGAGTTCCCTGTATTCCTGTAGCTTTTCCCGAAGGCGGGTATAGCCGGTATGGAGGGCCTCAAACTCATAGTAGGGATATGTACTTTCCCGCTCCTTCAGTATCGTTTGAAGTGCCTTGTGGAGCTTGATCTTGTTACGCTTCACATCCCACTGAGCATCACTGGCGTTGAGTTGGGGATTGGCGCGGCCCCGGTAAAAATCTGAGGCATAGTTGAAGTATGAGGCCGTGAGGGCCACATCAATTTCTTGCTGCAGCGCCAGGCGGGAAGAGTCCTGTGGCTCCAGCTGTTTGTACTGCTGAATCATCTTCTCCAGGTCAACCACCTTATAATTCTGCGGGTCAAGCCCCTCCTGTTCTGATTTATCTATTACCTCCAGAAACTTTTGGGTCTGTGGTACGAGCTCGTTTTCACGGAACCAGGCGAGTTTGTAATCACGGTCTCCGTAAAAGTGAAACATCAGGTCGTTAAATTCCTTGAATTCCGGCTGCTTGCTGATGTATTGCTTTACAAAAACACTGTCGGTAGAGGCTTGGGGCAACTCCTTTTTACCAAAAAGGCCGTCGGTGATGTTGCCTTCTTTGTTTTCTTCTGAGTTTCCGCATCCGATCAGCAGCGATGCCGATAAAGGAAGCAATAAGCCATATCTGAGATATTTTGATTTGAAGGGGTTCATGTCTGTGTTGTTTGGTTGTGCGGACTTTTGTGTAATGCGCAAGAACGCATTATAAGCAGCAGCCTGATATAAGTAAAGTGCAATAAACAAGCTGCTATTGCCTTAAAAAAGGCGGTGCAACTACATGTACTTCAAAAACTGTTAAAAAGTTGTGCCCCCGATGCAACAGCCTTTTACTTAGCTGAGGCAAGTATAAATTGCGTTGATAAGGCGCCCTATACTTGTGTTGCAAATATGGTGCCCTGAGAGATGAAGCTTGCCTGAAGCGGCACATTTTAACAATTCGACCAGTTTAGTTATCTTTCGCTTAAACTATCCGACAAAGACAATGAGATTCTATCACCACTGCTTACTTAGTTTGGGCGTGGTCGCAAGCCTTCATCTTGCCTC
This sequence comes from Pontibacter akesuensis, assembly GCF_001611675.1. Classification (NCBI taxonomy): domain Bacteria; kingdom Pseudomonadati; phylum Bacteroidota; class Cytophagia; order Cytophagales; family Hymenobacteraceae; genus Pontibacter; species Pontibacter akesuensis. The sequence continues at coordinate 4,426,772 of NZ_CP014766.1, read as the reverse complement.
CTGCTCCACCACCACAAATGAAAAAGAGACTATGACAACAGAACAAACCGCCCTGGACAATGTAGCGGTAGATGTTCACAGCTTTGCCAATCCTGCAGAGGCGGTGGCCAAACACCTGGACCTGAACATTGACGTTAAATTTGATCGGAAGATATTAAGCGGAACCGCCGCTTACCGCATCGAAAACAAGACAGGGACAAACCAGATTATTTTTGACACCCGGGGCTTAAACATTGAGAAGGTTTTTCTGGGGGATCAGATGGAAGAGACGACTTTTGAGTTGGGAGAGGAAAAAGAATTCCTGGGGCGCCCGCTGGTCGTTAAAATCAAACCTGACACTAAAAAAGTAACCATACAGTATACCACCTCCCCTAATGCCGCGGCCCTGCAGTGGCTCAACCCGCAGCAAACAGCGGGCAAGCAGCACCCGTTCTTATTCACTCAGTCTCAAGCCATACTTGCCCGTACCTGGATTCCGATTCAGGATAGCCCGGGCATCCGCATTACCTACAATGCCACCGTAAAGGTGCCGAAAGAGCTTCTGGCTGTAATGAGTGCCGAAAACCCGGTGGAGAAAAACGCCACGGGCACCTATACCTTCGAGATGAAGCAACCGATACCGTCTTACCTGATGGCGTTGTCCGTTGGTGACCTGGTGTTCAGCGAGGTGGGGCCTCAGACAGGTATTTACGCCGAGCCTGCCACCATTCAAGCCGCCGCCTACGAGTTTGCCGAGATGGATAAAATGCTGCAGGCCGCCGAACAAATCTATGGCAAGTATAGATGGGACCAGTACGACCTGCTGGTGCTGCCGCCATCGTTTCCTTTCGGTGGCATGGAAAACCCGCGCCTTACCTTTGTAACCCCTACCGTGCTGGCCAAAGACCGCTCACTCACCAGCCTGATCGCCCATGAGCTGGCACACAGCTGGAGTGGCAACTTAGTGACTAATGCTACCTGGAACGACTTCTGGCTAAACGAAGGCTTCACCGTATACTTCGAGCGCCGCATTATGGAGCAACTGTACGGAAAAGATTACGCCAACATGCTGCAGGTGCTCGGCTACCAGGACCTGACCAACACGCTGAACGACATTGGCGCGGACAGTGAAGATACCCGCCTGAAGCTGGACCTAGAAGGGCGCGATCCTGATGAAGGGTTGACTGATATTGCTTATGAAAAAGGAAACTTCTTTCTGCGCCACATCGAAAATACCGTGGGGCGTGAGAAATTTGATGCTTTCATAAACAACTACTTTAATACTTTTGCCTTTCAAAGTATAGAGTCAGAAACGTTTCTGGATTTCCTGCGCAAGGAGCTGATTAAAGGCGATGAAGAGCTGGCAAAGGAAATCAACATCGAAGGGTGGGTATACTCTCCTGGGATTCCGGAAGGCTTTGTGGCGCCAACAAGCACCCGTTTCGCTAAAGTGGAAGAGGCTTTCCAGAGCTGGAAGGGTGGCAAACCAGCCGCACAGTTAAACACAAAAGAATGGTCGAGCCACGAGTGGCTGCACTTTATACGCCTGCTCCCTGAGCAGATGAGCCAGCAGCAATTAGCCGAGCTGGACAAGGCATTCAACTTTACCAACTCCGGAAACTCAGAAGTGCTGGCTGCCTGGTTCATACACGCCATCAACAACAACTACACCACCGCAGATAAAGCCCTCGAAACGTTCCTGACAAATGTGGGACGCCGTAAATTCCTGGTGCCTATTTACAAGGCATTGATTTCTACGCCGGAGGGAAAGAAGAAAGCACTTGCTATATATGCCAATGCGCGGCCGAATTACCATGCTGTATCTACCGTTACGCTGGATGAACTCCTGAAATAGCCTAAGGCGAAAAATGTAAAACAGGAAAAGGGAGGCCGTTATGGTCTCCCTTTTCTGTTCATGCGAAAGGCTCTGTTACCTTCCTACCTGCTGGTTAGGCCAGGCGAAGGTACAGAGCCTTTCCTACGTCTTTAGGCTCTTTACTTCTGAGCCTTTATGTTAATAGACTGCTCAGCAATCTGGGTCAGCAATTCGTCTGTTTTCTTTTCTTCGTCCAGCGTCATCTTCAGCTGCTTCAGCACGTCATCCATACCCAACTGCTTGGCATAAGTACAGGCCGTACCATAAGCGGCGATCTCATAGTGCTCCACACGCTGTGCGCAGGCAATCAAAGCGGCATCCATCACGCTTGCATCAGCGCGCTCGCTCATCATTGATTCCGCCTCTTTAATGATGCCTTCCATGGCCTTGCACTTCTCGCCTGAAGACTTTTCTCCTATTGTTTCAAACACCTTGTCAAGGCGCTCTATCTGCTTTTCGGTTACGTTCAGGTGATCTTGAAATGCCTTCTTCAGCTTATCAGAAGAAGTGGCTTCCATCATCTTCGGAAGTGCCTTCGTGATCTGCTGCTCAGCGTTATAAATATCTTTTAGTTCGTGGATCATCAGATCCTTTAAGTTGTTTAGTTTCATAGCTTGGAAAGGTTTCGCGTTAAAATAATCCTTTGTTACTGTCTTTGGCAATCTATACGGCACTGCTACTTTCGAGTTATACTAATATGACTTTTTGTTAGCAAAAAGCTTTAATATTGGGTTAATGGAATCTTGTTATAGTATATTTCATATATAGCGGCATATAAAAGCGGTAATATTACTTGTATTCTCTGTTGTATCCCTATACTTTTAAAATGAGCGTAGCAGAGGCGCGCGCAAACTAAACGCGCTTCTGCCGTATGATAATTGACCCTTAAAATTTTTACTTCAACTTAAATCACTCCCATCATTACCTGTGGATATACCAAAAGGAAAACTAATAGCAGTTGGCGGCAACGAGGACAAAGGCACTTACCCGAACCCGCGATCAAAGAAAAAATATTACCTGGATTTTTTTGAACTAGGCATCCTAAAGCGTTTCCTGAAAGAAATTCCTGCGAAACAACCCCATATAGAGGTTATCACCACGGCTTCTATGATTCCGGAGGAAGTAGGCGAGCGTTACCTAAGTGCTTTCAGCATTTTGGGTGTGGAGAACGTGAATTTAATGCATATCAAAACGCAGGACGATGCGAAGCTTTCTGAATACATTCAGCGTGTGAACGCCTGCGATGGTGTTATGTTTAGCGGGGGCGATCAGTCACGTATCACGCGCATGTTCCTGAACACTCAGATACTGGAAGTAATGAAACATCGTTATTGGCACGAACCCTTCGTTATTGCCGGTACCAGTGCCGGCGCCATGGCGATGAGCAAGCGCATGATAAAAGGAGGAAGTGCTCCGGAGTCGCTCCTGCGGGGGGCTGTGAAAATGGGTACCGGGCTTGAGTTGCTAGACAGTGCCATCATCGACACGCATTTTGTGAAGCGCGGCCGCTTCGGGCGTTTAATGGAGGCCGTGGTTTCCTATCCGAAAACTATTGGAATCGGGCTGGGCGAAGACACCGGTGTGCTGATCACAGAAGGCTGTAAGGTAGAGACCATCGGTTCAAATCTGGTGGTGATTGCCGACGGACATGAGGTAAAGTATACAAATATCAACGATGTGGAGAAAGGTCGCCCTGTTGCCATAGACCATATGGTGATGCACGTGCTCGCCAAAGGCAATATCTTTGATATCAACACCCGTACCTTCTATGCCAGTGAGGAGGCTTACCGCCACGCAAACCTACAGGAAACCAGTAGCTAAGTGTTTAAGCTAATATTCTTGCCTGCAGCATATAGTATATGTAAGACGGCTCGTTTGATATGAATATGCTACAGGCGAAGCAACTCATAGCATGTACAGCACAGGCGAAGCAACTCATAGCATGTACAGCAGCAGGTTCAGTAGTTTCTTTGCCCGCTGGATCTGTGAAACTTTTATACTTGCTCGTCTTTGTAGATGGCCACAAAGGCTTGCTGCTCCCCTGCTTTCTTTGCGCGATACATTCCCTCGGAATTAAAGGGCATTGCCACGTCACCGTTGGGCGCGATGGCAACAAGGCCGCCTTCTCCACCAAACTTAACCAGCTTCCGGTTAACTACCGCTTCACAAGCCTCCTGTAGCGAAAGCCCTTTGTATTCCATGAGGCAGGAAACATCATAGGCTACCACAGCGCGCATAAAATACTCCCCATGGCCGGTGCACGACACAGCACAGGTGGCGTTGTTCGCGTACGTACCCGCCCCGATGATGGGTGTATCGCCAATACGGTTGTAGCGTTTGTTCGTCATGCCTCCCGTAGAGGTGGCCGCGGCTATGTTTCCCGCGGCGTCCAGGGCTACGGCACCAACTGTACCGAACTTTTCGTCAGTGTGCACGGTGTGGTCTAACTGGTAAATATTCGTGTCGCGCACTTCGCTCCACTGCTCATACCGGAACTTATTAAAGAAATAGGACTCAGGGGCGAAATCCAAGCCGTGGTTCAGCGCAAACTCCTCAGCACCGTACCCACTCAGCATCACGTGGTCGGAGTGCTCCATGATGCTTCGGCACAATTGTATCGGGTTTTTGATGTTACGCACACCAGCTACCGCCCCGGCTTCCAGCGTACGCCCACACATAATAGCCGCGTCCATTTCGTGCTTTCCTTCCTTCGTAAACACGGCGCCTTTGCCGGCATTGAAAAGAGGGGAGTCTTCCAGCAGTGTCACCGCCAACTCTACTGCATCGAGGGCGTTGCCGCCTCTTGCCAGCACCTGGTGCCCCTCCTCAACAGCTTGTTTCAGCGCAGCCCGAAAAGCCTTGTCCTGTTCAGGTGAAAGGGATTTTTTCTCAATGGTACCGGCTCCTCCATGCAGGGCTATGGCTATGTTTTTCATGTATCGGTAAAATGTTAAGGTGTTGCTTCCCCTCTACGCTTGCTGCGAATGGGGTGTTATAATAGCTGATTTTTTTGGCGGAAAAGCCGTGATAAAGGCCTTTAACGGGACCTAATTTTAGCAGAAATTAGTTATCTTTGTTCTAAGTAAATAATCTATTCTAAATTCATTTATTATGTCTTTTGATATCCAAGGTAAGCTGTACGAGATCTTTGAAGAGCAACAGATCAGTGACAAATTCAAGAAGCGCGAGTTTGTGCTGGAGATTCCGGATGGCTCATACACACAGTACTGCAAATTTCAGCTGACGCAGGACAAGTGCAACCTGCTTGACACCTACAAGAACGGCGATGAAGTGAAAGTAACATTTAACCTTTCCGGCAAGCCTTTCACCAAAAACGGCCAGACCATGTACTTTACCAACCTGCAGGCATGGCGTTTAGAGTCGGCAGCTGCCGGACAGGCGGGTGCGCCAGCAGGCTCCCAGCAGCAGGATGCCCCTTCTTTCTATAGCAGCGACGCTGACATCGACTTGCCTTTCTAAGCAGATCTCAGCCAATTAACATAAACTTAACAGAGCGGGCCGTATAGGCTCGCTTTTTGTTTTATATTCAGCACAATGCCTTACCTTTTGAGCGCAGTACAAGTATAGGCAGTTACCACTACGGCTTACTTGCTGTTTCACTTTTCGCATACTCATGGACGAGCTACAGAAACTGATTTTCGGAGGAGAGAGCGACACCGTTGATTTTAAGCAGCGCGTGACGAAGCCGGAGAAAATTGCCCGAACGATGGTGTCTTTTGCCAACACGCGTGGCGGCACCATACTTGTTGGTGTAAAGGACAACGGCTATGTGTGTGGCGTGGACCCGGAAGAGGAAAAACACACGCTTGATCTGGCAGCTGGCTTTTACTGCGACCCGCCTGTGCTGTTGCAGTATGAGGAAATTGAGCAGGATGACCGAACAGTTCTGAAAGTGACTATAGCGGAAAGCAAGACAAAACCGCATTTTGCCAAAGTAAAGGAAGATGACTGGCGTGGTTTTGTGCGGGTGAAGGATACTAGCGTGCAGACCTCTAAAATGGTAGACAAAGTGATGGAACAGGAACCTTCCGCTTTTGAGCCGCTCCCGCTGGACCGCCACGAGACCGCTGTGCTGGATTACCTGCTCACACATCCGCGCATTACCCTAAACCAATATATGAAACTGGCAAACCTCTCCGAGCGCCGTGCCTACAGAATATTGGTGAAGCTCGTAATTCATGGCTATCTCCTGCTCCACGATAAGGAGAAGGAGGATTTCTATACCCTGGCTTAGCAGCTAGTCATCATTACTGCGCCATACTTGTACAGCGCCTGTCTTGTAGCGGCATAGACTACTTCAAAAAAAATATCAAAAACTAAATATTTATTCACCTCTATCCCTGATTTATAATTTATTAGCTGTCAAGGGTATAGCTATTTAATAAGAACTTTACAGCTTTCCGCACCCTTCTTTCCCCTTCTCCCACAGGCTCAGCACCATGGCCTGTCCCCCGAATCTATCGTAAACAGGAGAAACAGCGTATGCCGCTGCACCCAATCTCAGCTGCTACTGCTAACATGGTTTCACCCTAACCCCATACCTATGGCGCATGCAACCAAAGAGACCGCTCCTGCCGCTAAATCCACCCGCAGCAAAGGCAGCAACCTAACCGTAAGTAAATCCGCAAAACCAGCCGCACAGAAATCAAAAGCACTGGACACGCAACAGAAGAAAGTTTTTGTGCTCGATACTTCTGTCATACTCTATGACCACAGCGCCGTCAGGAATTTCCAGGAGCATGATGTGGCTATTCCGATCACGGTGCTGGAAGAACTCGATAACTTTAAAAAAGGCAATGACATCAAGAACTTCGAGGCCCGGGAATTTATCCGCTTTATCGATAAGCTGTCGGCTGAGCACAAATTGCAGGAGTGGCTGCCGCTGAACGGCAAGAACAAAGGCAACTTTAAAGTGCTGATGAACCATGAGACGAAGGGTGTGGGGGCCACGGAAATCTTCGGTGACAAGAACGACCATCGCATTCTGAACGCAGCGCTGCAACTGCAGGAGCAAATGCAGGAAAACAAGGTGGTGCTGGTCACAAAAGACATCAACCTGCGTCTGAAAGCCCGTGCTTTGAATATCACCGCAGAGGATTATGAAACCGGAAAGATACAGGATGTGGCAGGCTTGTACACCGGCAACGATACAGTTGAGGATGTACCCGCTGAAAGTATAAATGAGTTGTATGAGCAAGGCTTTTGCGCTGTTGAGAAAGTACTGAAGGAGGCGCCGGCCGACAACCACTTCTTTATACTTAAGAGCTTCAAGAATTCCATACTTGCCTTTTACAACGCTACCGAGAAACGGCTGGAGCGCGTGGACAAGCACACGGCTTACGGCGTGAAACCCCGCAATGCCGAGCAGGCGTTTGCCCTGCATGCATTGCTGAACCCGCAGATAAAGCTGGTGAGTATACAGGGCGTGGCCGGCACAGGTAAAACCCTGCTGGCGCTGGCCAGTGCCGTAGAGCAGCGCCGCGACTACAAGCAACTGTACCTGGCGCGCCCGGTGGTGCCGCTAAGCAACAAAGACATCGGCTATCTGCCCGGCGACATTAAGTCAAAACTGAACCCGTACATGGAGCCGCTTTGGGATAACCTGAAGTATATACAGAACCAGTTCTCCGAAACAAGCAAGGAGTACCAGAAACTGCGCGAAATGGTGGAGCTGGAGAAGCTGATGATCACCCCACTGGCGTACATCCGCGGGAGAAGCTTATCGAATATTATCTTTATCGTGGATGAGGCGCAGAACCTCACGCCGCACGAGGTGAAAACGATTATCTCGCGGGCCGGAGAGAACACCAAAATCATCTTTACCGGCGACATCTACCAAATCGACACGCCCTACCTGGATTCTCAGAGTAACGGCCTCTCCTACTTGATCGACCGGGCTAAAAACCACCCGCTCTATGCGCACATCACCTTGCAGAAAGGAGAGCGCTCTGAGTTGGCTAACTTGGCAAATGATCTTTTGTAGTATAGAGCATTTATAGAATCAGGTATCCTTCAATTAGAAAACAAAGAGCCCTGGCACAAGCTTATTCTTGCGCCAGGGCTCTTTATTTTCTATACGCTGTTTAGCTTTTCCGCCTCAGGTAGCGCTCCTCCAGAATCCGCATGTGGTGCAGTTCGTGTGCTGCCATCACATGGACCAGACCCCGAACGGTTATTCTTCTGCCATTGGCAATGCCTTCGGTGCTAAGCATTTCGGCAGTAAAGCTTTTAAACATGGCCATGTTGCTGCGCTTCACCAATTCGTACTCCTCCAGCAAATTGGTTAAAGGGCGAATGTTGGCTAAGGAGTTGTTTACATAGCGGTTCTCATCCCAACCTGGCAAGGAGGCTTCCTCAGCACGGCTGATACACAGGGCACGGTAGCCGAAAATGCGCTCGGAATCAATCATGTGCTGCAACAGCTCTTTCATGGTCCACTTTCCTTCGGCGTAAGTTTCCTCCGCACGCGTATCAGAAATGTTTTTGAACATATGCCTCAGGTCAGCCGTCTGCTTTTCCATCAGGAAAAGAACGTCCCCTTCAGGTAATAAGTCCATGTACCCATGGTAGTAATCCGGGTATTCGTCCGGAGCCGGTCTATTTATCGTCGTAGGCATTTGTAGTAGGTTTTAGGATGTCTTCTTTTTACTTTGGTTCTCAAGCAATATTTTTAGCCCCATCAGGCCTTTTTCCTGCTCCTGCTGCATCCGGCGTTTGAGCATGATCCCTTTTAGCTTCCCCTCGAAGGTTTGCGCCAGGGATGCATTTTGCCGCCACGTCAGCAGCGTACCATCCCGCTCAGGTTGAACTGTGAAGTATCCTTGCACCGTATCGTTTGCGCCGGGCAAATACTGCTGGTACACAAGGCTGCTGGGGCTGGTGCTTTCTGTAAAAATAATATGGCCATTTCCCACTTCGTCGCCGCTCCACTGCAGGCGGGCACCCTTCCCCTCAAAAGGACCACCGTACAGGTGAATAACCGAGGGATCGTCTTTTCTGTTGATGGCACTCCAGTTCGGCCATTCTGTGGGGTTATTCAGGTAACGGTACACCAGTGCCGGCTCCTGTACCAGGTGTATGCTGCGCTCCACTTCCAGCTGAGTGGGCAACAGGTAAGCAGCCCCATATGCGGCGGCTGATAAACCCAAAAGCGCGATCAAACCAATCTTTGGTAGCCTCATGTAGCGAAATTTTTAAAATGCGAGAGCTTGTATTATTTGCTGTCATCAATGTACCAATTTTAAGAAGCTATTGCGAGCTAATCAAGTGTTATAGGTATATTTATTTTAATATATTTAGCCTTGTCCGCATCTGCGATGCCACTGATGCAGCCATTACCGGGATATAAACGTACAGGAATATACTGAACATCAAAAAAAGAGAATATATGCTTAACGACTGGATAAAGAAAGGATTTACAATTTCGCAAAACCCTATCTTCAAAAAGTTTACAGGTAAGGCCGGCGGGTTACTGGGCAAGCCCTTCAAACTGGGTCTGTTGCTGACGACAGCCTATAATAAGCTGGTGAATGTGGAAAGTAAGGAAAGCGGTTTCGACCAGCTGAAGAACTTCATGCAAACCTTTATTCGCCTAGTAAGGGCATACATTAACGGACATTACCGGGATGTATCGAAGAAGTCGTTGGGGCTAGGTGTGGCGGTACTGCTTTACCTGGTGTCGCCGCTCGATTTAATTCCGGACTTTATACCCGCACTGGGGCTGCTGGATGACATAAGCCTGATGGCCTGGTTCATCGATGCCTTTATGAAGGAGATAACCAAGTTCAGGGAGTGGGAGGCACACACCAGCTACGACCACATTGGTCGGTTTTAATTGTTTCTTTTATCTCCCTAAGCCACAAAGAGCATCCTGTTAAGCAGGGTGCTCTTTTTTGTGCAGGGGCAGAAGCAAAAGCATATTTATAAATCTGCAGGACCTGTTGCGTTGAGCCGCTGCTTTACTTAGTTCCACTCCACACGTAACACCTACTATTCCTTATAAATAACTATATTTAGGAAACTGATCAGCAAGTATAGCTGGACAGGAAAAGAATAATCACGAAAAATCAGTCTCTATGAATAACCGCTTTATACTAGTGGGCCTTGGCGCCACCCTTGGCCTTAGTTTAGCCAGCCTTTCTTCTCAGGCACAAGATTATAAAAAAATACACGCAGAAGCCATCGTGGCGGATACTCATAATGATGTGCTTATAAACGTAATGGAAGGGCTCAACCTGAACGATGACCTGCGGGGTAAAACGCACTCCGACCTGGCGCGTTTTAAGGAGGGCGGTGTAGATGTGCAGGTTTTCTCAGTTTGGAGCGACGAGACGGGTTCTTTCAAGTATGCCATGCAGCAGATAGATTCCCTGGAGGCCATTGTAAAGCGCAACCCTGACAAAATGGTGTTGGTTACAAATTATAAAGAGGTGATGCAGGCCGTAAAGCAAGGTAAAATGGCTGCCATGATTGGTGTGGAGGGCGGCCATATGATAGAGAATGACCTGAAAAAGCTGGAGCAAATGCGCAAGCGCGGCGCCATTTACCTTACCCTCACCTGGAATAATTCTACCCCCTGGGCCACCTCAGCCATGGCCGAAACTTCGGGAAAACTGAATGAAGCCGATAAAGGGCTGTCGGATTTGGGCAAGCAGATTGTGCGCCGCATGAACAAGTTAGGGATGCTGGTAGACCTGAGCCACGTTGGGGAGAAAACCTTTTGGGATGTAATGGCGATAACCAAAAAGCCGGTGCTTGTGTCGCACAGCGATGTTTACGCGCTGAACCCGGTGTTCCGAAACCTGAAGGACGAGCAGATTAAAGCCGTGGCCAAAAACGGAGGCGTTATACAACTCAACTTCTTCTCCGACTTTCTGGACCCTAACTTCCGGAAACGCATCAATGACTTTCAAAGAGCGCATAAATCTGAAAGTGATTCACTCGAAACCACTGGATGGACAAAAGAGAAGGTCATGGATTATATGGCAGAAGCCTATCCTGCCGAAGTAGAACAGATACGCCCTCCCCTTTCTGTTCTGATCGACCACATTGATTATATTGTAAAACTTGTAGGAGTAGATTATGTGGGCCTAGGCTCTGATTTTGATGGCATCACCTCGGCCCCGCAGCAGTTAGACGGGGTGGATACATTCCCGCTGATCACTAAAGAGCTGGTTGCACGTGGCTACAGCGAAAGCGACATCAAAAAAATATTGGGCGGTAACTTCTTGCGCGTGCTAAAGGCTAATGCCAGCTAGAACTTCACCAGACACTCCTTTGATTGAAAGTACAGACGGCGCATCTAGCATCCAGTAGTGCAATCTATTTAAAGTTTAAGCACAGCATAACAGCACGGAGGTATGCTGTGCTGTTTGTGTTTGTACAGCCTCTTCCAAATAAAGGGATTTCTAAAGCAGATCGTTGCACTAAAAGGTAGTACTGCCAAGTTTTGGCCATTGTGGCAACTGTGTGCCAGTGCTTAGGCGGCGTCTTTTTTTCATTTTTATAACTTTCAATGAAAAGATATATTACTATCCTATACCCATTTCTTCCGTTCAGGTTCTCTTCATTTTATTAAGTGTTTAATAAAATAGAATCACAGAACCATTCCACCTTTTATGCTTCCCAACCTGCCGTAGTAGCTGCGTACCATCATGCTTTGCAAATTTTATTTGGCTCCTCCCGCAGCGTCCATATACTTGGTATATGTGTTTTCTGATGCACAAATAGTTGTAGAAACAACCTTATTGACCATAGCAGCAGCAGTTTATACTTCCTATGCTTGTAATTACACTTGTACTGGTAAACATTTGATATACTTTTTGCTTTACTCCTAATACATTTCACTGCTATTCTGAAAGTATAAGTATAGGCGAAGGTGTTGGTGTTTTGGTTTGTTATCGTACCTTTGCCGACCGAATGAACGTTCAATTGAGTTCAGACAAATAAAATGGAACAGCTGGCAGGGAAGAAAAAAGCTATTTTAGACACCACACTGGAGTTGATCAGGGAGCATGGCTTTCATGGTACCCCTATGAGTTTAGTGGCTAAAAAGGCTGGGGTAGCGGCAGGTACTATTTACCACTATTTCGAAAGCAAAGATGCGTTAATATGTAATGTGTTCTCCTATATCATGACCAATGCGATAGAGGCGATGCAGCAGAACGATTCGGAAAGCTTACCTTACAAGTATAGATTTTACAACCTGTGGCTTAACCTTTACCGCTTCTACAGCCACAACCCCAATGTACTTATTTTCTTTGAGCAGTTTGTGAACTCACCCTACCAAAAACTGATGCATGATACGAAGCAGGATAAAATCCGGCAGCACCTGAACCTGTTCATGGCACAAGGGGTGCGGGACGGCTTCTTGCGTGAAGCAAACCCTGAAGTACTAAGTGTGCTGGTGCTTGGAAACATCATTACCACGGCCAAAATGATGCGACTGCGCCACGTAAGTATAACTGAGCAGGAACTGCTGCAGATCAGGGAAATTATTTGGGACGGTATGACCAAGCGATCGTAGGTACTTCGTAAGGTAGAGGCTTTAACTAAAATAGAATCTATGTTTAAACAGTATTTGTGCAGTTTAAATTATGCTAGCACAACTCTTTACCTGCCGCTTAAGACAATTTAGAACCAGCTAAAACACGAGCACAAGATAGATGATGAAAATAATTAAAAAATTTAGGATGCTGATCCTGGCCGGTTTGCTTAGCCCCTCCCTTCTGCAGGCGCAGGAAACAGCGGGCACTGCCGCAGAAGAGCTTACCCTGGAACAGTGTGTTGCATATGCGCTGCAGCATCGTGCTCAAGTGGAGCAGGCGTTAATTGATGAGACCATCGGCAAGCGCGAAATAAACGTCAATCTCTCGGGTTGGCTGCCGCAGGTGTCGGCCAATTACGGCGGCACCAAGAACCTGAAGCTGCAGCAGCAGCCTTTCGGAGACCAATTGATAACGCTTGGCCGCAATTATACTTCCAATGTCCTGCTGGAGGCCACGCAGACTATTTACAGCAGCGACCTGCTACTGGCTGCAAGGGCAGCGCGCCATACAAAGGAGCAGTTGCAGCAAAACATTACCGATACCAAAATAAACACGGTGGTGGATGTTAGCAAGGCATACTATGATGTGCTGCTGTCGCAGGAGCAGCTGCGGATTTTAAATGAAAACCTGGCAAGGCAGCAGAAGCAGTACAGCGACGCGCAAAGCCGGTACGAGGTGGGCCTGGTGGATAAAACGGATTACCAGCGCGCGGCCATTACGCTCGGCAACATACGCAGTGATATAAAGCGCGCGCAGGAAAGCATCAAGGCCAAAGTGGCCTACCTGAAGCAGTTGATGGGTTTTCCGGTTGAGCAGGAGCTAGACCTGGCTTATGACTATGAGTCCATGCAGCAACTGGTTTTGGTGGATACCACGGAGGTTCTGAATTTTGCCAACCGCATTGAGTTGCAGCAACTGCAGACCCAACGTGAGCTCCTGCAGCTCAACGAGGCCTACTACAAGTGGAGCTTTCTTCCGACTGTATCTGCTTACGGTACCTATAACTGGCTGTTTTTTAGCGACGAGTTTTCGCAGCTTTACAACCAGGCCTATCCTACCTCCGGCGTGGGTTTGCGCGTGTCGCTGCCTATTTTTCAGGGTACGCGAAGACTTCAGAGCATAAAGATAGCCCAGTTGCGGCTGGACCGGCTGGAAGTGCAAACGGAGTACGTGCGCCATGCCGTTAACACCGAATATCAGGCGGCACTGGCTGATTACAAAAGCGATTATTACGAGTGGCTGACGGTCCGGGATAACGTGGCGCTGGCCGAGGAGGTGTATGAGGTAATCAAGCTGCAGTATGATGAGGGTATTGTGCCATACATAAACCTGATTGTGGCGGAAACAGACCTTCGTACCACCCAACTGAATTACTATAACGCACTCTTCAACCTTATGGCCAGCAAACTGGATTACCAGCGTGCTATCGGTACCATAGACATCAACTAAGAAATAAGCACAAATCAGCATGAAGCGACATACACTCTGGCTGCTTGCAGCCATCTCCGGCCCAGTTATACTTACCGCTTGCGGTGGCGAAGAAGCCGGGCAACAGCAGATGAACCCCGCCGCTATGGCCGTTCCCGTTAACACCATTACCGTTTCTGAGGAGCGCGTGACGGGCACCGACACCTACCCTGGCTCTGTGGTGCCACTGCAGGAAGTAGAACTGCGCCCGCAGGTAGCGGGGTACATTACTAACATTTATGTGCAGGACGGCCAGAAAGTAACCAAAGGCCAGAAGCTCTATGAAATAGATCAGAGCAAGTATAGGGCAGCTTACCAGCAGTCGCAGGCCAATCTGCAGAGCGCCCGTGCTAATCTTGCACGCGTGCAGAAGGATTTGGAGCGCTATGAGACCCTCGCGCAGAAGGACGCTATTGCACGCCAGCAGGTAGATTATGCCCGCACCGATGTGCAAACGGCAAAGTCGCAGGTGGCGGCAGCGGAGGCGCAGGTGCAAAGCGTGGCAACAGACTTAGGCTATTCCGTGATTACTGCCCCCTTCAGCGGCACCATCGGCATTTCGCAGGTGCGCGTGGGTGCGCAGGTTTCACCAGGCCAGCCGCTGCTCAACACCATTTCCTCCATGGATCCCATCGCCGTTGATTTTGATATTAACGAGCAGGAGATTTCCCGTTTCAGTGGCCTCACCCAAGGCAACCAGCCCGATTCGCTTTTCACCATTCGCCTGAACAACGGCGAACTGTACCCGCATACAGGCAAACTGCTGGTGATAGACAGGGCGATTGGCAGGCGTACCGGTACCACCACCGTGCGGGTGCAATTCCCGAACCCGAATGCTGTTTTAGTGCCGGGGATGACGGTAACAGTTAATGTACTGAACCAGGATATTGGCAACCAGCTTGTAATCCCTTACAGGGCTGTATCAGAGCAATTGGGCGAATATTTTGTGTACGTGGTGCAGGGCGACTCTGTAACCCAGCAGAACGTGCAGCTCGGTACCCGCTTCGGCTCCGACATAGTGGTGCGCGAAGGTGTAAAAGCCGGCGACAACATTGTGGTGGAGGGAATACAGAAGCTACGCCAGGGTGCCAAAGTGCAGGTGGGCGCACCGCAGCAGGCACCGGGAGCCGCCCCTCAGGCAGGCGGTAAAAACTAATTAACCCAAGAAAAGAAGAAGCAAATGATATCAGATGTATTTATAAGGAGGCCGGTCACCGCCATGGTCATTTCCATAGTGATCGTGCTGGTGGGCGTGCTGGCGATGATGAACCTGCCGGTGACGCAGTACCCGGACATCTCCCCTCCTGTTGTGTCCGTGTCGGCTAACTACACAGGTGCCGATGCCGAGACCGTGGAGCAGAGTGTGGCCACGCCGATTGAAACGCAGATCAACGGTACGCCGGGCATGGCGTATATCACCTCCACCAACACGAGTACCGGCCAGATGAACATGAGTGTCACTTTTGAGATCGGCACCGACATCGACATTGCTACCCTGGACGTGCAGAACCGAGCCAGTATCGCAGAGCCAAGATTGCCGGAGGAAGTGAGACGTTTGGGCGTGACGGTGCGCCAGCGTAACCCCAGCATCATGATGGTTATCGGTATTATATCGCCGAACAAAACGCACGACATACAGTACCTCGACAACTACACGAATATCTATGTGCGCGACGCGCTGTTGCGCGTGCCGGGTGTTGGTGACATTAATGCTTTGGGGCAGGACTTCAGTATGCGCATCTGGCTGAAACCGGACAAACTGGCCCAGTACAGCATCAGCACCAGCGAAGTTACGGGAGCCATACAGGAGCAAAACCTGCAGGTGGCCGTAGGTACCGTCGGTGCCAAGCCGCAATTTGATAGCCAAGCTTTCCAGTACCCTATTACGGTGACGGGCCGCCTGCAAACACAGGAGGAGTTCGGAAACATTATCGTCCGGACCAATCCGGAAGACGGTTCTATAGTATATTTAAGGGATGTGGCCCGCATTGAGTTTGGCCGCTTTGACTATGGCCGTGCCGCCACTATCAACGGGAACCCGGCTGCCATCCTGCTGTTGTACCAGGCGCCGGGCAGTAACGCCCTCGAAACAGCCGAGGGCATTTATGCGGCACTGGCGGAGATGAAAAGCACCTTCCCTGCCGATGTAGATTATATTGTTTCCTTTGAAACAGTTTCGGTGGTGCAGGTATCGATCAACGAGGTGGTGCATACGCTGGTAGAGGCGCTGATCTTGGTGATTATTGTGGTGTTTCTGTTCCTCCAGAGCTGGCGCGCTACGTTGGTGCCTATCCTGGCGATTCCGGTGTCCATCATTGGTACCTTTATTTTCTTTATTCCGCTGGGTTTCACCATCAACACACTCACCCTATTTGGGTTTGTACTGGCCATAGGCATTGTGGTGGATGATGCCATTGTGGTGGTGGAGGCTGTGCAGCACTACATCGACCATGAGCGGCTTTCGGCAAAGGAGGCAACGCGGAAAGCTATGAAAGAGATAACAGCCCCTGTAATTGCTATTGCCTTGATTCTGGCGGCGGTATTCATACCGGTGGGCTTTATTCCTGGAATCGTGGGGCGCCTGTACCAGCAGTTTGCCATCACCATTGCCATCTCGGTACTAATCTCTGCTTTTGTGGCGCTTACGCTCACGCCTGCGCTTTGCTCGCTGATGCTGAAGCCGATGAACGTGAACAAGAACTCCAGGGGCATCAACAAGTTCTTTTACAAGTTTAACGGCTGGTTTGCCCGCACGACAGAATCATACTCCTCCGGGGTGCGCAGAAGTATAAAAGCGGCGCCGCTCGTGCTCATCATCCTGGTGTGCGTTTATGCCGGAACGGTAGGCTTGTTCTCTGCTAAACCGACAGGCTTTATCCCGACGGAAGATGAAGGGCGCATGTTTATATCCATAGAATTGCCCGAAGGATCTTCTTCTAACAGAACAGAGGCCACACTGGCTGAAATGGGAGATATTCTAAAGGATATTCCGGCTGTCAGGAATTACACGGCTATTGGCGGCCTGAATGCGATCAATTTCTCCTTTAAGTCGAACAGCGGCACAATTTTCCTGCAGTTGGAGCCTTGGGACCAGCGGGAGAATGAAGCAGACCAGTTGGCAGGTGTTATGGCAACCCTGAACCAGCGCTTTGCCGCCATCAAACAGGCTAATGTGATTGTGGTGGCTCCACCGGCTATTCCAGGCCTCGGCAGCTCTGGCGGTTTTAGCTTCATGCTGGAGCAACGCGCTGGTGGCGGCAGCTTAAAGGAGTTTGAAGGAGTGCTGGGCCAGTTTTTGGGCGTCGTGAACCAGCGTCCTGAAATAGCCATGGCCTATAGTTTCTTCAACACCAGAACGCCAGGCTACCATGTGGAGGTGGATCGCGAGAAGGCGAAGCGCCAGGGAGTAGCTATCTCTGATATTTACAGCACCATGTCGTCGCTGATGGGTAGCCGCTATGTGAATGACTTCACCCGATACGGACGGAATTTCCGGGTAGTGGCACAGGCTGACACCGCCTACAGAATGGATATTGAAAGCCTGAAGCAGTACTACGTGATGAACAGGCAGGGCGAGTCGGTACCGCTTAGTGCGCTGGTAAATTATAAGGTAGTGGAGAACGCTTCCGTTATTTCGCATTACAACCTCTTCCGCTCGGCCGAAGTGATGGGTAGTGCCGCTCCCGGCTACAGCAGCGGGCAGGCGCTGCAGGCACTGCAGGAGGTATCTGAGCAGGTATTGCCAGCCGGCTACGGGTATGATTTTTCCGGCCTTAGCCGCGAGGAATTAACAGCCGGCAACAGTACTATCTATATTTTCTCCCTGTCTATTATTCTGGTGTTGCTCTTGCTGGCTGCCCTTTATGAAAGCTGGTCGGTGCCGTTCTCCATACTTTTTGCCATTCCGCTGGGAATGTTCGGAGCGATACTGGCCCTTACGTTCCTGCCAAAATTGGACAATAATGTGTATGCCCAAATCGGTATGATCACCCTGATTGGTTTGGCTGCCAAGAACGCTATCTTGATAGTGGAGTTTGCCAAGGAGCGGGTAGACCGAGGCATGGAGCTAATTGAGGCTACGATTGAGGCCGTGAAGCTGCGTCTTCGCCCGATCATCATGACGTCGATGGCCTTTATACTTGGTGTGGTTCCACTAGCCCTGGCCTCCGGTGCTGGTGCCGTTTCGCGCCAGACAATCGGATGGGTGGTGATAGGCGGTATGCTTGCCGCAACCTTCCTGGCCATCTTTGTGGTGCCGGTGCTGTATGTGGTAATTACGCGGCTGGCTTACGGTAAGAAAGGTCTGGCTAGACTTAGGACTAACTACAAACCGGAAGATGAGGGCGGAGATCCTGCCTATGTGAATCCGCATCAGTAATATGAAGTAAAACAATAGAAATAGCCCCGGTTCTTTGAGTCGGGGCTATTTCTATTTTATTCACCAACAGCTACATATATTTATAGCATTCTATTGTTATTTAGGTATTAGGTTTATACTTTTAGATCGAATAATCTACAAAACAAACTTTTTATGAAACAGTTTTTACTTACCTGCCTGTGTGCGGTTGGCTTGTTATCTGGCGTGCAGGCACAGGATGTTATTATGAAGCGATCCGGAGAAAAGCTGGAGGCAAAAGTGCTGGAGATTACCCCTTCAGAGATTAAGTACAAGCGCTTTGAAAGCTTGGAAGGCCCCACCTACATTATCCCTAAAAATGATGTAACGCTGATCCAGTACGCCAACAACACCAGCGAAACATTTGAGTTCGACCCATCCGCGCAAACAGCCGAACCTGTCAGAGCTGAGTTGACGGCAGCACCTGAAATGCTCTCTGTTAATTTGGTGGAGAAAGGGCAGTTAGATGCCACCAACCACTATGATGGCTATAAAGCTGCCGGTACGGGTACGCTTGTGGCCAGTTTACTCAGCCCTTTGATAGGCTTGGTTCCGGCAATTGCTTGCTCTGTAACTCCTCCGAGAGACCGTAACCTAGATTCCCCTGACCATCAGTTAATGCAGAAACCTGACTATAAAACCGGCTATGTAAAGAATGCCCGCAAAATCAAATCCCGAAAAGTATGGAAGAACTGGGGCATAGGTTTGGGCGTGAACGTGGTGCTTGCCGTTCTTTTGGCACAGTAAACCTGCAGGGCTGAGACGCTAAGGGCGCTAAACATATAGAATTAAAAGCAGCAAAGGCATGGTATTCCATGCCTTTGCTGCTTTTCAGGTATAAGCGAAGCTTCTACTGCCCTTTGCCGCGCATCTGCTTTTCCATCGCATCCCACATCTCCTGCGGTATTTGATCAAAGGAGTTGAATTCGCCTGCCCCGTGCAGCCACTCGCCACCGTCTATAGTTACAACCTCCCCGTTAACAAAAGCGGCATAATCGGAAACCAGGTAGGCGGCCAGGTTTGCCAGTTCCTGGTGCTCCCCGAAACGTCCTACCGGAATGCGTTTGATCGGGTCTAGCTTCTCAGCCAGCTGCTTCGGGAAAAGACGCGTCCAGGCCCCCTCGGTCGGAAAGGGACCCGGTGCAATAGCGTTGGAGCGGATGCCATACTTGGCCCACTCCGATGCCAGGGAGCGCGTCATGGCCAGCACGCCTGCCTTGGCACAGGCAGAAGGCACCACATAGCCGGAGCCTGTCCAAGCGTAGGTGGTGACGATATTCAGGATGCTTCCCTCCTGCTTCTGCGCAATCCAGTGTTTGCCCAGTGCCAGGGTACAGTTATAGCTGCCTTTCAGCACGATGTCTGTGATCACATCAAAGGCTTTATGACTAAGGCGCTCAGTGGGGCTTACAAAGTTACCGGCGGCGTTGTTCACCAGCACGTCCACCCGTCCGAAGCGTTCGAGCGTGGCTTTCAGCATTGCCTCAATCTCGTCATACTTGCGCACATCGCACGAAACAGCCAGTATGTTGCCACCTGTCTCCGCTTCCAGTTCCTTCGCCGTTTGCTCCAGCACCTCCAGCTTCCGGCTCGTAATGACAGCGTTCGCGCCAAGTTCCATAAAATACTTAACCATCGAGCGCCCAAGGCCAGTACCACCACCGGTAACGATAATGGTCTTGCCTTTCAAGGCGCCCTCTTTTAACATTGGTTCTGCTTTGATCATAGTCTTTTTTCAAGTTTATCTCATGCGGAGAGAAGCATCCGCCATCTCCGGTATTCTTAAAGTTAAGAAGTATAGCTGAAGTATATATACTTGTTCGACCTTCTTTTGATGTATGTGCCGTTGAATAAAGAGAGAAAGCATGTGGTGTTCTCGCTTTTAATCCTGCAGAGAATTATTGATTACTCAATGGATCTTACTTGCCTAAATGGCATTTTGAGAGTTTAAGCTGCTATAAAGTCTCTGGTTTAACAGCTGCTGATATCTCAGAAATGATCCTGAAGCAGTTTGTTCGCTGCAATAATGCCACTCAGGCAAACGCCTACTATCCCCTGACCGGGATAAACCGTATCGCCGCACACGTACGCCCCTTTATGATCAAGACGCGCATCTTTCATCTGCCACGGCTTGATTTGCTTGTACTGCGGATACCCGCCCACTGCCCCAAAGGCGCGCTTGGTCCAGAATATCCAGGCCCCCGGCGTTGCCGATTGCACCGAAATAATCTGGTCGCGATGGATAATTCCCTTTTGCATCAGTGCCGTCAGAATCGCCTCCTCCAGCTGTTCTTTATCCGCCAGTTGATGCAGCTCCGGGTGACTGACGTGGGTACTTATGCTGGCGACAAACTCTCCGGCGGGCGCCCTGGAGGCATCAGCAGGATGGCTGAAACTGATAAAGATGCTTTTGCTCCCGATAAAGGGCAACCCCTCCGGCACGTGCACCTGGTGGTGGAGTACTACGGGCAGCGGCTCTTTCCTTTTTAGCACAAGCCCCATACTGAAGGCACCGTTAAGCTTCTCTGATGGCATGATATACTTCTGCAGCCGCTGCTGTACCCGTGCATCCTGAAATATATTCGCTGTATTGTTCAGTGGCACGCCTGATATAATATAAGTACACCTGAACGTTTCTTTCTGCGTGATGACTTCATAGCCCTGTTGCTGAGGCTTCACGTATTGTACTTCCTGGCCATATTGGATTGTTGACCCGGCATTTGTAATATAGGTGACTACTGGTTTGACCAAATTGATAAGCCCTCCGGGTACATAGTAGTTGCTGTACAAGGTATAGCAGAGGGCGGTGGCGCCGAACAGCTCGCTTACCTCTTCCATGCTGTTCTGAGCCGTAATGAGCAGCTGCTCGTTCACAAAGTCCACAAACAGCTTGTTTTGCAGCAGACCATACTTGCCCAGCACCTCCTCCATTGTTCTAAAAGCGCCCGGAATCAGTTTCAGTTGCGCCGGCCTTGCCCTTAGCCATGAAAGCAGCAGGTCTTTCACGTTGGAGAACGGAAAGCTTTGCTGCTGCAGCGAGGTACGCCATACTTGCTTGCTTATCCGGTAGCAGTGCTCCCAGAACGGCCGCTGGTTGTCCGGGCCAAACACCCGTTCCGCTTCCCTTATCCAGGCGTCGAAATCGCCGTAGCGCGTCAGGGTCTGCCCATCCGGAAGGTGCACCTGCATGGGGGGCTCCAGCTTCTGTACCGGCAGCTTTACCTTTATCTGGTCGAGCAGGTAGCGCAGGGGCATGTCCGCATCGAGGCCAACCAGTGTGGTGGCACCTGTCTCGAACCAGTAGCCTTTGCGCTTGTAGGAAGTGGAACTGCCGCCCGGATACTTGGCCTGTTCCAGCACACACACACGCAGCCCCTGCCTGGCCAGAAGCGCCGCTGCTGTCAGAGAGCCGAAGCCCGAGCCGATTATCACCACGTCGTGTGTCATTTATCCTTTGTTTGTCGCTATACTTGCATTGGCATGGCTGTTTTGAAACAGAAGCACCTGCCATTTGTTATTCGCCGAACAAGTATAAAGAACTATGGAAGAAAGAGGAACGATCAGCATCATGGGCTGCGGCTGGCTGGGGCTGCCCCTGGCAGAGCGGCTGGAGCAATCAGGCTATACCATCAAAGGCTCTACAACCACACAAGAAAAGCTAGTGCTGCTTGTGCAGAAAAACATACTGCCTTACCAGCTCAACCTGGCTGATCCGGAAACAGACGAGGAACTGCTGCAGGATTTTCTGAATGCCGATGTACTCGTGCTCAATATCCCCCCACACCTGCGCTCCGACGGCGGCGAGGGCTACCTGAAGCAAATGCACCTGCTCCTGAAAGCTTTGCTGAGCTCTCCAATCAAACGCATCCTGTTTGTCTCGTCCACCTCTGTGTACCAGGACCTGAACCGCGTGGTGACTGAGGAGGACATCGTTTTTACTGAGCAGGAAAACCCGAACCACATGCTGCTGCAGGCTGAGCGCCTGTTTCAGGGGCGGGAAGACTGGCTGACGACAATTTTGCGCTTCGGCGGGCTGGTGGGCGGCGACCGGCAGCCGGGAAGGTTCCTGGCCGGCAAAAAGCATGTGCCCAACGGAGACGCTCCCGTAAACCTCATCCACCTCGACGATTGTGTGGCTATTTTACAGCGCATCATAGAGCAGAATAAATGGGGCAAGGTATACCATGCCAGTGCCGACGGACACCCACTCCGGAAAGAGTTCTACACGGCCGCCGCCCGGCACCTGGGACTTACGCCGCCTGAGTTTGACGAGATGGAAGAAACGCACTTCAAGCTTATCAACAGCCAGAAAATCAAGGATGAATTGGCTTATGTGTTTCTGCACCCTGAGCCCATGGGTTTCTTTTCGTAAATTTGTGGGAAGCGCCTGTAACGCCCTGTTGTTTGAAAGTAGGGTTACATGTGAAGTATAGCAGGTAAGCCTTCGCAGAGATTAGTAATTTAGAGGATGCAGATAGTAGTAATTGGCGGTGGAGCTGCCGGCTTTTTTGGGGCAATAACGTGTGCGGAAGCAAACCCGGCAGCCAGGGTGCTGCTGCTGGAGAAGACAAGCAAGCTGCTGGCAAAGGTGCGCGTATCCGGCGGTGGCCGCTGCAACGTGACTCATAATTGCTTTGCGCCTACCGTTTTTTCGCAGCACTACCCACGTGGGGCGAAACAGCTGAAAGAGGCTTTTAAGATTTTTGGTGCGCAGGAAACGGTAAACTGGTTTGCGCAGCGGGGCGTGCCGCTAAAGGCGGAGGCTGATGGCCGTATGTTTCCTGTAACTAACACTTCCGAAACGATTGTGAATTGTTTAATACAGGAGGCTAGCCGTGTGGGCGTGGAGATAAGAACCAGCACCGGTGTGGAAAGTATAGAGCATGTACCGGGTGAGGAGCCATACTTTATACTTCAGTTGTCTGGAGGAAGCAGCCTAAAGGCACAGCAGGTACTGGTATGCACTGGCGGCAGCCCGAAAAGCCAGGGCTATACCTGGTTGCAAAAACTCGGGCATTCCATCCAGGAGCCGGTGCCTTCGCTTTTCACGTTCAACGTGCCTTCCTCTCCCCTCAAAGATTTAATGGGCGTTTCCGTGCCACGGGCGCTGGTGCGGATTGCCGGACAGAAACTGGCGTACGAAGGGCCTTTGCTCATAACCCACTGGGGCTACTCCGGTCCGGCTGTTCTGAAGCTTTCCGCTTGGGGCGCGCGCCATTTCTTCGAGCAGAAATATACCTTTACCGCACTCATCAACTGGCTGCCGGACGAAACAGAGGAGAGCCTGCGGGAGCAGTTGCTGCAGTACCGCCAGGCGCACCCGAAGAAGACTGTCAGCAGCAATCCACTGTTTGGCCTGCCGCAACGCCTGTGGCGCGGACTAACGCAACTGGCCGAAATACAGGAGGAGGTTAAGTGGGCTGACTTGCCCGGCAAGAACACAAACAAACTTTTGGAAGCGCTGCTTCGCCTGCCGGTGGAGGTTATCGGAAAGACCACTTTTAAAGAGGAGTTTGTTACCTGCGGTGGCATTGAGCTAGGCCAGGTGAACATGAAGACCATGGAAAGCCGCTTGGTACCGGGCTTGTACTTCGCTGGCGAGGTGCTGGATGTAGACGGAATAACGGGTGGGTTTAACTTTCAGGCCGCTTGGACCACCGGCTATCTCGCGGGCAGGCATATGGCTAGTAAAAGCATGTAGTTTGGCAGAAACACCTTATCGGCAACAAAAAATAAACCATAGCAGTATGAAGGCATACAGAAACATATATGCTTAAAACTATGGAAAATAACAAAGAAGTATTTAATACAGTACACCACCTGATCGAACGTTGCAAGGATGGCGCGAAGGGTTATAAAACTGCTGCTGAAGACGTAGAAGACCAGGACCTGAAAGAGCTGTTTCGTAAGTATGCCGTGCAGCGCGACAGCATGATCACTGAATTGCAGGACCAGTTGCACAAAATGGGCAAAACCGACGATGAGTCAAGCTCTATAGAAGGTACGGTACACCGCGCCTGGATTGACATCAAGTCGGCTCTATCCTCAAAAGACAGGGCAAAAGTGCTGGATGAGTGTGAGCGTGGCGAAGATTATGCTGTGAAAGCTTACAAGGAAGCGTTGGATAAAAACCTGCCTGGTGACTTGAAGCCAATTGTGGAACAGCAGTACCGCGATGTTAAAAGCGCACATGACCATATTCGCTCATTACGCGACCAGGCGAAGCAGAATAAGTAAAATCGTAAGTTTATATTCACAAAGGGTGTCCTCACGGGTACCCTTTTTTTGTGTTATTTCGGTTTCGACTGAAAAACAACAAGGGTAGCATCCGTCTGATGCTACCCTTGTTAAAGCTTGCTACCGAAGCAGCCAGCGTAATCTTCCAACCTTTTTATGATACCCTTATTACGGGCTGCTGCTGCAGAAGGTTTGTCTGCAGAGAATATTTCTTAAAATCAAAAAGGCCGACGTTTCAAGTCGGCCTTTTCTTTTGCTTCCGAAGGTTTTATACTTCTTTAGCTGTAATACTATAGTATACGGCATAAAACTGCCGATGTTTCAGGAAATTGAAGAATTAAAATCTTCTTTTGCGGAAACCGCCGCCGCCACCGTTGCTGCCGCCTCTGCGGTCACCACCACCGTCTCTATCACGGAAGCCGCCGCCACCTCTGCGGTCGCCACCACCGTCTCCACCACGGAATCCGCCGCCACCTCTACGGTCGCCGCCACGGTCACCACGGTCTCTGTCACGGAAGCTACCGCCGCCGCTTCTGCCTCGGGCACCACGATCACCACCTTCTCTACTGCTAAAGCCGAAGTCTTCTCCGCCTTCCTTGCCTTCACGCGTACCTTTCTTCTCTGACTTTTCAATCACCACAGAACGGCCTTCGTATTCGAAGCGGCTCATGCTGGAAACGATCTCAGCAGTATACTCCGTTGGCACTTCCACAAAGCTGAACTTGTCGTACAGGTCAATATCGCCCACACGTCCTTCCGGAATGCTGGTGTTCTGCGACAGCAGGTCGATCAGGTCACGCGGGTGTACCTGGTCTTTTTTGCCGATTGTAATGAAAAGGCGATCCATGCCGTCTTTCGTGGCACGTAGGCCTTTCTCAGCTTCAGCGCCTTTCTCCTTTGCCTTCGCCTCTTTCAGGCTCATTTTCAAGAGGGCAGCTGCGATATCAAGCGGCGTGTAGCCATCTGTCTCGTTCACAAAACGTTCGATGCGGGACACGTTCTTGGCAAGTGATCCTTTCTCCAGCACTTCCTTCACTTTATCGAAGAACATGTTCGTGCGGATCTCATTTACATCTTCCAACGACGGTACCTGCTGCAGCACAATCTTCGCCTTGGTATACCGCATGATGTCCTTGATCTTGTACCCGTCAGAACGGCCACCTACAAATGAGAAGGCTTTACCGGACTTACCGGCACGGCCTGTACGGCCAATGCGGTGTACGTAAGACTCTTCGTCCTGCGGCAGGTCGTAATTAATAACGGCTTCCACATTCTCCACGTCCAGTCCACGGGCAGCTACGTCAGTTGCTACCAGTATTTCCAGCGTGCCGTTGCGGAACTTGTTCATCACGTTCGTACGCTGGTTTTGGTTCAAATCACCGTGCAGGGCATCTGCAAAATAGCCACGTGCCTGCAGGCCCGATACCAGTTCATCCACCATGCGCTTCGTGTTACAGAAGATAATGGCTGATTTGAGGTTGTACATGTCGATCAAGCGCGAAAGCACTTCCGGCTTAGCGCTGTTACGTACCTCAAAGTATGATTGGTCAATGTTGGTTACGGTCAGCTCCTGGTGTACCACCTTTACCAGAACAGGATCTGTCTGGTAACGCTTGGTCATTTCCATGATTGGCTTTGACATGGTGGCCGAGAAGAAGATTGTCTGGCGATCTTTAGGGATACGCTCCAGTACAAACTCAATGTCTTCACGGAAGCCCATGTCCAGCATTTCGTCCGCTTCGTCAAGTATAATCTTTCTTACTTTGTCTAGCACAAGCGTACCACGCTCGATGTGGTCCATTACACGGCCCGGCGTACCGATTACAATCTGAACACCCTGCTTTAGCGCGCGCAACTGGCGCTCGTACGGCTGTCCGCCATAAATCGGAACAACACTAATGCCTTGCTTATACTTAGCCAGCTTCTGGATTTCTCCGGAAACCTGAATGGCCAGCTCACGCGTGGGGCAAAGAATAAGCGCCTGTACGCTTCTGTCGTTCTGGTCAATTCCCTCGATGGTTGGAATACCGAAAGCAGCGGTTTTACCAGTACCCGTCTGGGCCTGGCCAATAATGTCTCTGCCTTCTAAAACAACAGGAATAGCTTCTGTTTGAATGGGTGAAGCCTCTTCGAAACCCATGTCAGCGATGGCTCGCTGGACTTCCGGCGATAGCGGAAGCTCGTCAAATCTGATTTTGTTCATCTAATTATGTATAACTGTACACTTGGATGCAGCCTGCTAATCAACCTTTCTCTCCTATGAAGAGAGCGACAAGAAAACAAAAAACAACCCGTGTATTCAGTTATCAATAAATCAGCCTGATCCAAATCAAGCTGCAAAATTACTTATTATTTAAGTGATATCCTAATCGTACCTCTTTTATCGGCTGCAATTGCTTTTGTACTGATTTACCGTCTGTTTACCCACCATATCGTGCACCCGACTTATAATCCAATAAAATAAGTGCATTATATTTTTTAATGCATAAATTAGTAATTAAATCAAATTAAATATTAGAAAAAGTAACTTTAAAAAACAGTCTACTCGTAAAATACTGACATTCACTAGTGTAAATAATAGCTCAACCATTAAAGCGACTAATCAAGGAATACTTTGCATTAAACAAACGTAGTAAAAGAAAACACCTTTCTGCCTAACAAGCTGCTTCCTTGTGGGTTAAGCAGTAAACGATACAAAAACATTTTGCACAATTGCACCTGATTTAGTAACAGGTGCGGGAGATGCCGAATAAAATATTTGGTGTAGCAGTGCCAGTGGCTTTGCCATGCATTCAGTACCCATTGCCTAAATAAAAGCGAAAACATAACCCTAAGTCCCTACTATATGTTACACTTCTCCAAAATCTCAACAAAAGGCAAAGATTTTAACCTGATCGCTGCAGGTGCCCTGGCGTTTAAAATCCACAACAAGATTCTAAAGGACGAGGCTTTTCTGAAAGGCACGAAAATCAGCCGCAACATGCTTGTGGGCAGTGCACCTGCCAGAGCGCTGAATGCTGACCGCCGTAACGTGTTTTACGTGATTCTATCGGACGTTGACAGAACTAATATTGATGCCCTTTGCGATATGATTGCGCAGGAACGAAAAAAAGGCAGTTATGCCGTGTGCCAGGTTATACCGGTATACTATAACGAGCCCTCGTTCAAAGCCATGAAAATGCTGCGCCAGAATTTTGACGAGGTAATTGAGCTGAACAAGTTTAACCTGGGCAGCAGCAAAGCCCTTATGAGCGCAGAGCAGCAGCATTGCCTAATAACCGACTATTCACTGTCGATGGCCCGAATCATGTACCATGTTTGTGCTAAGGACTTTGCCGCGCAACCTTCAGAATCAAAAGGAGAATTGACCTACGCGTAAGCACCGGTGGCTTTCCCCAACCTATAGAACCTCTGCTTGCTACCGGGCAGAGGTTTTTTGTTTTTCCCGGTTGTATTTGCAGCCAAATTCGCAGCGCCAGATTTGGGGGAAACCCTCCCTTTGCTGTACCTTTAGAGAATAGAGAAAAGCTATGCCCTCAACATTCAAGATATACTCCTCCTCCGCCGGCTCTGGCAAAACCTATCACCTCACAAAGGAATACCTGAAACTGGCCCTGCACACCTCCGACCCGGACTATTACCGGTCGGTGCTGGCAATAACGTTCACCAACGATGCCGCCGCTGAAATGAAGGAACGTATTCTTTCTGCCTTGCGCAACTTTAACGATTCAAGTCTGCCGGAGAAGGACAAGCAGAAAAGTGAGCAATTATTGGATGGCATAACACAGGATTTAAAGTTGGAGTACCCGGAGGAGCATCTTGACAAAGAGGAGGTGCGCATGCGCGCAGCAAAGCTCTTCCGCCAGATCCTCTACAATTACTCGGAGTTCAGCGTCAGCACCATCGATAGCTTTGTAAATAAAATTGTGCAGGCTTTCACGCGCGAACTGAACATTCCGCAGAACTTTGAAGTGGACCTGGATTCCAACACCCTGCTCCGCACAGCTGTGTCGCTGCTGCTCGACAAGGTGACGGACTCAAAGAACGACCTGCTCTCGCAGACGCTGGAGCAGTATGCCCTGGAGAAGGCACGGGAAGGAAAAAGCTGGACTATGCTGCCCGACGACCTGATGGATTTTGCCCGCAACCTGCTGAACGAACAGGTTTACGAAGCCATCACCGATTTGCAGCAGCTAAGTCTGGAGGATTTCCGGGAAGTGCGTGAGCAGCTGTTTCTGGTGCAAAAGCAGGTGGCGGAAACAGTGCAGGAGGCGGCGCAGCAGGCCATGCAGTTGTTTGAACAGGCCGACGTCTCCCCTGCCGACCTATACCAGAGCACGCGCGGCATCTACAGTTACTTTAACACCTGGCTAAAAACGGTTGACCTGAATTATGGCAACAGCAATGCTGCCAAGACCATTGCCGATGATAAGTGGTACGGCGGCAAAGCCAGCTCGGCAGCCAAAGCACAAATTGACAGCATTAAGCAGCCACTGACGGAGCTATACTTCCATATTGAGGAGATCAAAGACAAGTACGCCGCTACGTTCACCCTGATACAGCAGGTGGTGCCGCACCTGTACAAGGTCTCGCTGCTGAACGAGCTCGAAAAATGCCTGCAGGAGATAAAGCTGGACAAAAACACCGTCCATATCTCCGAGTTTAACAAACGCATCATCGATATTGTGCTCATGGAGCCGGTGCCCTTTATTTATGAGCGGCTTGGCGAGAAGTATAAACACATTTTGATCGATGAATTCCAGGACACTTCGGTGCTGCAATGGAACAACCTCCTGCCGCTGGTAGACAATGCGCTGGCCTCCGGCCACTTCAGCATGGTGGTGGGCGATGCCAAGCAAGCAATCTACCGCTGGCGCGGCGGTGAAATGGAGCAGATCCTGCACCTCTACAAAGGCAGCACGAAGCAGCTCTACGAAAACCGGCGGCACGGCCCGCTCATCCGCGAAAGATATGAGTCGGTGGACCAGGCGCGGCAGCCTGAAAACCTGAGCACCAACTACCGCAGCCGCTCCGAGATTATTGATTTCAACAACGAACTGTTCACCTTCATCAGCCAGGGGCATGCTAATTTCGGGATGTTCACCTCTATCTACGACAAGGATTTTACGCAGCAGGTGCCCACTGGCAGCGATAAGGGCGGTGGGCATATTCAGGTCCTTTTTACGCACGAGGACGACCTGAACCTGCAGTATGACCTGAACGGCTGCGCACGCACAGCAACATTGTATGAAGGATACAAAAACGAAGAACTGCTGACCTACGACGAGAGCACGCTGAACATGGTGCTGCAACTGGTGCGCCATGGCCTGTCTGAGGGCTATGCGCTGAAGGACATGGCTATACTTTGCCGTACCAACGTGAAGAGTAAGCTGATCGCCAATTTTCTGAAGGAGCGCAGGTTCGATATTATCTCCCAGGATTCGCTTTCCCTACAGTTTGCCGAAGTCATTAACCTGATCATCGCCATGTTCCGGGTCTTCAACCGGCCAAACGATTCGCTGGCGAAGTCAGAGGCGTTATACCTGGTATGCAAGGTATCACTGGAGACGGTGCCGGATGTGGAGATGACGAAGACCATCGCCGATATCGCCAATGACAAAGAGAACGCATCTTTCTTTGAGCAGCTGCGCGTGTTCGGTTTTGATGTGCAGGAGCGTGAAACTGGCAACCTCTCCATTTACGAGCTCACCGAAAAACTCATCCGCATCTTCAGCCTGCTGGGCAAGAACAACGAGAGCGAGTATCTCTTCCGCTTCCTGGACCTGGTGCTGGAGTATAGCCTCAAGCACAGCAACAACCTGAATAACTTTCTTTCTTACTGGGAGGTGCAGAAGGACAAGCTAAGCATTAACACGCCTAAAAACAGGAACGCCATCACCATCACCAGCATCCATAAGTCCAAGGGACTCGCTTACCCGATCGTCATCATTCCCTTCGCGGATTGGAGCACCTCTCCTAAGCCTGGGAACCTGATGTGGAGCCAGCTGCCCGATGATGTGCATGTGACGGGAAAGTTGCGAAGCGTGGCCGTGAACACCAGCTCGCGGTTGGAGAACACCATTCTTTCAGAGCAGTACAACACGGAACTCGAGAAAACCTTCATAGAAAACCTGAACATGCTGTACGTGGCCCTCACCCGCCCCATAGACCGGCTGTACCTGATTGGGGATGCCCGCGAGCTACTGGACGAGCGCAAGGCGCCGAAGCTGGACGTCCAGGCGAAAAACGTGAGCCACCTGCTGTACCGTTTCCTGGTGCACAAAGAGCTATGGGCCTTTGGCCAGCACTGCTACCAGCTGGCGCAGGGTAAACAGCAGGTAGCACGGCGTGATGATGCTTCAGACAACGACACCACTTACCGCGTGGATCACCTGGCTTCCACGGATTGGGAGCAGCGGCTAAAGATAAAGCAGCACGCCAACAACGTGTTTGACTTTGAAACACAGACGGTGCAGCGTCAGCAAAACCGAAAACTGCACTATGCTCTGGCGCGCATTGCCTTTGCCCCGGAACTTGACCGTGTGCTGCGCCAGATGGTGTACGAAGGCATCATCAGCGAGCGTGAAAAGCCTGAGGTGGCGCAGAAGCTGAAGCAAGTAATAAGCCACCCGCGGTTGCGCTATTATTTCACGAACAAAGTGGTGGTAGAGCATGAAAAGGAAGTGCTGGATGCCCGCGCTTACCTCTACAAACCCGACCGCATTGTGTTTGATGGCGATACGGTGGTGCTGATGGAATTTAAAACACCGCCGCCCGAGCCCGAGCACCGTTACCGGCTGGACCACTATGCCGTGCGCTTCCGGCAGTTGGGCTACCAGAAGGTGAAATGCGTGCTGTACTATTTCGAAACAGAGGAAGTGAAAACCTGGCAGTATGGCAGCAAGAAAACAGAGCAGCTGGGGCTGGAACTCTAAAAGTTATCCCCGGACTATTACTTGTACTTATAACGTATGGATGGCTTACTATTTAATAGTGATAGCGCTATGGTGCTGCAACTGCCTGTTGTTATTTAAAGTATAAGCACAGGAAGTATAAATCCAGCAGTACCCGCACAAGCCCCATACAGCAGACTCTTATTTGCATGCAGAACTACAATAACCTGAAGGTTGATCTCTCTAACTGTGACAGCGAACCGATACACCACATTGGGCAAATTCAGCCACACGGTTTCCTGATTATTTTAAATCAGCAGTCGCTGCAAGTGGAGCAGGTTAGTACTAATATCGCTGCATTTGTGGATGTTGTGCCTGAGGACTTGATCGGCCATACGTTGGAGAAACTGTGTTCTGGTCAGGGTTACCTGATGCTTGAAAAGCAACTCAGGAACGCGGTGAAGTTAAACCCACAGCTGCTTCACCTTTGTGAGCACCTTTTTTTTGGATTCATACATAGTTCCGAAGGAAAACTGGTGCTGGAATGCGAGCCCTATTTTCAGGGCGCTGACCAGCAAAGGCTGGAGAACACACAGCACTTCGCCCAGTTCCAGACCCAGCTCAACACCCTGGAGGGACTCGGGGAACAGGCTCAGCTGGTGGTAAATTTTGTGCAGCAGGTGCTGGCCTATGATCGGGTGATGCTTTACGTGTTCGACGAGGACTGGAATGGCGAGGTGATTGCCGAAAATGTAAAAGATGGTGTGAACTCCTACCTCTACCACCACTTCCCCGCCAGCGATATTCCTGCCCCGGCGCGAACCCTGCTTGAGAAGAAGCACGTCAGGCAGATACCGGATGTACAGGCACAGCCGGTAAAGATTATCCCTTATATCAGCCCATCTACCGGTGCGCCCTCCAACATTCTCCTGTCTGAGTTGCGCAACCCCTCGGAGATTCACCTCGAGTATTTGCAGAACATGGGTGTCCACGCATCGCTCTCCTTTTCCATTTTAGTGAAAGGCAAACTGTGGGGCTTGATTGCCTGCCACCACCTCAGCCCGATCTTTATCGACTACTGGAAACGGCAGGTGTGTTACCTGGTGGCAAAAGCCTTTGCCAACGCTATTATGGCCACCCACGAAAAGCGCGACCTGGATATTTTTGAGCTGTACAAACAGCGCGAGGAGGCACTGGTGCAGCAATTAAACAAATCCGGCGACATCAGCCAGGGCCTTTTCAGTGGTGATCTGACTTTGCTTGACATTACGCAAAGTGCTTCAGCGGCAATTTACATCAACAACCAGCTAACTCGTACGGCCAACGCGCCGGAGGAGCACGAGGTAATGGCCATTATCGAATGGCTGGCGGAGCACCGGTCGGACAGGGTGTTCAGCACCCGGACGCTCTCCAAGCTAATGCCCGGAGCCGAGGCCTTTCAAAACAAAGCCAGCGGTTTGCTTGCCCTGGAAATATCACGCTATAACAAAGAGTACATTTTATACTTCAAGCCCGAGATCAGGGAAACAATCACCTGGGCCGGTAATCCGGAGAAGCCAATGACGGCAAAAACCGAGGCGCGTATTCACCCACGCAAATCATTCAAAAACTGGGAAGAGATCGTAAAGGGCAAATCCCATCCCTGGACGCTGAATGAGTTGGAGATTACACAGATTCTGCTGAAAGACCTGACGGCCATACTCCTGCGCAACCAGGCCGATCAGCTCAAGAACCTGAACAAGGACCTCCGTAACAACGCCCATGAGCTGCAGACTAAGAACAGGCGGCTCGAAGATTTCGCCCACATTATTACGCATAACCTCCGATCGCCACTGAGTAACATGAAAGGTTTGTACAACCTGTACCAGGCAGAGCCATCGCAAAAGGTTGCTTCTGAGGTGATGAGCCGAATGCATGTTGTGGTCGAGAACATGTCAGAAACCATTCACGACCTGAACCTGCTGCTAAAATCGGCCCTGGATCAGCAAACAGATGGCGCTGCGGACGTAGCGGAAGCACTGAGAAAACAGGAGCAGAACCTTCAACCGGTGATAGCTGAAAGTAATGCAACTATTCGGACGGAACTGGCTGTTTTGGCTTTTCCGGTATCAAAAGTGTACCTGGAGAGCATTATGCACAACCTTCTGTCTAATGCCCTCAAGTATAGGGACGAAAGCCGGGAGCCGGAAATTCTTGTAAAGACGTGGGAGAACGATGCTACTGTGTTTCTCTCGGTAAGCGATAACGGCCTGGGCATGAACATGGAAAACGTGGGCAGCAAGATTTTTGGATTGTACCAGACGTTCCATCAGAAGAAGGAGTCGAAAGGCCTGGGGCTATACCTGACCAAAATGCAGGTAGAGAGCTTAGGCGGTCGCATTATGGTGGAGAGCGAACAGGGCCTCGGCACCACCTTTACCGTGCAGTTGCACCGGCAATAAGGTGCAAATTCTTCACGATCGAAAATAAGAAGAGCCATTTGGTAGGGTAATAAACCGCAGCTTCTTATTTTCACGTTGGGAGCCTCAGTAGCGGGCATGTCCCGTCTTTTTATACTTGTTAGGCCGTACTATGGAACCACGATTGACACTCATCACGCTGGGAGTGAAAAACCTGCAACGCTCACGTGACTTTTACCAGAACGTTTTTGGCTGGAAACCCACGGAAAGCAGCACGGAAGGCATCGTCTTTTTCGAACTAAACGGCATACAACTGGCGCTGTTCCCACAGGAGTCGTTGGCCGACGATGCGGGTGTTTCAGCGGAAGGCAGCGGGTTCAGGAGGTTTTCGCTGGCGCACAATGTAAGATCAGAGCGGGAGGTAAATGAGCTGGTTGCCCTACTGGAGGAGAAAGGCGCCACGGTACTGAAGCGCCCCGAAAAGGTATTCTGGGGCGGCTACAGCAGCTACATTGCAGATCCGGACGAGAACCTGTGGGAGATTGCCTATAATCCTTTTCTTCCAATTCCAGACTCGGAGGAGAAGAAGACGCCTTCCATTCATTAACCCGTGCACCTCAAATTTAAATCCCGCATCAAGCGCCGGTATATACTACTGCTCTATCTGCTAGTTCCTCTCTGCTTGTTTTTCTGGTTCAACATGCAAGTGAGCTACAAGTATGAAGTAGATCATCAGTATCTTTTTCTAGAGATGGATGATACACTTACCCCCACTGAAAAACTGGAGCTAAACCGGGAACTGGATAAAAAGGGGGAAGCGATCATCTGGCAGTCCCGATTTGTGCTGGTGGTAGCTGCTGCCTCTTTTGTAACGGCAATTACACTTAGTTTGAGAAAAATAAAGTATCGTTAAATCAACTCCCTTTCACCCACTCTAATTTACACCCCGTGCAGACTTTCCTGGAGCTTACGGCTAAATACGTTTACGAGAAGTATAAAGAAAACATCAGCGACCTCTGCATTGTGCTGCCGTCGCGGCGTGCGAGCTTCTTCTTTAAAACAGCGCTGGCACAGGCGGCACCGGAGCCTATCTGGTCGCCGGAGGTGTATGCCATGGAGGATTTTATCCGCAGCCTTTCCAAAACAGATGTGCTGGAGCCGATTAACCTGCAGCTGGAGCTCTTTGATTTGATGCTGGAGCAGGACCCGAAACTCGACTTTGATAACTTTGTAACCTGGGCCGGTACGCTGCTGGAGGATTTCAGCCGCATTGACCAGAACCTGGTAAACACCGACAAGCTTTTTGACTACCTGAGCGAGGCGAAGGCGCTGGAGCGCTGGGACCCGAAGTTTTTGGGCAAAGACCTCTCTCCCACGCTCAAGAAGTATTTCAGCCTCTGGGACAACATCGAGAAAACCTACCACAACCTGCAAAAGCGCCTGCGCGACAAAAAGCAGGCATACACAGGCATGGCTTTCCGACAGGTGGCCAGTAAAATAGAGAAGATCGCCCAGTCCAGCGCGTGCCACCAGTTTATCTTCATCGGCCTCAACAGCCTTACCAACTCTGAAGAGAAAATCATTCGTACGCTGCTGAAGCAAAATAAGGCCGAAGTGCTCTTTGACTCCGATGACTTTTACATGGACGAAGCTACCCCGAACCGTGCCGGCAGCTTCCTGCGCAAGTATAAAAGTACGTGGGGCATGCCGGAATGGCGCTGGCAACAAAACCTGCTGCTGACGGATGATAAAGAGATAAACGTGATTGGTGTGGCGAATGCCAGCATGCAGGGCAAACTGGCCGGGCAGCTGCTGCAGGAAATACGGAGCAAAAACAAGCACACCCTGACAGCCATCGTGCTGCCCGATGAAACGCTGCTGCTGCCGGTGCTGCACTCCATACCCGAGGAGGTTAAAAATTATAACGTCACCATGGGCCTCAGCTTCCGGGGGACACCTTTGTTTAACCTCATTGATTTGCTGTTCGAGGTACACCTGACCGGTGTGACGCAGCTGCAAAGCTCCGGCTACAAAGTATACCAATACCATCACCTAAGTGTAACGAAACTCCTGACGCACCCTTTTATCCGGCGCTACGAGCTGTTTCTGAACGATCAGCCCGACCAGGCGAAGTACAAAGGAATGATTCAGCAGGTGCTGGACAAAATGGTACAGGAAAACAAGGTGCTCGTCACGGCGCAGGAACTGCTGGAGCTTGGGCAGCATCACCCGCTCTTCGAAACGCTCTTCCGCACTTGGCGCGACTGCGACGACATCATCGTGGCCATGTATGCGCTTATCGAGCTGCTGCGCGAAGTATACGCGCATGGCCGCAACAGCATTGAGACGGAGTACCTGTACATTTTTTATACTTTGGTGAAGCGCCTCGACACGATATTTGACTGCCGGGAGCACAAGATTTCGGTTCGCAGCTTCCGCAAATTCCTCTATGAGCTCATCTCCCAGACGCGCCTGCCGTTTAGCGGCGAGCCGATCTCGGAGGTGCAGATAATGGGTATGCTCGAAACGCGCGCGCTGGATTTTGAGAACCTGATCATCCTTTCGGTAAATGAGAACGTGCTGCCAGCGCCCAAGCGCCAGGAGTCGCTGATGCCGTACGATGTACTGCGGGAGTTTGGCCTGCCCACCTATGCCGAAACGGAGGGTGCCATGGCCTATAACTTTTACCGCCTGCTGCAACGTGCCAAAACGATCAACCTGCTGTACGTGCTGCCCTCCGACACCTATGGGTCGGGCGAGAAGAGTCGTTTTATACTTCAGCTGCAGAACGACCTGGCCCTCCGCAACCCAAAGATCAAGTTCCGGGACCTGACCGCTGCCGTGGAGCAGCAGGAAATGCGGGAGTACAACGAGGACATTGTTATCGGCAAATCCCCGGAGATCATTGCGCAGCTAAGGCAGGAGCTGGAGCGCGGCCTTTACCCTTCGCACCTGAACATGTACATCAACTGTTCGCTGCAGTACTACTTTACCCGCATCGCCAAAATGCAGGAAATGGATGAGGTGGAGGAACAGCTGGGAGCTGATCAATTCGGAACCATTGTGCACCAGGTACTGGAGGATTTTTTCCGCCCGTTCGAACAGAGCGGAGCGCCAATCGAGGCTGTGCATGTGGAGCAGATGCTAGAGGGGCTGGACGAGAAAGTAAAAAAGGAATTCAGCAAAGTAACCCTTGGCGCCAAACCGGAGCGCGGCATGAACTACCTGCTGTTTAAGGTGGCCGTGGAGGTGCTGGAGAAGTATCTGCAAAAGCTAATTTACTCAGAGGAACTGCCGCTTTACGTGCTGCGGCTGGAGGAAACGCTCTCGGCCATACTTCCGGTGCAGGTAGGCAATACCGTGGTAAACGTGCGCATTGCCGGCAAGGCCGACCGCATTGACCTGACGGGACACCAACTGCGCGTAATCGATTATAAAACCGGAAAGGTGGAGCAAAACCAACTACGGGTAAAACCAGATGATGTGGAGCTACACTTTCTTACTGACCCAAAGTATGGCAAGGCGCGACAACTGTGGCTGTACGAGTACGTGATCAAGCGCATGCTGGAGGAGTCGCCGGAAACACTGCTACGGAATGCGCAGCACGTGCCGGTGCAAAGCCTGGAGCCCACGTCTGGCATTATCTCTTTCCGGAACCTGGAGGCCGGCGTGTTGCCTTTCGATTCAGACAATATTGGCGGCAGCGGCGAAACAGGAACAGACTTTAAAATTGCCTCTGAAAAAATCCTGAGCGACTTTGTAAACCGCGTGCTGGACCCGGAGGACCCGATACAGAAAACGAAGGATCTGGATGTGTGCCAGTGGTGCGCCTACCGGGGCATCTGCGCGCGCTAACCTAGTAAATACGCGGCTCTGCCTCTTTATACTTGTGGGCCATATAACTTTCTACGTTGCGGAAACGCCTGCCGCATGCAACGCTTGTTCTGTGAATGGGATCTTATACTTATACTTTAAATTAGGCGCTTATGAAGTGTAATAGTCGGCTGTCTCTTTCGCTGCTTCTGCTGTTGCAGTGCGTGCTTTTCTCCTGCCAACGCGAGGAAGATCTTTCGCCCAAAGAGGAACTGATTCCGCTGCAGGTGGGGAACCAGTGGACGTACCAGGTGATAAACTATATGCATTCCGGCGAAGCGTTGGATACAAGCCTGTACAGGCGTGCTGTCTTGCGCGATACAATCATTTATAACAGTAGATGGTACATTTTGAATGATGGGTACATCGTGCAGAACAGCAACGAAGGATACGTATACTATAACAGAGGCGGCCAGGTGGCGCTGATACTTTACCAGAATGCTGATTACGGCAGTATTGGCTATACATACCAATATCCGGGCTACCTACTCTACGTGCTTACCACCCGTATAAACACCCTAGCCCCCATCGAAAACGCTTATTATAGCTTTATGGGTTACACATTTGAGATTGAGAACCAATATACCACTCCCAACTCACCAACTGTGTCCTCCTTTCAAAAAGACTATGTATCGCCTGATGTGGGCCTCGTCCGATCTGATCTATTCTATGGGGATACTGGCAGGCTGATGCGCCGTTACGAGCTTGTGAACTACCGCTTGAATTGACATCATGGAGATATTAATCAGTAAAAGCCAGCACATGCTTTTTGAGGTGCTGGCTTTTACTGTTTGTTTGATTCCCTGACTACACGTTAACTGCTTTCATCTGCTCCTCCTGGTACCGGTCGCCGGCGGCTACTCCTTTTGGCGCGATGTCATTTATTTGCTGCAGTTCCTCCTGCGTCAGTGTTACATCTAGGGCCCGCACATTCTCCTCCAGGTATTTGCGGCGCTTAGTGCCGGGGATAGGCACAATATCCTCTCCCTGCGCCAGTAACCACGCCAACGCCAACTGCGACGGTTGACAGCCCTTCTGTGCGGCCAGCTCCTCAATTTTCTTTACCAGGTCCAGGTTCTTCTGGAAGTTCTCGCCCTGGAAACGCGGCGAGTGGCGTCTGTAGTCATCTTCAGCCAGATCCTCAAACTTCCTGAACTGCCCGGTTAAAAAGCCTCTGCCCAGCGGGCTGTACGGTACAAAGCCTATACCCAGCTCGCGGCATGTAGGCAGTATCTCGTCCTCCACATCGCGGCTCCACAGTGAGTACTCTGTCTGCAGCGCGGAGATCGGGTGCACTTTCTGCGCCTTTCTTATTGTCTCCGCCGAGGCTTCCGATAAACCCAGGTATAAGACTTTCCCTTCTTTCACCAGTTCTGCCATGGCACCCACCGTTTCTTCAATGGGCGTGTTCTTGTCAACGCGGTGCTGGTAGTATAAATCGATGTGATCCACCCCCAGGCGTCTCAAACTGGCTTCACAGGCTTTCCGCACGTATTCCGGTTTCCCGTTCACGCCAAGAAAGCTTCCGTCCTCTCCCCTTACATTGCCAAACTTGGTGGCCAGCACCACCCGCTCTCTTCTGCCTTTTACCGCTTTCCCGATCAGTTCCTCATTTGCGCCAACGCCATACATGTCGGCCGTGTCAAGAAAATCAACCCCAAGCTCGATGGCGCGGTGCAGGGTGGCGATGGATTCTTGGTCGTTGCGGTCGCTGTAAAAGTCGGACATGCCCATGCAGCCGAGTCCTAGCGCTGAAACTTCGAGTCCTTGTTTCCCTAATATTCGTTTGTTCATAGTACGCTGAGATAAAAAAATAAATTTTCAAGTTGCTATGCTGCAGGCTTTGCTCCTCCAAGCCTGCTGTATACTATACGCGCTACAGGTTATTACGTCGTGAGGGCGCAGCTGTATGTTACCCCACAAGAGAGTTAACTCTGTATAGGGTACTCACAAAATCTAGTTAGGAGGTGATGTAAATAGCTTTTGTACCTCAAAAAGGGGAATCACAGTTAACTATTCGCTGCCAGTTTAGACTTTCTTTCATTGTATCCGCGGAAATAGCCATAACATTCATTTTAAAAGTATTAGGCAGCCCCGGCTAAAATAAAATAGCTATACCATCTCCTAATTAACGCGAGTTCATTGACTGCTGCAGGAGCTGCTATAGTAGCCTGTATGATGGCATGCACGATTGTTGGCTGGCAATGGCGCGGGAATTGCTTCGGCTGTGTAACATATCATTTTAAGCCGCCGTTGATATTATCAAATTCTGATTTCCTAATATTTAATTTATAGAGGAAACAGCTAACTAAACGGTTCAAATATGAAAAAAATACCGATAGCAGGATGGGCTTTAGCAGCAACGCTGCTCCTAAACTCCTGCGCCGTTAATCCTGTAACCGGCAAGCGCGATGTGGTGCTAATGTCTGAGGAGCAAGAGGTGGCGATGGGCCAGCAAACCGACCCTGCAGTAATTGCCCAATTTGGGCTGTACCAGGACCCCGAGTTGCAGCGTTTCATGGAGCAGAAGGGGCAGGAAATGGCTGCAATCTCCCATCGCAGCAACATCAAATACAGTTTTAAAATTGTAGACTCGCCCGTGATCAACGCCTTTGCAGTGCCTGGAGGCTATGTTTATTTCACGCGTGGCATTATGGCGCACTTTAACAACGAGGCGCAGTTTGCCGGAGTACTGGGGCACGAGATCGGCCATATTGCCGCAAGGCACTCGGTGCAGCAGCAGGCCAAATCTACCTTGGCGCAAGGAGGGCTCATACTTGGTTCTATTCTTTCACCCACCGTGGCTCAGGCCGGGCAGGCGGCCTCACAGGGGCTTGGTTTGCTGTTCCTCAAGTTTGGCCGGGATGATGAAAGGGAGTCAGACATGCTGGGCGTGGAGTATTCTTCCAAAATTGGCTATGATGCGGCAGAAATGGCCGATTTCTTTTTAACACTGCAGCGGCAGCAGGAAAAAAGCGGGCAAGAGATTCCTGGCTTCCTTTCCACGCACCCTAACCCGGGCGACCGCTACGAGACAGTGACAGCGCTGGCCGCAGAATGGAAGCAAAAGCTTAATCTGACAAGAGCTCAGGTAGACCGCAACAGTTACCTCCAGCTGATTGACGGATTGGTATATGGTGAGGATCCGCGCCAGGGATTTGTTGAGAACTTTGTTTTCTACCACCCCGAGCTGAAGTTTAAGTTCCCTATACCAAACGGCTGGAACTACATGAATTCGCCGCAGCAGTTCCAAATGGCTCCGAAAGATGGGGGCGCGCTTA
Organism: Pontibacter akesuensis; assembly: GCF_001611675.1. Classification (NCBI taxonomy): domain Bacteria; kingdom Pseudomonadati; phylum Bacteroidota; class Cytophagia; order Cytophagales; family Hymenobacteraceae; genus Pontibacter; species Pontibacter akesuensis. The sequence goes on along the minus strand of NZ_CP014766.1, from coordinate 4,385,803 downwards.
TGTCGCTTACGCTTGCGCAAGGCGACAACCTGGAGACGGCGGCGCAGCAGGTATTGCAAAATTACAACCTACAGCCGCTTGAGTCGAAGAGTGTGACTGTAAACGGACTTCCTGCTATCGCCATAGTGGCTCAACTTAAGCAGCAACAGCAGCAGCAACAACAGCAACAGCAGCAGGAGATTCGGGTGCTCATGTACCTGATTAAATACAACGGCAACATCTACAACCTGATGGGGGTTACGCTGGCCTCGCAATTCAACAACTACGCGCCGCAGTTCAGCAACACCATGCAGAACTTCAGTGTGCTTACCGACCAAGAGAAGCTGAACCGGCAGCCAGAGCGCATACGCATAGAAACAGTTCAGCAGACTGCTACCCTGGCACAGATTTTCGATCGAAACCAGGTACCAGAGGCGAGACGCGAGGAGTTAGCCATACTTAACGGGCTGCAGCTGAGCGACCGGGTGGAGAAAGGAACCATGATCAAGCTCCTGTCGAAGTAAAGCAGCTTGATCAAATCACAGAAAGAGGCGCATCTACTTAACAGAGGCGCCTCTTTTGTGTGATTGATTGACTCAATTTTTAGAGCTATTCGTCAGGCTAAACTTCACCCAGACTCCTCTTTCTGGCTTTTGCCGTACTGGTGTTATGGCCAAGCCGCCCTTCACTCTTAAAGAATTTTACTACCTTCGAAATATTTCATACTTCTGCTTCGTAAGAAATAGAGAGAAACAAACATGCCCTACCCATTGCGATATTTTATACTACTGCTCACGTTCACGCTTTTCTCAATACCTGTTTTTAGCCAATCCTTAAGAGAAGTGGTGGCAAAACCCGGAGATGGGATTTACTTACTGCTCAAGCGACATGGGTTGAACCCAACCAGCCACATAAAAGCTTTTCAGGAACTAAACCAAAAGAACCTTGGCGCGGGTAACAGCCTTTATGCCGGCAGAACATACCTGCTTCCTGAAACCAGCGCCACCTCCGGCACTAAAGCCGCAGCTGCTGTAGCCAATGCTTCGCCCAGCGTACTGAAGGTTCCGCTTTTCGGGCCGAAGTATGAGCGCGTGGAAATTGTGAACCAGCAGCTGAAAGGAGCCGTGTTTTACCTGGTGGCCGGACACAGTGGCCCTGACCCCGGGGCTATAGGCAAGTATGGACCTTATCAGCTAAGCGAGGATGAATATGCTTATGATGTGACCATACGGCTGGCTCGCCGGCTGATGGAGCGCGGCGCAACCGTTTACATGATCATCCAGGACCCGGACGACGGAATTCGGGATGAAAACGTGCTTAAAATGGATCGCGATGAGGTGGGGTACTTTGGCAAACCTGTTCCCTACGTCCATAAGCTTCGGCTGCGACAGCGGGTACAGGATATAAACCAGCTGGCGCAAAAGCATCGAGGAGCCTACCAGCGCATGCTCTCTGTGCACATCGACAGCCGCAGCAAAGGCCAGAATATCGACGTGTTTTTTTACCATCACGAAAACAGCCCTGCTGGCAAAGCGCTTGCTGAGCGCATTCATCAGGTTTTCGACACCAAGTATAACCGTTATCAGCCAAACCGGGAATATTTCGGCAGCGTTACGCCGCGCAGTAGCTTGTATGTGGTAAAGTACAGTAACCCGCCCACAGTGTTTGTGGAACTTGGCAACATTAAAAACGATAAAGATCAGCGCCGTTTTGTGATTCCGAACAACAGGCAGGCCCTGGCAAACTGGATTACCGACGGCATCATCACAGACTATAAGGCTACTAAATAAACTGAGGGAAGTGCCTTCAGAAGGGTTGAAAATCTCTTCCCACCATACTATAAACTGAAAAAGCAGACGTGAGAAACGCCTGCTTTTTCAGTTTATACCAATTTACTTCCTTACGCTTGAGAGTAATCGTACTCCAACAAACGCTTGATGCTGCTCCTGTGCGGATCGCTTGTTTTGTGTTCGGCTCCCGCGTCTACCATTTCCTCTGTTCCGATCAGTAGTTGCCGTTTAACTACGTCCGGCTCTTTGTCGCGGGTAAAGTATAGAGCCACATAGTCGTTTAGTCCGAAAAAGCCCTCGCGCCCCATACCCATTGATGTAAGAATAGTATTCACATTATCCACCGCAGCAGGTTCGGCACGTTCCGTAAATCCGATGTACCGGAGGCCGTTGCTTTGGTCCTCTCTGTTACGTGGATACTGCTTTTTAAAGCTTTTCTCGAACTCCTTTTTAGTTTCTTCCTTATCGAAATGATATAGCAATACAAAATTTTCCATACGAATCGATATCTTAACTTACAGGTATTTACTTTGACTAAATTGTACGTGGTGCTATGGCAAGTGTTCTTATAACATGGCGTACACCCGGTATTGTTTAGTAACAGCCAGCTCGAATGCCTTCGAAACAGGCTGATAAAATTGCACTGCTTTACAGCTGCACAACCATATCCAAACCTGCCCGTTTATACCAGAGCACTCCCCTATGTGGCACCCTCAATGTGCCCATATATTCTAATTTCATAATTTTCTTACACAAACTTAAATTTTATTACCTATGAAAAAGTTAAATTGGTTGTTCCTGTTGTTGTTTTCTTTTGCATTCATTTCTTGTGAGGACGATGATGATGTGGACCTCGATACCACGGCTCCTGTTGTTCAGATTATGTCTCCCACAGCTAACGCTACCTTTGCCCCGGGCGATCAGATTCAGCTAAGGGCTGAGGTAACAGATAATATTGGCTTGGAGATGATCAGGGTACTGGTAACAGACGCAAGTGGAACTGAGCGTGTAGTGGACGATGAAGACGTGCGCGATTTCCTGAACGACAACAGAGAGGCTGACCTGGACTTCATGATAAACCTTGACCAGAATGCTCAGCCTGGCGCGTATCAAATAACTGTAGAGGCAACGGATGAGCAAGGTAACACGGGCGAGCGAACCGTAAACGTGAACGTTGCAATGTAAACGCCTCCTGTAACCCCACTTGAACTAGCTATACTTAAAAGGGCCCTGCCAGATGCGGGGCTCTTTCATTTTGCAGCAGACTTGGTTTGAAATATTTTTAACCCGCTTATGGTTTCATCAAGCATCTGTTGCAGAAATCATGTTTCCCTCCCTTTCATAAACACTTTACCTGATTTATACACAGACTTGGAGCCGCTGAGATTCCTTTCGGCAGCCGCAGCAGCTTCTTTTGCGTACCTCTCCCATTAAAGGTTGGCTGCATTCATTCAGCTTTCAGATTATTTATTACAAGCAAGAAACAGACGCATGGCGCATAACGAAAACCACCAGGTGCAGTTGCAGTTTTTAGGAGCAGCAGGCACAGTAACAGGATCTAAAACATACCTTCAGACGAACAAGTATAAAATTTTAATTGACTGCGGCCTGTTCCAGGGAGGCAAATCAGAGCGTAAACTGAACAAGCTTGATAAGCTGCCCTTTGCCCCCTCAGAGCTTGATGCTATACTTGTCACGCACGGCCACCTCGACCACACCGGCTACCTGCCTGTGCTGGTAAAGAAAGGTTTCAAGGGACCCATCTACGCCACCCACCCCACCAAAGAGATTGCTGAAGTAATCCTGCACGACAGTGCCAAAATTCAGGCAGAAGATACAGCCGCTGCGAATAAGAGACGCGACCAGTCCAGAAAGCCGCGTAAGCCGCTTTACAAAACGAAGCACGTCAACAAAACCATCAGTCTGTTTGAGACACATCCTGACAAGGAATGGGTAGAGCTAGGCAATAGGGTAAAATTTCGTTTCCTGAAAAGCGGCCACATCCTTGGCTCAGCCTCCATAGAGTTAGAGGTGAATGGAAAGATTTTCCTCTTTTCGGGAGACGTGGGGCAGCGCGCGCCGCTTATACTTGATGCCCCCGTACGTTCCAAAAAAGCAGACTACGTCATCTTGGAATCCACCTATGGAGATAAGCTGCATGATCTTGCGCTCTCGCCGTACCAGGCCCTGCAGGAGGTGGTTAACAGTACATTTGATAAAGGCGGCACTTTGGTGATTCCGAGCTTTGCCGTGGAGCGGGCGCAGGAAATTATTGTGCTGCTGCACAACTTGATGGAAGAAAAGAGTATACCGTCCGTTCCTGTTTACCTGGACTCTCCCATGGGCATAGATATTACCAGGCTGTTCCAGGACCACAGCAGCTGGCACAACCTCACCGAATCTGAAACAGAGAAGCTGACAAAGAACGTGCACATCATCCAGGAGTATCAGGAAACGCTGGGGGTGCTGCATGCCGATGGGCCGAAGCAAAAAATAATTATTGCGGGCAGCGGCATGGTGACGGGAGGACGGGTGCTCTACTACCTGAAACAGTTGGTTGGCGACGCTAAAAACACGGTGCTGCTCGTAGGGCATCAGGCAACCGGAACGCGTGGGCAGCAGCTGGCCAGTGGCGCACCTTTTATCAAAATAGACGGTGAAAAGTATAAAGTAGAGGCCCAGGTCAGCCAGATCGGTTCGCTGTCGGCCCACGGCGACCAGGAAGACCTGCTTTGGTGGTTAGGCCTCCTGCGGGCTTCTAAGCAGGTGTTTCTAAACCATGGAGAGCCGGAAGCCGCTGAGGCGCTAAGGACTAAAATTAAGGGGCAGTTTAAGTGGCCAGTTGAGATCGCAGCCATGGATAAAACTTACACTTTATGAGCAACATATCCTTGCTGCCTATCCTGCCTTGACACAACAATTTGATTATTCACATAAAATAAAAATTTCGAATTGTTGCCTCCATCAGGTATCCGATCAGTTATGCAAAAACATATTTTCAAGTGTTCATTTATACATATTTGAAAACAAAGGGGGGATTAACCCGTTAAAATAGTATACATTAAGTTGATTATTTACTATTTAACTATTCACAACTCTATGAAAATGAAGACTATGAAAAATATATTTTTACTTTCGACACTATTTTCGATCATAAGTTTTGGAGCCTCAGCCCAGATCACTGATGAAGTGCTGGATCGCAGACCACAGACAACTGCTCCTGTTGCCAGCGAAGCTGTAAAGAAAGGGAACTGGCTGGTTGGTGCTAGCATCGGTAATATTGGTCACAATTTTAAGTCCGAAACCTTTACTTTTGACGTTGGGCCACGAGCCGGTTACTTCATCAGCGATAATGCTGTAATAGGTGCGGAAGCGCAGCTCGGTCTGTCTATCTATGACGGTGGCGAATCCTGGCGATATGGCTTAGTGCCTTTTGTTCGCTATTATTTTCCTGAGGGAGCTGCACCAACACATCGTTGGTTTGGTGAGGCTGTACTTGGTTTAGCCGGTAGCTCAGAGGAAGACAGCGAAGGGGATGCTTTCTTTTCCAGAGTATATGGTTTGCGTGCAGGTTATGCACACTTCGTAGCCTCTAACGTGGCACTGGAAGGAACGGTAAACTTAATTCGAAGCAGCGCTAATATTGAAACAGGCAACGCTGAAACCGGACTTTCTCTGGCAGTCGGCCTGCAGATATATTTGCCTGGAAGAAATAACTAAGAACAATCTTTGATCCTACAAATAAAAAGGAGCCACTGCACAATGCAGTGGCTCCTTTTTATTTGTAGGAAAGCTAATCAAGTACTTGCTCCGCAACGCTTTTATTGCCATCAATTTTGTGCTTGTAAGGCAGGCCCAACAACTCTGTTACTACCGGGTACACGTGTATGTTCTGGAATGCCGGAATCTTCAACCCTTCTTTAAAGGCAGGTCCCCAGGCGTAGAAAGTGGCGTGCATGTCTTTAACAGCTACCGGGTCGTAACCATGCGTGCCTGGCGATGGCGTGCGCGTTCCGAAATGGAAAACCTTTGGTGCATCCGTCAGCAACAGGATATCGCCCACTCGTCTGAAGGCATCGTCCTTCCTGCCGTAGTGCAGGTGCCTGGGCAGGTTGTTTCGGGTGTATACATGGTAGGCTCCGTTTGCCTCCTGCTTCAGTTGCTTATACGAGCGTTTAATGGCGCGCTTACTCTGCTCTTTTGCATGCAGCTCTACTACCATGCCGCCACCCGATACCCAGTAGTTGGCAGTGTCTATCGCGGCGGGCATTGGCAAGGTACTGTCTGTGTCTATCTGAGTCATTCCGTGGTCAGACACGAATATATAGTTTACCGGCAAACCAGTCTCGGCCACAGCATCTGTCAGTTGCTTTAACTGCGCATCCATTTCCTGCACTGCCTGCCGCGTTTCGGGTGCGTCGGGTCCATACCGGTGGCCGGCATGATCTACTTCGGGCATATAAAACGTAATTAGGTGCGGGCGTTTCTCTTCAGGTAACTCCAGCCAATCTACCACTGTTTGTACCCGGCTTTCAAAAGGAATCTGCTCATTGTAGGAATACCAGTACGTTGGCCGCACGCCCTGCACCGGGGCCTCCGATCCTACCCAGTAAAAGCTTGCCGTCAGCATTTGCTGTTGCTCGGCCAGTACCCAAAGGGGGACTCCCCCATACCAACTGCCGTCTTCCACTTTTCCCCTGTCGCGCATCGAATACGACTCCTTTCGCTGCGGATCATAAAAGTAGTTATTAATCAGCCCGTGCGAAGCCGGGTACATACCCGTTACCAGCGTATAGTGGTTTGGGAATGTTTTAGAGGGAAAGGAAGGCAGCATCGACTCCGCGGCCACGCCCTGTTGCCGGAAATGCTTTAAGTTTGAAGCGTTATACTTGTCAGCATAATCATAGCGAAACCCGTCAGCCGAGATCATGATAACATAAGGCTTTTGCTGTTGTTCTGGGCTGTTCCGGCGCCCCTCCACTACATGCTGCAAGGTATCTACCTGTGCTACCGAAGGAACAGTAAGTATAAAGGAGATAAAAAGAATGGCGAGTTGTTTCATGCACAAAATTAGTTTTTTAGCCGTAAAGCGCCAGCATGAGCTGTTTAAGCTTGTGTTATGTTCATGTCGTGAAGCAGCAATATCGAGTTCGAAGACCAACATTATAAGCCGGAGGCACTAAGACGCTTAGGTGGAACAAGCGGCATTTTCACCTATGGTTCTGGAGAGAAGCTGCCTGGCAAGTATAAAGGGCAGCCACACCAGGCGCACCTGTTATGGCTATACATCCATTTCGGTCAGATTTGGTTTAAACCCAGCTAATGCAAATAGTCGGCCTTATTCCTTCACAAAAAGGCGCTTATCAAATTCAAAGAGTGCTGTTTCTACAATAGTCACCTGGCGGAAATATGGATGACGGGGGTTGAGCAGATAGTTAAAGTTGCCTTGTACGGTGGCCGAAGGAACTTTCAGCACCAGGTGCTCCGCCTGCTGCACAAACGCATCGCCCAGTTCCTGGGTGCTGTTGGCATGGGGGAATGACTTCCAATCAAGTGGAAGGGCAGCTTCCGGCAGCTCGTTTATACTTGCTCCCTCGGGTATTTCAATGCGGATGAGGTAATAATCTTTAGGGATGATGCCCAGCGGCATGTGCACAGCAATCTCCACCGTACACAGGGCTATAGACTCGCTCGTGTAAAGCATGGCCACGCCCTTGCTGTTCCAGCGCCCACCGGCCAGCTCCGCTCCTTTTCCTGATAAATCATTTTTGTACGGTCCCCTGCTGAGGCGGAATACGATCATGCCAATACGCCGTGTTCAATGCGCGTCAGCTCGTCCCGGAGCAGGCCGATGCCGAAAGTGCTGTCGAGTAGTTCCTTTGGTTTGCCGCCGCCCAGGGCCACGTTTTTCGCGTTAAGCCAAGCATCGAAGTTCAGCTTGTCACCGAATACCTCTATCCCCTTGTTGTACACCAGCGTTATTTCCAGAATTTTTTCCGAGTGCAGCGGATCAAAGGTGCGCTTCTCCTTCTTGTAACGCTGAAAGGTGCGCTCTGACAGGTGCAGAAAATTTGACCAGTCCGTTAGGTTGAACGGGATTACATCGGCAATGCTTTGGAACAAGGCATACTTTATGCCCTCACGCACCGTGCTGATGAGCATAAACACATCCTTGTCATCTATTAGCTTATAAGTTAAGCTGTTATCTAATTTTAGGGCCTCTGCCATAGTTGCTAGTGCTATTCATTCAAATATACGAAACTTGTCTAAATAAAAACGCCAATTGTCGTATTATAGTTTAGCGAGTTCTGCTTTTTTAGGAGGATGCGCTAGCAGTATGGAGCAGTTGCACTAAAAGCTATACTTCAGCGTTGAAACATAAATCAAGTAAAGTTAAGCATGCGATATTGGATAGCAGCAACAAGTATAGTGCTGATAGGATTGAGTGGCTGTAGCACGCAGAGTGCCGCCACTGAAAACCAGGAGCTGCCACCCTACCCGCTTACGATGCAGGATGTAGTGCCTGCCATGGCCCCCAAGACAAATGAGGCAAAGGCAAGGCAGCAGAAATTCCTCAAAGACAATGTGAAGCGGTTCAAGAGCCGGAAACTAGGCAGCGCCTATTATGTGCTGCAGGCACAGCGGAATTTCAACGAGAACAAACTTGACTCTGCCACTATCCTGTTTAACCAGGCTTGGCTGATGGATAGCACCAACAACGATGTATACTGGGGCTATGGACTGGTGTATGGTCGGCAGGAGCAGCATAACAAAGCCTTGTACATACTGTACAGAGCCCTGGCAAATGATAAAAAGAACCCACGCCTGCTTACGGATGTAGCTACGGCACACTTGGCCCGCTACTACATGAGCAGCGAACCAACCGACCTGCAACAGAGCGAAAAGCTGCTGAAGCAGGCGCTTAACCTGGACCCTAAGCAAGCTGCCGACACGTATTACAAACTAGCGGTAAACAACTACTACCAGGGTAACTACGCCACTGCCTGGAAGTACCTGCATGCTAGCATCAAGGAGGACAAAGCCAAGGAAGACAAGCAATTTATAGCAGTGCTGCTGCAGAAAGAGCAGGACCCCAAAGGCGTATATGCGTCGGAGAAAACACAATAGCTTGCAAGTATAAATCCACCGCCTTATATTTAGATGCAGTAACCATAAGTCTACGTGCACAAATCAGGTGATGCAGCCTGAATAAATTGGAACAATAACGCATTATGAAAAAGATACTCTTAGCCGCAGTTGCCTGCTGTTGCGCCGCCACCCTAAGTTTTGCACAGGAGCAAAAAGCAGTAGTGAGCACAAAGGTGATGCCTATGTTCGGTGGAACCCAGAAAACCGAAGCCGAGCAAATGAAGGACGAGAAGTTCCTGACAAGCTGCGACAAAAACTTCGGGGACCGCCGGGAAGCCAGCAACTTCTTTATGGAGCGCGGCTGGGAATACCTGAACGAGGGGCAAACGGACACGGCCATGTACCGTTTTAACCTGGCCTGGCTCCTGAACCCGGACAACCAAAACACCTACTGGGCCTTTGGCCTGGTAACGGCTGCAAAGGGAAGCAACGAGGAGGCTGTGGGTTTCTATGAAAAAGCGCTGGCGCTGAACGCAAAGAACTCCCTGCTCCTGTCTGATGCCTCCAGCGCTTACCTGGCGCTGTACAAGGAAAAGAAAAAGAAGAAAAACCTGAAGAAGGCTGCTGAGTACCTTTCCACGGCCACAACGCTGGATGCTGGCAATGCCTATGCGCTGTACAACCTGTCGCTGGTGAAGTACTATGAAAAGAAGTATGCAGAGGCGTGGGATTACCTGCACAAGAGCCGGAACATCAACATGACGCAGATCGACTATGGCTTCGTGATGGAGCTGGCGGCGCAGATGCCCGACCCGCAGGGCTTCTTTAAACAAGCCGACGCTGACATGTTGCAAACAGAAAGTTCGAGCAATTAGAAATCAAATCCCCTGCCCTTCACCGGCAGGGGATTTTTGTTTGAATCAAGTATAAATTCCGCAAGAATCGGGTTGATAGGTTGGGCTGCATTTAGGAACTTGCTGCCATGAACCACTATGAGACCATCGCCAACGCCCTGACATATCTTCGCGAAAACGCCCGCCAGCAGCCGGAGTTGGAGGAAGTAGCAGCGCACGTTCACCTAAGCCCGCAGCATTTCCAGCGGGTGTTTGCCGAGTGGGCGGGTGTGAGCCCTAAAAAATTTCTGCAGTTCCTCACGCTGCACCATGCCAAGGCCGTGCTTGCGCAAAGTGCCTCAGTGCTGGATGCAGCGCTCTCCACCGGCCTCTCCGGCAGCAGCCGGCTCCACGATCTTTTCGTTAGTATAGAGGGCGTAACACCGGGTGAATTTAAAAACCAGGGGGAAGCGCTGGTTCTAAAATATTCTTTCGGCACCTGCCAGTTCGGGAAATATATTGTGGCCTCCACAGCAAAAGGAATCTGCTACCTTCATTTTTACCAGCAGGAGGAAACCGCTGTGCAGGAACTGCAGCAGAGCTGGACAAATGCCCTGCTTGTGCCTGAACAAGTTGAACTGCACCTGCAGGTGACGGCCTTCTGGCAGCAAAGCCTAACTCCCGCTGCGGGCAAAATCAAACTTCACTTAAGTGGCACTCCCTTCCAATTGAAAGTATGGGAAGCGCTGCTGCGCATTCCGGAGGCACACCTGAGCACATATGGGCAACTGGCAAAATCAATTGAGCAGCCAAGTGCCAGCCGGGCTGTGGGCACGGCAATAGGCAGTAACCCCATCGCTTTTCTAATTCCGTGCCACCGGGTCATCCGAAGCGTGGGTGGCATTGGCGAGTACCGCTGGGGCAGTGAACGCAAAATGGCCATGATCGGCTGGGAAGCAGCAACTGCACAATCAGAGAAACAGAGATAGTAGGGTTAGAAACTACATACCCTAGCACAACTCCTCTCTTGCAGCAAGAATCAGCATGAGCTGAAAGAGACCAAGGCAAAATCTAATCTAAAATTAGAAGTTTTAAAGAGGTTTTGCTGGCTTTGTAGATGGATGTAAAACAGGAAAAAAAGCACTGGCTTGCTCTAAGGTTTTCGCTATATTTGCTTTATACCCATCGAACACTTTTAGCTCATTGATATGAAAAAACAACTACTAAGGGCCTCCATGCTGCTGCTGGCGGGTTCTGTGACGCTTTCTTCCTGCGTGGTATCCAAGAAAAAATACGAAGATCTGATGGCGCGCAAAAATGCGCTTGAAATGGACAAAGCTGGTCTGGAACAGGACAAGTCGACACTGGAGCAGCAGAAAGCTTCTTTGGAAGAGGCCAAAGCCAGCCTGGAGAGCGAGCGTGCAAAACTGGAGCAGCAAAAGCGCGAGTACGAGGAGAGCCTGGCTCAGGCGCTGAAGGAAGGCAAAACCCTGGGCGAAAACCTGAACATGAGCAAATCTCAGATCGAGCGCCTGAATGCCGACCTGAAAGCACGGGAGGCGCGCCTGGCTGAGCTGCAGCGCATTCTGGACGAGAAAGAAAAAGCCGTGGCCAACCTGCGCAACAGGGTAAGCAACGCACTCCTTGGCTTTAACGACAAAGACCTGACGGTGAATGTGCGAAATGGCAAAGTGTACGTATCGCTAGCCGAGCAGCTGCTCTTCAACTCAGGCTCAACCAAAGTAGACCCGAAGGGTGTTGAAGCACTGCGCAAACTGGCTGCCGTACTGAAGGAGCAGCAAGATGTGAACGTGGTGGTAGAAGGCCATACCGATGATGTTCCGATTGCCAAAGGCACCGTGGGCATGCAGGATAACTGGGACCTAAGCGTTTTACGCGCCACTGAGATCACGCGTATACTTGCAAATGCAGGTGTAGACCCTACCCGCGTTACGCCATCTGGCCGCTCTAAGTATGTGCCGCTGGATGATGCGAAAAGCAAGGAGGCACGTCAGAAAAACCGCCGTACCGAGATCATACTTACGCCAAAGCTGGATGAACTCTTCCAGATACTGGAGACTACCTGATTTTTTTGCTCAAAACTATATCAAAAGAGCCAGCCTTAATAAAGGGCTGGCTCTTTTGATATCTATATAATTTGCGTAATCTGCTCTGAAGGAACATCTGGAACGGGTGCTAACTTAGGTTTGGGGAGCAGCCACTTGAACAGGGGAATCAGCACCAAGTACAGGAGGACGCCAACCGGAGTGGCCAACAAGGCCCAGGCGGCAACACCGGCCAGGTTAGCCTGCCAAAGTTTATTTAGCGCCTCCACCCAGTCGGCATTGAACATAGTCTGCATTTCGGCTAGCGACAGGCGCAACTCCCCTAAGCTGAACAGGGAAATACCCAAACGGATAAACGGAATAGCCAGCAGCAACTGAAGTGGCTGCACCAGGTAACTGACCAGCACCGTAGCCGCGATGTTTAGGCGGAAACGCGCCGCCACCAGCGTGCCAAGCAAGGTTGTGACACCTATTGCCGGAATCACCCCCACAACCGTACCTGCGGCCACCGTTGCAGCCAAGCTGCGGGGCGTCATTCCCTGCCATAACAAATTCAGCACAGGCTGCACCAGCCGGCGCTTTACAAAATCAGATATGGCGGTAAATACGAACAACGGAAATGAGGTATGGAAATTTATAAAGAGAAACGGAAAGGAAGCCGCTGAAGTATGCAAAGACCCAGATAAGCAACTAGGTCCTATTGCTACTTAATACACATTCCTTGTGTTTGTAACCTATCCCGGCGCCATATTGTTTCCGCAGCCCCCTACTTCTTTGCATTGCCTTTGCCTCAAGGCTATAGTGATGCAAGGCAATGTCTAAAGCTTTATTTATACATCGCTGGATATTAAGTTGTTAGACAACAAAATTACTTACCACAAAGGTAAATTGGCGTGAATAAAAATAATTTATCAGGGAGGTTAAACTAAACACGCACCTGCTAGTCTAAACCCTGAATTCTACTTCTACCAAACATCAATGAAAAAATTACTACTTGCTCTGGTCCTGTTGCTGACCATGGTGAATGCCTTCGCACAAAATGTTTCCGTTACGGGCGTTGTGCAAAGTGCCCAGGATAAATTAGCATTGCCGGCGGCAAGCGTGGTGCTGCTGCAAACGGGCTCTAACCCACTGGCCGTGGTGACAGATGCCGAAGGGCGCTTCCGTTTTGAGCGTGTAACTCCCGGGCAATATATGCTGGAGGTGAACTACATCGGGTTCACCAAAATTTCCAGGCCTTTGCAGGTGCAGAACCAGTCGGTTGACTTAGGTGTGGTGGCGCTGAATGAAGAAAACACCGCACTGAAAGAAGTGCAGGTAGTGGGGCGTGCGCAACTGGGTGAGCAAAAAGGCGATACTTCACAATTCAACGCCAAGGCCTTTAAAACAGCGCCGGATGCAAGCGCCGAGGAACTGGTAACAAAGATGCCGGGCGTGGTGGTGCAGGACGGTAAAATTCAAGCCCAGGGCGAAGACGTGCAGCAGGTGATGATCGACGGCAAGCGCTTTACGGGCAATGACGTGAATACTGCTATGCGCAACATCTCGGCCGATATGGTGGAGAACGTGCAGATCTTTGATGCCCAAAGCGACAGAGCTGCCTTCAGTGGCTTTGATGATGGAAATCGTTTGAAAACTATCAACTTCACCACGAAGAAAATAGCCCGGGAGGGTTACACTGGAAAAGTTTCTGCTGGCTATGGCACAGATGAGCGTTACCTGGTGGGTGCCAGTGTGAACTACTTTAACAACAACCAACGGATTACGCTAACAGGCCTTACGAATAACATCAACCTGTTTGACTTTTCGATTGGCGAGACACCCGGTGGTGGCATGCGCGGCCGCAGAGGCTGGGGCGGCGGCTCTCCCAACGGCATCATCAGCACCAACAGCTTTGCGGTAAACTACAACGATACCTGGGGCAAGAAAATAGAGGTAAGCGGCAACTATAACTTCACCGACCGCGAGGTGGTGAACAACCAGTACAGGTTCCGCGACTATGTGAACAGCGACACTACCTACGTGGAGAACAGCGTAAACAACAGTGCTGAGCTAAGCCACCGCCTGAACTTCAGGCTACAGTACAACATAAACGAAAACAACAGGCTGCTCGTGACGCCGCGTATCAGCATAGAGCAGAACGAGGACATAACTAACCGTGTGGCGAACACCTTTGCTGATGCACAGCCGCTCACCAATTCCATCAATACCAACTTGGCTCAGCGCGATAACATCAACTTCAGCAACAATATTCTTTTCTCCCACCGCTTTGGGGACTCCGGGCGTATTTTGACGGCTGATGTGAACACGAGCTATGGTAGCACCGACGGGGACACGTACCAGGCTGAGAACACAGACAATTTACTGGATCCGAGCGAGAATGTGGTGCGGGACCAGTACATTAACCTGAACAGAAATAACCTTGCCTGGTCTGGCAATCTGGACTACTCCCAGCGCCTCGGCGAAAAGTCGCGCCTACAGTTGGAGTATAACATAGGCAACCAATTAAATGACTCCGACAGAAGAGCGTACAACCGATTGAGCGAAGACGGCGATTACAGTGGTGAGCCGATTGCCTTTTTGAGCAATAAGTTCGAGAGCAACTACCTAAGCCAAAGCGTTGGACCAAGCTACCAGTACCGCGACGATAAGACAAGGCTGCAGTTGAATGCCCGCTACCAGTATGCCACCCTGGAGAGTGACAGTGAGTACCCGCGGGTTTACTCCTTCAAGCGAAATTTCCAGAATGTGTTGCCGTCTGCGGAATATGAGTATAAAATCTCTAAAACCAGCAACCTGAACATCAACTATCGCACTAACACAAACGTGCCTTCGGTAGAGGACTTGCAGGACGTGCTGGATATCTCTAACCCGCTGCAGCCGCGGATTGGAAACCCGCAATTGGATCAGGACTACCAGAACCGGATCAACCTGCGCTTCAGAAACTTTAACCCGGAAAACAACCATGTGTTCTTTGTGGGCGTGTTCGGTACCGTAACTCAGAATTATATAGCCAACAGCGTATACACCAACAGCGCGCCGTCTAGCTTCACCGACGGATACGAGCTGCAGCCCGGCGCACGCCTTAGCCGCCCGGTGAACATGGATGGCTACTGGAACGTGCGCTCGTTCTTTAATTATGGCCAGCCGCTTCACTTCCTAAGCTCTAACTTTAACGTAAACGGCTCCATCGGCTATACCAGGATACCGGGCATGATTGATGAGCAGGTGAACTACGCCAACAACACCAACTTCAGAGCGGGGCTGAACCTGAGCAGCAACATCAGCGAAAAGGTAGATTTTAACATGTCAACCAACTCCAGCTACAACATTATTGAAAATACGCTGCGCACCAACCAGAACAACAATTACTTCAGCCAGAACACAAACCTGCGCCTGAACTGGATTATCTGGAAAGGTATTGTGTACCGTACCGAGCTGAACCACCAGTACAACCCTGGCTTGTCCAGCGGTGTGGACGAAAGCTATGCGCTCTGGAACATGAGCCTGGGCAAAAAGATATTTAAGAACCAGCAGGGAGAAATCAGCCTAAGTGTAAACGACCTGCTGAACCAGAACGTGAGCGTGCAGCGTAACGTGTTCTCAGATTATGTGGAAGATGTGCAGTCGAGCGTGTTGCAGCGCTTTTTCATGCTGACCTTCTCCTACAACATCCGCAAGTTTGTGGGTGGCGAAGCACCTTCCATGGAAGAGCCGCAGCGAGGGAACTGGGGCGGACGCCGCAACTAATTTATACTCTATCAGAAACCAGTAACAGCAGCAGGGCCGGGAGATATTCTTCCGGCCCTGCTGTTTTATAGAAAATTGAAGCCATACTTGGAGCGATTATACTTGTCAGTTATACTTAAAAATCTTTGTTGAAGTTGGAAGTAAAAGTATTACAAGGTGCTAACATAAATTACCCTTGCTTCCTCCTGCTGAATAGGATTTTAAGCTTATTAATGGTGAAAGCATGTTCTTCTGTTCCTTCTGTTCCCAACAGGTATGACCATGCGGTTAGGCCGTCGGTGTAGTCGCAGTATATCTTGAACATACCCAGAAAAGGAACGGCCACAAACATACCCGGCAATCCCCAGATCATGCCTCCCACCACAATACTAAGTATAGTGAACATGGGGTTGATGTTCACTTTGCTCCCGGTGATGTTGGGCGTCAGAATGTTGTTTTCAGTGAACTGCACCAGCAGGAAAAACAACACCACAGCCAGTGCTTTCTGCGGCGATCCTTGCACCATGAGCACGTACAGCAGTGGAATGGCCCCTCCTATCAGCGTGCCGAAATAGGGTATAAAATTCATGAAGGCCGATAAGATGCCCAGCAGTATCGCGTACTCCAGACCGATCAGGAGCAAACCTGTGGAGTTGATCACGCATAGTATAAGTATAACTATCACCACACCCGTCATGTAGCGCTTAGTAACCTGGGAAATCTCCTCCAGAATATTCTGTGCTTTGGAGTGCTGAAAAGAAGGGATTTGCCGGTACAGGAAATTCTCAAACTTATTGCGGTAGTATAGCATCAGGAAAACATACACGGGCATCAGGCCGAACTTCACAAGGGTGTCGGTTGTGGCTTTCAGCACATTTTTGATAAGGGTGCCGCTAAGCTGAAAAGCACCCGCCACCTGCTGCCTGAGCCATAGCTTGTTTGTGTTTTCAAATTCACCAAACCTCCGTTCCAGGAAAAACTGCAGGCGATCGATATTTTTGAATGCCTGCTCCTGTAGCGCAGGAAGATCACCGAGAAAATTAGACAACTGCTGGTAAAGCAAGACTAATACGCCTACTACGGTAGCCATACCGGCTATAATCGTTAGCAGATTGGCCAGAATACGCGGCACACCCCACTCCTCGAGCTTGCTGACGATGGGATAAAGCAGGTATGAAAAAAGTATAGCGATAAAGATCGGGTACAGGAACTCCCTGGCTTCTACCAGCACATAAACGAGCAGGATAGCAAATAAAAGTATAAAAGTTAGGCGCTTTATCTTCCTGTATTTTACTCCCATACCTCCTAGTACTGCATTTTACCCTGTTTTTGTTTTAGGTATCCTCTTTGGGGGCTCCACAGTATAGTATGAATAGCACAACTAGTGGCCGTAAGCTGCCGGGAAAGCTGTACCTTTGCAAATTAATTCACTACTCATGACTACTTTCCGCGACCTGCAACTTTCTGATGTTTTACTACAAGGCCTGCAAGACCTTGGCTATACTTCTCCCACGCCCATACAGGAACAGGCTATTCCGCTTCTGTTAAAGGGCAGCGATGTGGCCGGGCAGGCCGAGACCGGCAGCGGAAAGACGGCAGCCTTCGGTTTGCCGCTGTTGGCGCGCGTAAATCCGGAACTGCAGCAGGTGCAGGCGTTGGTAATTGTGCCAACGCGCGAGCTGGCGGTGCAGGTGCGCCAGGAGCTGAAGCAGTATGCCAGGCACATCCCAAATCTAAAGATCAGCGCTTTTTACGGTGGCCACTCCTACCGCATTGAAGAAGACTCGCTGGTGCATCCACCCCAGATACTGGTGGGTACACCCGGCAGACTGACTGACCACCTTGGCCGCAGAACATTAGACCTAAGGCATGCAAAGCAGGTGGTGCTGGATGAGGCCGACAAATTGCTGGAGATGGGATTTGAGGAGGAGTTGGATACCCTGATGCGTGCCTTACCCCGTGAGCGGCAGACCATTTTATTCTCGGCCACCATGTCGGGTGATGTAAAGGAGTTGATAACCGAATCACTGCGCGCTCCTGAATTTGTGCAGGCCACGGCCACCTCTGTTCCTGATCGTATCAGGTATATTGGAGTGCAAGTACCGGATGAGCAGAAACGCGATGCACTGGTGCGCGTGCTGGAAAGCATACCACACGCTGGTACAGTAGTTTTTGTGAATGCCCGCCTCACCACCGAAGAAGTGGCCCACCACCTGCAGGAGTATGGCTTTGCGGCCAAGGCACTGCATGGCAAACTGGAGCAACGCGAACGCGATAAAACCATGACGCTTTTTCGCAACGGAACTGCCGCCATACTTGTCGCCACCGACCTTGCTGCCCGCGGACTAGATATCGATAAATTGGAAACAATCATACACCTGGAGCTGCCTTACGATGAGGCTGCTTACCTGCACCGTAGTGGTCGTACAGGACGCGCCGGCCGCTCTGGTACCGTGTACAGCCTGGTAAATCAACGCGAGGCGCAAAAGCTGGAGCAGTGGCCTGAAGTGCAGGTAGACAACTGGCTGGAACCTTCTAATTTAAAAGCTGCTAAAAAATCAGCGGCTACCGAGGCACCTGTTTTCACAACGCTGCACATCAGCGGGGGCCGCAAAGACAAGCTCAGCCCACGCGATATTGTGGGTGCGCTGATTGCGGAGGCAGGCATGAATGCCACAGAAATTGGGAAGATCGAAATTCAGGATTTCCATAGCTTTGTGGCCGTACCGGAAGCAGCCGCATCTAAGGCAGTGGCAAAACTGAACGGTGCTAAAATCAAAGGCAAGAAGTATAAAGTAAGTCTGGTGCGATAGATAATCTATTCCCACCACCTTCCAACAGCTAATGTCATTTCGACCCAAGGGAGAAATCTATTCTGAACTTTATGCGGAAAACTCTTGGGAGGCGCGATGTATAGTGTACTGTGGATCTTATACTTCATTTTCCTTCAACACGTACTCCAGTCTCATTAACTAATTTCTTTAGCAATTTCGCAACAAAAAACTAATAATCTGCTACCTTTACCTTATGGAGATACTCATAGGCATAGCAGCTTTTTTGGGAGGCTTGGTGGTGGCCTTTCTGGGGCTGAAGGGGAAGTTGAACAGCCTGCAGCAGGTGGCGAACCAGGCCGCTGTGACACAGGGTGTGCTGGAGGCGCAGGCAAGGCAGCAGACAGCCGATGTGGAACAGTTAAAAGCGTTGCTGCGGGAAGCGCAGACGGAAACCATGGAGCTCACCAATGCCCTCACCAAAACCGAGACGGACTACGAGCACCTGAAAGCCCGCCTGCAGGAGCAGGGGCGTGAGTTGGAGCGGCTGCGCGAGAAGTTCCTGCAGCAGTTCCAGAGCATTTCCAACCAGGTGCTCATGAACAACGCCGAGCACTTCAACAAATCATCCTCTGAAAACCTGGAGCGTATCCTGAACCCTCTGAAGGAGCGCATTAAAGAATTTGAAGCCAAGGTAGACCAGACTTACGAGAAGAACCTGAAGGATAGTATTTCCCTTAAGGAGCAGATCACGCAGCTGGCTTCCCTGAATCAGCAAATGAGCCAGGATGCCATCAACCTTACCAAAGCCCTGAAAGGGGAAAACAAAACACAGGGCAACTGGGGCGAATACCTGCTGGAGAGCCTGCTCGAAAAATCCGGGTTGCGCAAAGGAGTGCATTTTGAGCGTGAGGAAGTGCGCCAGAACGAGGACAACAAAGTATACCGGCCGGACGTGATCATCCGCCTGCCGGAGGGAAAGCACCTGATTATCGACTCTAAGCTGTCGCTGGTGGCCTATGAAGCCTATTGCAGCTGCGAGGACGATCACCAGCAGGAGCTATACTTGCGCAGCCACATCAACTCCATCCGCACGCACTTCACCGACCTGGGCCGCAAAGACTACCACCGCCTGAACGGCATCAACTCACCTGATTTTGTGATGATGTACATTCCGCTTGAGCCCGCCTTCAGCCTGGCCCTGCAAAATGACCACGATCTCTTCACCGACGCCTTCGATCGCAACATCGTGCTGGTGACCACCTCTACCCTTCTGGCAACGCTGCGTACCGTGGCCGGCGTGTGGCGGCAGGAAGACCAGAAGCGCAATGTAATTCGCATCGCCGAAGAGAGCGGCAAACTGTACGATAAGTTCGTGGGCTTTGTGGATGATCTGAAAACAATTGGAAAGCACCTGGAGAACAGCCAGAATTCCTACAACAGCGCCATGAACAAACTCACTGACGGCAAGGGAAATCTCATCCGGCGGGTAGAGATATTGCGCGAACTGGGTGCCAAAACCAGCAAGACAATAGACACCAGCCTGCTGCAGGAAGCACAACTGCCGGAAGAGAAATCAGAGGTATAGCGGGTTTATACTTCCTTCTATTGAAAATCATAGAGTGACTTTGGGATCTCCAGGGCCGCTCTTTTTCGTCACGGCTTTTTAGCAGGTGAGCGATGACAGCAGTGCCAGTGTGTATGCTTGAGTAACCATTCTTACATCAATTTAAGTGGTTTTTATACTTCTGTGGAGAAAAAATTGGGAGTAGGCCTGGGCTGCGGATCAGTTTGCAAGGTTTTTGCTCCTCGAGCGTATAATGCTATATTCGTAATACTGTAAACTAACCTGATCACATGAAAAAACTAATCTTCACCGGTCTCACGGCCGCTGTACTCCTCTCCTCCTGCTCCAGTCAGAAAGCAGAGAACGCCGGTACCGAGGCGACTGCTGTGCTGACTGAGGTACAACAGGAGGCGCAAACTTTCCTCGACCAATATTCCAGCACCTACCAGGATCTGTACACCAAATCGGCTGAGGCTGAGTGGGCATCAAACACAAAGATTGTGGAAGGGGACTCCACCAACGCCGTGGCCACCCGAAAGGCCAACGAGGCGTTTGCCGCATTTACCGGCAGTGCCGTGAACATTAACACGGCCAAGGCCATGCTGGAGAAAAAGGATCAGCTGACGCCGCTGCAGGTAAAGCAGTTCGAGGCTATACTTTACAGCGGAGCAAACAACCCGCAGATTATCCCGGACGTGGTGAAGGCGCGCATCAAAGCCGAAACAGAGCAGACCGAAAAGCTTTACGGTTTCGATTACCGCCTGTACGAGAAGTCGGTGAGCACCAATGACATTGACAACTTACTGAAGACGGAAACTGACGTGAAGAAGCGTCTGGCGGCGTGGAATGCCAGCAAGGAAGTGGGTCCGGGCTTGAAAGAAGGGCTTCTGAACCTGAGAGAGCTGCGCAATAAAACCGTGCAAAGCCTCGGCTACGACGATTACTTCACCTACCAGGCTTCTGATTACGGCATGACGCGTGCTGAGATGATGGACCTGATGCAGCAGATAAACAAAGAGCTGCGTCCGCTTTACCGCGAGTTGCATACGTACGCACGCTATGAACTGGCCAAGCAGTACGGCGTGAAGGAAGTGCCGGACTACCTGCCGGCGCATTGGGTGCCAAACCGCTGGGGCCAGGACTGGAGCTCGATGGTGAATGTGGAGGGCATTGACCTGGATGCAGCCTTAAAACCGAAAGGGGCCGAGTGGCTGGTGCAACAGGGAGAGCGCTTTTATACCAGCCTTGGTTTCCCGGAAATGCCGAAGACGTTTTACACGAAGTCGAGCCTGTACCCGCTGCCAGCCGGTGCCAATTACAAGAAGAACAACCACGCCTCGGCCTGGCACATGGACCTGGACCAGGACGTGCGCAGCCTGATGAGTGTGGAGCCGAACTCGGAGTGGTACGAGACCACGCACCACGAGCTGGGACACATCTACTACTACATGACCTACACCAACCCGGATGTGCCGGTGCTGCTGCGAGGTGGCGCCAACCGTGCCTATCATGAGGCCATTGGTAGCTTGATGGGCCTGGCGGCCATGCAAAAGCCTTTCCTGGCCGAACTGAACCTGATTGAGAAAGACGCGAAGACAGACGAGGTGCAGTCGCTGTTGAAGGAGGCGCTGAGTTATGTGACGTTCATTCCGTTCTCTGCTGGTGTGATGAGTGAGTGGGAAAACGATTTCTACGCCAACAACCTGCCGGCCGACCAACTGAACAAGCGCTGGTGGGAACTGACGAAGCAATACCAGGGTATTGTGCCTCCAACCGAGCGTGGCGAGCAGTACCTGGATGCAGCAACCAAAACGCACATTAACGACGATGCGGCCCAGTACTATGATTATGCGCTGAGCTATGTTATCCTGTTCCAGTTGCACGACCACATCGCCAAGAACATTTTGAAGCAGGACCCGCACGCCACAAACTACTATGGCAAAAAAGAAGTGGGCAACTTCCTGCGCGACATCATGTACCCAGGTGCCTCAGCCGACTGGCGCCATATGCTGAAGGAAAAAACCGGCGAAGAGCTTAGCGCCCGTGCCATGGTCGATTACTTCCAGCCGCTGATGGAGTACCTGAAAGCGCAGAACAAAGGCCGCAAATACACGATCTAGTTAATGATGAAGTATGAATGCTGAATTATGAATTGGTTCGGCAAGTATAAAAAGAGCCGCAACGGAATTCCGCTGCGGCTCTTTCATTAATGACATTTTATACTTTCTACCTCATTAACCCTCTAACTTTTTAACTCCAACACACCTTGCTGGTAAGTCTGGAGGAAGTTAGCCAGCTTATCCATTGTCTGACTTAGCTGCGCTTTCTCGGGCAGGTATACTACCCGGAAGTGATCGGGCTTTTGCCAGTTAAAGCCGCTGCCCTGCACCAGTAGCACATGCTGCTCCGAAAGCAAATCCAGGGCAAACTGCTGGTCATCCTGGATGTTAAACTTCTTTACGTCAAGTTTCGGGAACATGTAAAAAGCACCTTTGGGCTTTACGCAGGTGATTCCCGGTATAGCCGTAAGCTTTTCGTAGCAAATAGCCCGCTGCTCACCCAGTCGTCCGGTGGGTTTGGTGAGGTCGTGGATGTGCTGCTGGCCTTTTAGAGCTACGGCAATGGCATACTGAGCGGGCACATTGCTGCACACGCGCAGGCTGGCCAAGGTGTTCAGTCCATTAATATAAGCTGCTGATTTGCTTTTGGCGCCAGTCAGCAGCATCCATCCTGCCCTGAAACCTGCTGCCAGGTAATTTTTGGATAAGCCGCTAAAGGTCACACAAAGCACCTCGTCCGAAAGCGTGGCTGTGGAAGTATAAGGTGTGTTCTCGTACAGAATCTTATCATATATCTCATCTGAGAAAATAACAAGGTTGTGCTGTTCTGCCAAATTCACCAGTTCCTGCAGCAGCTCTTTAGAATAAACAGCGCCTGTGGGGTTGTTGGGATTGATGATAACAATGGCGCGTGTCCTGCTGCTGATCTTGCTTTTGATATCCGCCACATCCGGAAACCACTCCGCTTCCTCATCGCATAGGTAATGCACCGCTTTGCCACCCGAAAAACGAACGGCAGCTGTCCACAGGGGGTAATCTGGCGACGGTACCAGCACCTCATCCCCCTCGTTCAGCAGCGCCTGCACCGCGTGCATGATCAGTTCGCTTAAGCCGTTACCCAGGAAAATGTCATCGGTATGAATATCTGCAATGCCTTTAGAAGTATAGTAGTCTTTTATGGCTTCACGGGCACTTAAAATACCTTTGTGGTCAGAGTACCCCTGGGCATGGCGCAGGTGCTGCACAATAGTTTCGATCACTTCCGCAGGGGCATCAAACCCAAAGGGCGCCGGATTGCCGATGTTCAGTTTTGTGATGTGGTGACCCAGAAGCTCCAGCTCCTTAGCCCGCTCGTATAATGGCCCGCACAGGTCGTAAGACACATTGTTGAGCCGCTCGCTTCGTTGAATCATACTCGAAAAATTTAGCGAAGATAGCAAGGCCCGAAACAGCATGCACAGCTGCTGTGGGTATAAATTTTCAGAATTGCTTTAGATGGTGTTTAAGCTATTTCGTTTTGTTTCCCATCCTCCTCCTGCCCTGGCTGCCGGACTTGGTAGTGCCCGTTAGGCAGCAGCCTGACAAGGTATAGTGCGTCATATCCCTCTGCCAGCGTAGGTGGCTGCAGCTTTTTGTGCGTGCCATAGATGGCTTTATCCGGCACCTTAAACCGTCCGCTGCGCAGGCTGTTACGGGCAACAGCTTCCGTGGAGTTTGCTTCAAAGTAAAAGCCAAGAACCTCATACTTCGCGGCCTTCGCCAGATGAATGTATTTTGCTCTTTCTTCAGCGGTGGGATTGGTGTTGTCTACCACAAACCGCATGTTGCTGCGTAGGCAGGCCTCCAAAAAAAGGCTTTCCCGGTTTCGCGTGCGCAGCAGGTCCATACTGATACGCACGTGGCTGTTAAAGAAGTGCTCTTTGTAATAAGTGGATTTACCGCTGGCTTGGATGCCGCAAAAGATGATGGCCTGCATTTACTTTTTTATTGTTCCTGATCTGTATACCTTAACGATTCCAATGCCGCTCATGATGCGTGCAACATAAAAGCGCTGTCTCTCTTATAACCTCAAAGACCTACTATGGTACAAGTGAAGTATAAAACAAGCATAACGCGATGAAAAAAAGACTGGTGGTATTAACAGGTGCAGGTATAAGCGCTGAAAGCGGAATTGCCACTTTCCGGGATGCCGACGGGCTATGGGAAGGGCACGATGTGATGGATGTCGCCTCGCCGCAAGGCTGGCGCAAAGACCCGGAGCTGGTGCTGGACTTTTACAACCAGCGTCGCAAAAATGCCCACAGTGTTAAACCTAATGCGGCGCATCTGGCTTTGGCAGAGTTGGAAGAAAGTTTTGATGTGCGCATTATCACACAAAACGTGGACGACCTGCACGAGCGGGCCGGCTCCAGCAATGTGATTCACCTACATGGGAAATTGTTCGAGAGCCGCAGCACGCTGGACCCAAACCTGGTTTACCTTATGGATGGCTGGGAATTGAATGTAGGTGACAAATGTGAGAAGGGATCACAACTAAGACCGAATATCGTCTGGTTTGGCGAACCCGTGCCCATGATGGAGAAAGCGGCCGAAGAAACAGTGCAGGCTGATATCTTTCTGGTAGTGGGCACCTCGCTGGTAGTATACCCCGCAGCCGGGCTGGTGGATCTGGTGGACCCGGATGTACCCATCTTTGTGGTAGACCCCAATTTGCCCAGTATGCGGCAGCGAGCGAATGTACACCGGTACGAAGAAAAGGCAAGCACAGGCATGCAAAAAGTAAAACAGCTTCTTCTCGACAAGTATAAATAGGCACTAAATTTTTAATTTAAATAAGAGCGTCACCTCCTAATCCGGGTGGCGCTTTTGTTTTATTAACTCCTCCCTCCATGCTTATGGAACAACATTTATAGTTTTTAATTAGCAGGTGAAACAAATGTGCCTAATCTTAAGTTTAGATTAGTCTAAATTATATATTATTCATGTGTAATTTTGTTTATCACCTACTCTCAAAATGAAGTTTAATATTACACTCCTGTTTGCCCTGTTCCTAAGTCCGTCCATATTTGGACAAACAGTAGGAACCATTGAAGGGAAAATATTTGCCAACGACGCAGCAGTGCCCTATGCTAGTGTAGCACTGCTGCATACTTCCTTAGGAACTCCAACTAATGAGAAAGGCTACTTTAGCTTAAGCAATGTTCCAACAGGCACTTATGAGTTAGTGGTTTCTGCTATCGGATATAAGCCACATCACCAAAAGGTGCAGGTTTTTGCAAATGCTGCCACTACCGTTGCCATCCACATGGCTGAGGCGAATGCGACATTAAATGAGGTGGTTGTAACAGGTACGCGCACAGAGCGGCGCAGGCTGGAAAGCCCTGTTGCTGTCAACGTGCTGGACAGCAAGGTATTTAGTTTCACGCAGTCAAATACGCTCTCTGAAGGACTTTGCTTTCAGCCGGGCCTGCGGATGGAAACCGACTGCCAAACCTGCAGTTACACACAATTGCGTATGAATGGCCTTGGCGGCTCCTACTCTCAGGTGCTTATCAATAGCCGACCTGTGTTTAATGCCCTAATGAGCCTTTATGGGTTAGAGCAGATACCGGCAAACATGGTGGCGCGTGTGGAGGTAGTGCGCGGCGGAGGTTCTGTTTTGTATGGCTCCAGTGCCATTGCCGGAACGGTTAATATCATCACAAAAGAGCCGGAGGAAAGCACCTATACTTTCTCCTCCAACTCTTCTGTGGTGGGCGGTAAGGCATGGGATCACTTTCTGAATGCCAACATTAACACTGTCAATGAGGCACGCAATGCCGGTGTTTCCTTTTTTGCCTCGCACCGCGACAAAGGAGCCTTCGATGCTAACGGGGACGGATTTTCGGAGTTACCAGAACTGGTGAACAACTCTTTCGGCTTCAACTCCTTTTTCAAACCGACCGCAAATGATGCAATAGACGTGAATGGATGGAGCATTAACGAAGAGCGGCATGGCGGCAACAAACTGGAAGGCCCAGCAGACAAAGCAGACCAATCGGAATACAGGCTACAGAACATACTTGTGGGCGGCTTTAATTGGGATCATTCCGGCAAAAATAATACCTCCTACAGCCTGTATGGCTCGGGCCAAAATACAAAAAGAAGCCATTACACGGGCATTGGGCAATCGGATGGCTGGGGCAGCACCAGGAACCACACCTTGCAGGGCGGTTTCCAGTTCAACGTTAAGGCTCCGTCTTTTTTAGGGGGCACCAACACCTTCACGACAGGTGCTGAGCATCAGTATGAGTATACCTTTGATGAAATCGAAGCACACGGTTACCTGATCGACCAGAGAACAAATCTAACAGGCTTGTTTCTGCAAAGTGATTGGGACGTGAATGCGGCCTTGACCGTGCTTTCAGGGGTCCGGATAAACAGACATTCCAACGTAGACAGGCTGATACTGACGCCCCGCCTGAACCTGCTTTACAAGCTGGGCACCACCACTCAAATCCGGACCTCCTATGCCCGTGGTTTCAAGGCACCACAAGCCTTTGAGACTGACATGCACATTGCCTTTGCAGGCGGCGGCATCTCCCTGATTCAGCTGGACCCGGACTTACGGGAAGAAACATCCAACAGCCTTAACCTTTCGGTGGATTTTAATAAAGCGACTGAGCAAATGATATATGGCTTCACAGTGGATGGCTTCTACACACGGCTTCAGGGTGCATTTGTGCTGGAGGAAATAGGCACTGACGAAAGCGGCAACCAGCAGTTGCTGCGTAAAAACGGAAGCCTTTCCACGGTAAAGGGAGTTACGTTGGAGGGAAGGCTGAATTATGATCAGCGCTTTCAGTTAGAGGCCGGATTTACGTTTCAGAAGTCGCGGTATGACGCGCCAGTGGCATGGTCGGAAGAGATCGCCGGCACCAGAACCTACCTGCGCTCGCCCGATGCCTATGGGTATTATGTGCTCACGTTACTGCCGCAAAGCCGATTCAACGCTACTTTCTCTGGGGTGTATACCGGGCCAATGCTGGTGCCACATTTTGCGGGTGCGCCAGGCGTGGTAAAAGACGTACTATATACTTCCCCATCCTTCCTTGAAAACAACCTGAAGCTCTCCTACCGCTTCACCCTTAAAAGTTTAGAAAAAGACCTCCAGCTAAACGCGGGCGTGCAGAACATTTTCAATGCCTACCAGAGCGATTTTGACACAGGTGCTTTCCGTGACAGCAACTACATTTATGGTCCAGCGCGGCCCAGGACCTTCTTCTTTGGGATAAAATTCGGTTTGATGTAAGGCAGGTTGTGGGGTTTATACTTGCAAACGTGAGGAAGTATAGCAAACGCTTCTTATCTTGTCTTATGCCTGTCATCTACCTGGAAACCCTTATTGCTGCTCCCGCTGCACGCTGCTTTGACCTGAGCCGGAGTATAGACCTGCATCAACTATCAACTGCTGCCACACAGGAAACCGCGGTGGCAGGTATAACGGAAGGACTTATCAACCTAAATCAGGAAGTAACGTGGCGGGCTAAACATTTTGGGATTTGGCAGCACCTGACAAGCAAAATTACCGCTTTTGAACGGCCGACATACTTTGTGGATGAGATGGTGCAGGGATCATTTCGGCGCTTTCACCACACGCATTCATTTAAGTATAATAATGAGCTGACTACCATGCAGGATATCTTTGATTATACTTCCCCTCTTGGCATCCTGGGTAAGCTTGCAGACAAGCTTTTTCTGAAGAAGTACATGACGCAGTTGCTGCAGCAGCGCAATCTTGTTATCAAAGCTTATGCTGAAAGCGAGCGGTGGCAGGAAGTGCTGCCGCAGGAGTAGTTAGTTTCTTTTTGCGTCGTTAAGGAGAAGTGTAGCTACACCTCATCTTTAGATATAATCTTTAACAGGATGTACTTTCGGCTTGATCCGTCTGCAGGTGGGTTTTCCACTTTTTCAACTCTTACTCTTAGAACATAGGTAAACCCCTCTTCATATTGGAAGCCTTCTATCCTGTCATAGAAGAGGGTCCAGTCGCTGGATCCTACCTGATTTCCTTCCTGTACAAGCAGACACTTCATCTCCCCCACTCCCTGGCAGGACTGCCTGTAGTAGTTCACGTGCATGGTAGTTTCAACTGTTTCTAACGCTTCTTTCTTGCAAGAACTAAATCCTAGAATTAGGGCAGCGACAAGGGTAATGTTTTTCATATTTCTCAGCTTGTTTAAATTAGAGACCCCGGTAAGTAGTGCTTTGGTTGCATAGAGAGGCATTGTCACTCGATCTATTCCCTATTTATTTTATTCTGAAGCCTTAGCCTTGTAACTTGCCTGCTTTAGCAAAGCAGCCTTGGAAATACAATACATACTTGAGTTGATTGGTACCGTGGTCTTCGCCATGTCCGGGGCACTGGCCGCCAGCGAGCGCGACCAGGAGCAGGATTGGTTTGGCGCCGGTTTTATCGGTTTTGTAACTGCCATCGGCGGGGGAAGCCTCCGTGATATCATGTTGGGCAGCTACCCGCTGGTGTGGGTACAGGACGTAACGCTGCTTTACATCATTATCGCTGCCATTATCTTCAGCGGTATCTTTTACAAATGGCTGTTGCGGCTACGGCGCACTTTCCTGCTTTTTGATACTTTGGGAATCGCGCTCTTCACTATTGTTGGGATGGAAAAGGCCCTTAGCCTTGGGGCAAGTCCGGAAATTGCGGCCATCATGGGCATGTTTTCGGCAGTGATGGGGGGCGTGATCCGGGATATCCTGACAAACGAGGTGCCGGTGTTGTTTCGGCAGGAGTTCTACGCCAGCGCCTGCCTGCTGGGCGCCGCTTTTTACCTGGGGCTGGAGTACCTGGAAGTGGGTCGGAACATCAACTTTATTTCCTCTGTGCTCTTGATTATTGTGATGCGTCTCTTGGCGGTGAAATATAACTTAAGCCTGCCTAAGTTCAACCGGCTGCGCCAGCCCTAAATCGCTGCCGG
The DNA here is from genome assembly GCF_001611675.1 of Pontibacter akesuensis. Lineage (NCBI taxonomy): Bacteria > Pseudomonadati > Bacteroidota > Cytophagia > Cytophagales > Hymenobacteraceae > Pontibacter > Pontibacter akesuensis. The sequence continues at coordinate 4,356,942 of NZ_CP014766.1, read as the reverse complement.
TTATCCCCGTGCTGAAAAATCCGTAGTGTTCAATGTTGCAGATCAATCTATAACGTATGGCCTTCAAAGACAGAATACTTCAAACACCGGATACCTGGAGCTTAACCATACTTCGCGTTTTCCTCGGGCTGGTGATGTTTCCGCATGGGGCACAGAAACTGTTTGGCTGGTTTGGGGGCCACGGGCCCGCGGGCTTTATGCAGGCGTTTGAGCAGATGTCCGGAATGCCGGGCTGGCTTGGCTGGCTCGTCATTATTATTGAAGTGATTGGCTCCATCTGCCTCATACTTGGCTTCTGGACGCGGTTGTGGGGCCTGTGCTTTGTGTTGCTGTTTATTGGTATAATCCTGAACGTGCACCTCCCCTATGGCTTTTTTATGAACTGGAGCGGCAGCCAGGCCGGCGAGGGTTACGAATACCACCTGCTGGTAATTGGCATGGCCTGGGCCTTGACGGTGGGAGGAGCTGGCCGGCTCAGCATCGACGACGCCATGGCCAGCCAGGACAGAAAGTTTTAAATAACAAGGTCAGAATTAGTCTTCCGCCTGCTCTCCCTTTGCCACAATATCGCCTTCAGTAAAAAGTATAATCTTCATCATTTCACGCCAGGCTGGCTTCTTGCGCAGCAAAAATTCCAGGTCCATGCCAAAGTGCTTGAACTCCTCGTTCTGGGCATTTTTCATAATGGCTTTCGCCTCCTCGTCTTTCTCGATGGAAATGCGTTGTTCGTACCAGCTGATGGCTTCGGCCTCTTCAATCACGGAAGTGATCATGCGCACAAACGTGCGGGTCTGGTCTGATAATTCGTGTGCGGGTTCGTGATATTGTTCTGTAGGCATATGCGTGCTGTTTTAAGTTTCTACCCCTGTAACGGGAGTCACACAAAGCAGTTTTATTTGCTGCTGAACGCTGCTACTAATTGCCCTACCACCTGCTTACAAATGCTTACTGCTTACCTAATAGCCTTGCCACATATTTCCCTATGATATCAAACTCCAGGTTCACCGTGTCGCCCGCTTTTACCTGATGCAGGTTGGTGTGCTCATAGGTATAGGGAATGATGGCCACAGAGAAGCGGTCTTCCTGCGAGTTGAAAACAGTTAAGCTGATTCCGTTTACGCAGATGGAGCCTTTCTCCACGGTTACATTACCCTGGCTGGTTTCGTAGCGGAAAGTAAAGATCCAACTGCCGTTTTCGTCTTTTACCTCTTCACAAATTGCCGTCTGGTCCACATGGCCCTGCACCACATGCCCATCAAACCGTCCGTTCGAAAGCATGCAGCGCTCCAGGTTCACCACATCGCCTGATTTGAGGTGGTTTAGGTTTGTTTTTTTTAGCGTTTCATCAATGGCCGTCACAGTGTACTCGTCTCCCTTTATACTTACCACCGTCAGGCAGACCCCGTTATGGGCCACACTCTGGTCTATCTTCAGCTCGTTGGTGAAGGGGGAAGAAAGTGTGAAATGCTTGTTTGTATTTTCCTCCCGGATAGCCGTTACGCGGCCAAGTCCTTCAATAATTCCTGTAAACATGGGATATCTTCTTTTATGCGATTGGTTTTACGTATAATATAGAATTGGCTGCATCCAAAGTTAACAGCTTTGCCTGACTTTAGTTTCAGGTCATTAAATTAAGGCATGTGCGGTCAAAAAGGGCAGCAAAGTGAGCAGATATGCCTATTTTCGCGAAGCTGCTGATTTTAGTAGCGTTATATATTACACATCAACCTCTATACCCATGCAAACAGACTCGTACAGACACAAAGGCATGCGCCGCTCGTTGGTGAAGATACTCCGGGAAAAGGGTATCCGTGATCCGCGTGTGCTCGACGCCATCGAAACTGTACCGCGCCATTATTTTTTCGACAAAGCCTTTTTGGAACAAGCCTATCAGGATAAGGCATTTCCTATTGGCGAGGGCCAGACTATTTCTCAGCCTTATACTGTTGCCTTCCAAACTGAGCTGCTGCAATTGAAGCCGACGGACAAGGTATTGGAAATTGGTACTGGCTCAGGTTACCAGTGCAGCGTCCTGTTGCAGATCACCCCGCACGTATACACCATCGAGTATAACCGGCCGCTGTACGAAAAGGCTAACATCTTTTTCCGCAAACACGGGTTGAAGCCCCACACATTTCATGGCGATGGCTCTTTGGGCTTGCCTGCCCATGCGCCTTACGACAAAATAATTGTTACGGCTGGTGCGCCCGTTGTGCCAAAAGAGTTGCTTCGTCAGTTAACCATTGGCGGCATTCTGGTTATTCCTGTTGGGAATGAAAACACGCAGAAAATGATGCGCATTACGCGTGTGGCAGAGGGAGAGTTTACTCGTGAAGAGTTTGCTGATTTCAAGTTTGTGCCCTTGCTGGGCCGCTCTGGCTGGGATGGCCAGGAATAAGGGAGCGGCGGGTACGTTATACTTGCATTAACTTTCCCCGCTGATTTTATCCTTTGGCTGCTGAAGCCTATCTTTGCCCCATCAAACTACGGCACAAGCATGCGCAAACAAAAAAAAGTATCTGAATCATATGTTATCATGACCGAGCTGGTGTTGCCCAACGACACCAATACCCTGCACAATTTAATGGGTGGGCGCATGATGCACTGGATGGACATTGTCTCTGCCATTGCCGCGCAGAAGCATTCCAACCGTATTGTTGTAACGGCCTCCGTAGACAACGTATCGTTCTCCGAAAGTATAAAGTTAGGAAATGTGGTAACGCTGGAGGCGAAGGTTACCCGCGCCTTTAACTCTTCCATGGAAGTGAACATTATCGTTTATGCTGAGGATATTCCGAGCGGCAGAAAGGTAATGTCAAACCAGGCATTCTTTACCTTTGTAGCTGTGGATCAGTCCGGTAACCCGATTGATGTGCCGGATGCCGTGCCGGAGACCGAAGAGGAAATTCGCATGTACGAGGGAGCACTACGCCGCCGCCAGCTGCGCCTGGTGTTGGGTGGCCGCATGAAGCCGAGCGAAGCCAATGAGTTGAAGTCAATTTTTGATCTGAAAGAAGACGCTTCGGCGTAAAGTATAAAATGGCAGGATTGCAGGCAGACCTAAGCAATGAGTTTCTGAAGAACTTTTTACCTGAAACCATCTATGCGGTGCCAGGTGAGGAAGCTTTACCAGCTCCAGCTCCTGTTAGTGTCTCACCGGAAGCGGCTGCTATGGAGACCTTAGACGCCGCACCCGTGCAACCAGCAACTCCACCTGAAGCGCCTGCTCCAAAAGCTGCGCCTGCTATTCCTAAAATCCCTGTAACAGCGCAAACCGCGCCAATTCAGCAGAAGTACAAAATACTGGGCGAAAACAGCAGAGGTGTCGTGGTGCTCGTAACCCTTCCTGACACAGAGTTTATGGGGTTGCCCCAACTTGGTTTTCTGCAGAAGATTCTCGGTGCCATTGGCCTGAAGCCTGCCGATGTAGCCTACGTGAACAATTTGTCTGGAGAGACAGCACGTTTCGAGGACTTACAGCAGGAATTGGAGTTAAACTATATCATCTCCTTCGCCAGCCGCCTCGATACTGAGCAGCCGCACGAGAAGTTTAAGCTTTATAGCCCAGCCACAATAGGAACGGTGCCGATTGTTTTCTCCCAATCGTTAAAGATGCTGGAGAACGATGTGGAGCACAAGAAACTGCTTTGGGGTGCCCTGCAAAAAGTCTTTCTCTAATTTATAGATTGGATTTGCCGCAAGTAAACGTATTAGCTGCGACATTAGAAAGTTTTAACATAACGAATTTAAAAAGCGACGGCCGGTCTTTAATAGTCCGGCCGTCGCTTTTTATACTTGCTGCTATATCTTACTACTCCAGTAGGGAAGCTAGTTTATTCTCCAGGTCTTCACCTCTTAAGCCTTTGGCAATGATCCTGCCTTCCGGATCCAGCAAAATTGTCTGGGGAATAGCGGTAACATTATAAAGTTGTGCGGCGCTGCTCTCCCACCCTTTCAAATCCGATACATGCGGCCACTTAAGCTGGTCTTTCTCTATCGCGGCTAACCACTTGTCCTCCGACTGGTCCAGCGACACACCAAAGATTTCGAAGCCTTTGCCCATGTCTTTGTACTTGTTGTACATCTTCACCACATTCGGGTTTTCTTTGCGGCACGGTCCGCACCAGCTTGCCCAGAAATCAACCAGTACATACTTGCCTCTTAGAGATGACAGGGACTTTGTGCCACCATCAGGTGTCGGTAGCGAAAAATCAGGCGCTACCTGTCCGATAGCGGTGCTACGGTAAGGCTTCAAACGCTCATTCAGCATGGCGGTATACTTGGAGTTCGGAATGTTAGCGTTGAAAAGCGTGGCCATACTATCAGCAAAAGGAAAATCATTCACGGGGTCGATAAGGCTGGCTGTACCGAAAGCAGATACAACTGACTTAGGATGCTGCGCAATAAAGTTTTTCACCTGCTTCTGCAGTTGCGTAAACTCTACACGTACATTTTCCATTTCTGCCTCGTTTCCTTGCTGTTGCGCCACCATGTAACGCTGCTCCAGTTCGGTTTGCTTCAGGCGGTTCTCGTTCACCAATTTATTCAACTCCAGGAACAACTGTGTCTCTTCTGAACCTTCTACTTTGGCCGTGCCGTTGATGTCTTTAGCATCCGCCTCCACATTGATCTTTCCTTCATCCAACACAAGCATCAGACCGTTCTGCTGGTCCAGGGTAAGGCGGTAAAAAGTTGGTTCTTTGATAGTGCCCTCAAAGGTGAAAGTACCATCTGAACTCACTTCGGCCGTATCGCGCGGTACAAAGTTCTGCTCACCCAACTCAAGTAAATAAATCTGGCCTGATGTGGCGTTATTCAGTTTCCCCTGGATGATAAAGGCATCCTCACCGTTAGTGGCTGTTTTATTTCCCTGGCAGCTTCCCAAAACAGCGGCAGCCGAGGCTATTGCCAGTATGTTGTGTAACTTCATCTTGTTGTGTTTAGGCGTTTAACTGCTCGCGCAGTAATTGATTAGTGACCTTAGGATCTGCTTTGCCCTGGGTCTTCTTCATAATCTCTCCCATAAACATGCCAATAAGCGCCTGCTTGCCTGCTTTGTATTCTGCTACCTTGGCAGGATTGGCCGCCAGCACCTCTTGCACCACCTGTGCCAGTTCATCAGAATTGGACTCCTGTAACAGGTTCTGCTCTTCGGCCACAAGCTGAGCTGTCATGTCCGGATGCTCCAGCAAGTATGGAAATACCTGTTTGGAAGCAACAGAATGGCTCACCTTGTTCTCATCTACTAAAGCGATAAGTTGCGCAATTTGTTCCGGCTTCAGCGGGAAGTCCTTGATGTGCAGCTGCAGCTCGTTCATGTAGGATTTAACCTGACCCATCACCCAGTTAGAGGCTGCTTTGTAATTTTTTGTGTGCTTTGTCAGCTCCTCAAAGTATAAAGCAATTTCTTTTGCGTCTGTCAGTACGGCGGCATCATACTCTGGCAAGCCGAGTTCGGTAACAAAACGGTTGTACAGCTCCTGAGGCAAGCTAGGCATGGCAGCTTTTACACCTTCCAGCCACTCCTGCTCAATAATCAGGGCAGGCAGGTCAGGCTCAGGGAAGTAGCGGTAATCGTTCAGCGTTTCCTTGGAGCGCATGGCTGTGGTGGAACCGGTATTGGCATCGAAGTTACGCGTTTCACCGTCTACCTTTCCGCCATTCTCCAGCACCATGATCTGGCGCTCGATCTCGTGCTCGATCGCACGCTGCACGTTGCGGAACGAGTTCATGTTCTTCACCTCCACCTTAGTTCCCCAAAGCGAAGAGCCTTTCAGCATCACCGACACGTTAGCATCACAGCGCAGCGAGCCTTCCTCCATGTTACCATCGCAGATATCGAGGTAGCGCACCAATCGCTTAATCTCCACCAGATAGTTATAAGCTTCTTCTGAATCCCTTATATCCGGGTCAGAAACGATCTCAATCAAGGGAACACCAGCACGGTTAAAGTCAACGAGTGTCTCAGTTTCGCCTGCCAAGTGCATTGATTTACCGGCGTCTTCCTCCATGTGGATGCGGGTAATGCCAATGCGCTTATCATTTCCGGCAGCATCCTTTGTTACCAAATGACCGTTGGTGCAGATCGGAGTCTTATCCTGTGTGATCTGGTAGCCTTTCGGAAGATCGGGATAAAAATAATTCTTGCGGGCATACACGTTATACCTGGTGATGTCGCAGTTGGTGGCAAGTCCCATTTTAACCGCCATCTCTACCACACGCTTGTTAACGCGCGGCAGTGTACCCGGGTGCGCCAGGGTAATTTCGCTCAGGTTTGTGTTGGGCAACATGCCATACTCCGTTGAGTCAGAAGAATACGCTTTGCTGTCCGTGAGCAGCTGTGCGTGCACCTCTAAACCAATTATAGCCTGATACTTATCTCTTATTGCTTTATCCATTTCTTTATAATGATTAATGAATGATGCTGGATGATCAAATAACCCATTCAACATCATTCATTATTAATTAACCATTAATCATTTAAAACTATTTACTAATCATCGAGGCGACCATGTCCTGCGCTTTGGCCGTTACAGCATCCAGTCCAGCAGCATCTTTCCCCCCGGCAGTTGCATAAAAGGGCTGACCGCCACCGCCGCCTTTTATCTCTTTAGCCAGCTCGCGTACCATGGTGCTTGCGTTCAGGTTCTTGTTCTGCACCAGGTTGTCCGATAGCATTACAGCAATCTGTGGCTTCCCGTCAATTTCGGCAGCAAGTATGAGCACCAGGTTGTCCACCACCTGGCGCAAGTCAAAGGCCAGCTTCTTCATGTAATCAGCCGAACTTAGCTCCACACGCTGGGCAATCAGGTTTACGCCGTCTAACTTAACAGCTTGCTGCGCCAGCGCGTCTTTCATGCCGGTTAGCTGCTTCAGCTCGAACTGCTCCACCTGCTTCTGAATCGCTTTCAGGTCCTCCTGCATTTTCTGCACAGCACCCGATACATTGCTTTGCGTGTTCAGCACCTCGCGCACTGCGTTCAGCTCGTTCAGTTGCTGCTGCATATAATCTTCTGCGGCAGTGGCTGTCACCGCCTCTACCCGTCGAACACCAGCTGCCACGGAGCTTTCAGAAATAATCTTGAAATAGCCTATGTTGCCGGTGTTGTGCACGTGCGTGCCACCGCAAAGCTCTACCGAATAATCGCTGCCAAAGGTGATCACACGTACAAAGTCGCCATACTTCTCCCCAAAAAGAGCCGTAGCGCCCATGTTTTTGGCTTCATCGATCGGTACATTGCGTCGCTCGTCCAAAGGAATTGCCTGGCGAACGCGCTCATTCACGATATGCTCTATCTGACGAAGTTCTGCATCATCAATCTTTGCGAAGTGCGAGAAGTCAAAACGCAATACCTTTTCGTTCACCAAGGAGCCCCGCTGCTGCACATGTTCTCCCAGCACTGTGCGCAGGGCAGCGTGCAGCAAGTGTGTGGCAGAGTGGTTTTTGCGGATGAAGTTACGGCGCTCGGCCGCTATCTCGGCTCTGAAGCCAGCCTCCACGTTTTTCGGAAGTTTTGAAGTGATGTGCAGGATAAGATCGTTCTCCTTTTTAGTGTCCAGCACTTCTACCTGCTCACTATCTGAAATCAGGTAACCCGAATCTCCCACTTGTCCACCGCTTTCGGCGTAAAAAGGTGTTTTATCCAGTACCAGGTGGTACTCATTCTTATTTTTAGCCTTTACTTGGCGGTACCGCACAATATGAGCCTCAGAGGTGTCGCAGTCGTAGCCGATGAATTCGTTTACTACGTCCGGCTGAAGTATAACCCAATCACTCTGCTCGGTGGCCGAGGCGTTGCGGGAGCGGTTTTTCTGCTGCTCCATCTCCTTGCCAAAGCCGCCCTCATCCACTTTCAATCCTTTTTCGCGTGCAATAAGGGCAGTCAGGTCCAGCGGGAAGCCGAAGGTATCATACAATTCGAAAGCAGTTTTACCGTCGATGGTGTTGTTGTTCTGCTTGAACGTGTCCTCCAGTGCATCCAGGCGCTTCAGGCCATTGTCCAACGTGCGCAGGAACGCGTTTTCCTCTTCCTCAATCACGCGCTGCACAAAACCAAGCTGCTGCTTCAGTTCCGGGAATACGTGTGCCATCTGGTCTGCCAACACTTCGGCCAGGCGGTACAGGAACGGTTTCTTAAAGTTCAGGAAGGTAAAGCCGTAGCGGACAGCACGGCGCAAAATACGCCGGATTACATAACCTGCCTTGTTATTAGATGGCAACTGGCCGTCAGCAATGGTGAAGGCAATCGCACGGATATGATCGGACATGACGCGAATGGCAATGTCCTTTTTCTCATCTTCACCATACGTCACCCCAGCCTCCTGTGCAACAAAGTGGATGAGTGGCTGGAATACGTCCGTGTCGTAGTTCGATCTTTTGCCCTGGATGGCCATGCACAAACGCTCAAAGCCCATGCCTGTATCCACGTGCTGCGCAGGGAGTTTTACCAGCGAGCCGTCTGCCAGGCGGTTGAACTCCATGAACACGTTATTCCAGATCTCCACCACCTGCGGGTGGTCATTGTTCACCAGCGACTTGCCATCTACCTGCGCGCGCTCTTCCTCTGTGCGTAAGTCAACATGTATTTCAGAACACGGACCACAAGGGCCGGTATCGCCCATCTCCCAGAAATTGTCTTTCTTAGAGCCCATCAGGATACGATCCTCCGGAAGCATTCCTTTCCAGATGTTAAAAGCGTCCTGGTCCATCGGCAGGTTTTCTGAATCGTCTCCCTGGAAAACCGACACATACAGCCTGTCTTTTGGCAGTTTGTATACTTCCGTCAGCAGTTCCCAAGACCATTCCAGCGCATCTTTCTTAAAGTAATCCCCAAACGACCAGTTGCCCAGCATTTCGAACATGGTGTGGTGGTAGGTATCATAGCCTACTTCCTCCAGGTCGTTGTGTTTGCCGCTCACGCGAAGGCATTTCTGGGTGTCAGTCACGCGCTTGTTGGGCGCGGGCTTGTTGCCCAGAAAATAATCTTTGAAGGGCGCCATGCCTGAGTTGATAAACATCAGGGTAGGGTCATCCTTCACCACAATCGGGGCGGAAGGTACAATCTGGTGCTGTTTGGAAGCAAAGAAGTCCAGAAACTTTTGTCTTATCTCAGCTGAGTTCATGTATGAGTTTTAAGCCTTTAGATACTTAGTGCTGTACTTGTTGTTTAAGAGCGAAAATTATTCAATTTTTGCTAAACGGATACGCCCGAAAGTAGCGCCAGCCGTACAGCACATAATAGACAAAAGTAGCATTTTTAGCCGTAAACTTAACAAGTGGGCCAAAATTAAGCTGCTTCTGCCACTTTGAGAAACACGCGTTATGCCATATAAAGAAAAAGAAATAGAGAAACAGTATTACAGCATCGGCGAGGTAGCCGCCATGTTTGATGTAGCGCCTTCACTGATCCGCTTTTGGGAAACAGAGTTTGAGCACCTGAGCCCCAAGAAAAACAAGAAGGGCAACCGCCAATATACGCCCAAGGACATCGAAACCCTGCGCACGGTGTACCACCTCGTGAAAGAGCGTGGCTATACTATTCAGGGTGCCAAGGAAATGATGAAGAACAAGCAGGTGCAGACCCGCGACAAGATGGAAATGGTGGAGTCGCTGGAGAAGGTGAAGGCTTTTCTGCAGGGCATCAAAGCACAACTGAACACCAAAGACTAACGCTGCCGTAGCCTCTGGTAGGATGATGGAAACGCAAAACCTGTATGAAGTTGCCCTGACGTGCCTGCCCGGGGTAGGACCGCTGCTCACGCGCCAGTTGGTGAGTTACTGCGGTTCGGCCCAGGCTGTTTTTGAGACGCCTCCCGGAAAACTTCAGAAAATTCCGGGTGTTGGCCCTACCCTGCTGAAGAACATCGCCGCTGGTTCAAAAACAGCTTTATTGCAGGCGGAGGAAAAGCTGAAAATGGCTGCTGCGCACGACGTGCAACTTTTGTTTTATACTTCCTCTAAATTCCCCAACAGGCTTAAAACCTTACCCGACGCCCCGACGCTCCTCTACTACCGAGGCAATGCCGACCTAAACCATCACCGCATCATCAGCATGGTAGGCACCAGGCAGATAACCACTTATGGTCAGACGGTGACGGAGCGAATTGTGGACGAGCTGAAGCCGTACAATGCCATGATCGTGAGCGGCCTTGCCTATGGGGTGGATGTGGTGGCGCACCGGGCAGCCTTGCAGGCAGGACTGCCTACCATTGGCGTTATGGCTACCGGACCCGAAACCGTTTACCCCGCCGTGCACCGCAAGTATGCTGAGCGCATGCTAACGCAGGGAGGTTTGCTCACCGAGAATACTTTTGGCACCCGCCCCGACGCTCCCCGCTTCCCGGCCCGCAACCGCATCATAGCCGGTATGAGCGATTGCACCATTGTAGTGGAGGCAGCGCTGAAAAGCGGCACCCTCATCACCGCCAACATCGCCCACAGCTATGACAAAGAAGTAATGGCCGTGCCGGGGAACATTACCTCTCCCGTTTCCGAGGGCACCAATTACCTGATCAAATCACTTAAAGCGGCCGCCTATACTTCAGTGCAGGACCTGGTGGAGCTGCTGAACTGGGACTTACAGGATGAGGCGAAGGCCCGCAAGCAGCATGCTGCCTTTGATCTGAGTGAATACACAGCGGATGAAATTAAGGTACTGCAGGTGCTCCAGCAAAGCAGGGAAGAGCAAATGGACAACCTTAGCTGGAAAGCGCAGGTGCCTGTAAGCCTTTTGGCTTCGGTGCTTTTGGGGCTGGAATTTAAAGGAATGGTGAAGGCCATGCCCGGCAAACGCTTTGCCATACTTTCGTAAGCAGCAGGCGAACACCACCTCAAACTAACTTATAGCTTTACGTATATAGCTTTTTAGCAAACATCGCTGCTTCTTATACTTGATTAAGCCTTTCATTTTCGTATAATGCGTTGTATTTAAGACCCCTAACCTTAACAGCGCGCTTATGATCTCATTCTGCCTCTCTGTTATTGCCCTGCTGCTGGGCTATTTCTTTTATTCTAAATTCGTGGAAAGGATTTTTGAGGTAGACCCGAATCGTCCTACCCCGGCTGTCACCATGCGCGATGACGTGGACTACCTGCCCATGCCGCAATGGAAAATATTCCTGATTCAGTTTCTGAACATTGCCGGCCTGGGGCCGATTTTTGGTGCGGTAGCGGGTGCCATGTGGGGGCCGTCTGCGTTTCTATGGATAGTGCTGGGGTCAATATTTGCCGGTGGCGTACATGACTACTTTTCGGGCATGCTCTCCATCAAGCACAAAGGCGAAAGCATAACAGAGATCACCGGCCGCTATTTGGGTGATGGCATGAAGCAATTTATGCGGGCTTTCACCATCATCCTGATGATCATGGTGGGGGCAGTTTTTATCATGGGCCCGGCCAAAATCCTCAACGACATGACAGGCGATATTGCCACCGTTACCACCTGGGTTTGGTGCATACTGGTGTATTACATCCTGTCCACGGTGCTGCCCATCGATAAGCTTATCGGCAAACTGTATCCGCTGTTCGGGGTGGCGCTGTTGTTTATGGCGTTCGGGTTAATGATTGTTCTTTTTAAAGGTGATTATGTAATTCCGGAGTTAACGATGGCGAGCCTGACGAACATGCGCACCCATCCAGAGAGTTTCCCTTTATTCCCGATGCTGTTCGTAACCATTGCCTGTGGCGCTATTTCAGGGTTTCATGCCTCGCAATCGCCGATGATGGCCCGCTGCATGACGAACGAGAAACAGGGCCGCAGCATTTTCTACGGCGCCATGATTACCGAAGGCGTGTTGGCCCTGATTTGGGCGGCAGTAAGTATGAGCTTCTTTGGCGGCATCCGCGAATTGAACGACACGATGGTGGCACAGCAGGGGAACGCCGCTTATGTGGTGAATGTCATTTCCAATACGATGCTGGGCAAGATTGGCGGTGTTCTGGCGCTACTAGGCGTGGTGGCTGCTCCCATCACCTCCGGCGATACCGCCTTCCGCAGTGCACGACTAATTGTAGCGGATTTTACTAAATCAAACCAGAGCAAGATATTGAACAGGTTGCTGATCAGTTTACCGCTGTTCGTGGTGGGTTTTGGCCTGACATTGATTGATTTTGGGATTGTATGGCGCTATTTTGCCTGGACAAACCAAACACTGGCCACTATTGTGCTCTGGACGGTAACAGTTTACCTGATAAACGAGCACAAGTTTTATTGGGTAAGCTTAGTACCGGCAACGTTCATGACAGTGGTGGTGGTGTCATACATCCTGGTGGCGCCGGAGGGTTTTAGCCTCTCAACAGATATTGCATATCCCACAGGTATCGGCGTAGCGCTCATGCTACTCATCGTCACCCTCATCAAAGCTAATCGCATTAAAAACCAGAAGTTGGAGTATGCCGGTTAATACTTCAGAATAAAAAAAGCGGGACAGCATTAATTGCTGTCCCGCTTTTGATTTACAGCCTTCGCCAGCTTAGGAAATTATACGGTCTTTGCCTTAAGCTCCTGGTAGAGTCCCGAATATAGTGGTGTCTCCACGCCATATTCTTTCCCCTCTCTTACAATATAGCCTGTTAAATTTTCAAGCTCTGTTTGGTTGCCGGACCTGAAATCGCGCTGCATAGAGGATGTTGCCTCCTGAGGCAGCTTGCGCACCACTTCCAGGTTTTGCGCCACCAACTCCTGCGGCAGTTTGATACCCTTAGCTTCAGCTACTTTTTTCAGCTCCTCCATCAGTTGCTGTAACTGGCTGCTCAGGTGCTCCTGCCCCATCAGTTCCCCCATCGTTTTGTCGGTAAGGGACGAGAGGCTCGCAACAGGTGATATAAAGGAGAATTTCTCCCAAACTTTTGTTTCAGCATCGGTATAAAGCTCGTTGTTAATTCCCGCCTCCTGAAACAAATTCTGCAGGCGCTGCAGCTGTTCGGCAGGAAGGTTTGGATGGCCCCACACCAGGCGGTTATACTTGCCCTGCACTTTCACTACACCCGGTTCTGCTTTGCTGGCAACTATGTACACACAGCCCCAAAGCGTTTTTGCCTCTGGAAAGCGCTCCTGCAGATAATCTATACCTTCTATACCATTCAGCAGCGGAAGCAGTAGCGTATTTGAAGTTATACTTGAGTCTAGCTGCGCGCAAACCTGTTCCAGGCTATAGCTCTTCACGCAGAAAATGATCAGGTCCTGCTCGCCCAGATCCTGCGGCGCCTCTACTACCCTGTGCGGATGCACCACCAGCGTACCTTCCTCCAGTTCAAGCTTTAGGCCTTCCTGCTCAATTTTGTACTTGTGCTCACCACGGGCCACAAAACTGATTTCGCAGGAGTCGTTATGGGCAAAATGCTGGGCAAGTATGCCGCCGTAGTAGCCGCCCACTCCCCCAATGCCAATTACCGCGACTTTATACTTGTTCATGATGAAGTTGTTTTGGTATCAATACGTACCGTGCTTACGGTCGGCAATTACTTTATCGAAATCCCATTCCACACGCTCCATAAACGTAGAGTTGCGACGTTGGCAGTCTCCCTTAGTACAGATGGTGCAAGACGGCGCAATGCAGGGGTCCGTATGCACAAAAAGCTCGATGCCGGGATCGATCTCCTCACGCACCACGCGCGCCACCGCCTCCACCTCATCATGAGATTCCAGCACCGTCAGATACCAGGGCACCGTCAGGTGGCAGTCGATGTGCAGCGTTGTGCCATACTTGATCACACGCAGGTTGTGAATGTCAATCCAGTTTTCGCGGCGGTTCTTGTTTAGCACCTCCACAATGCGCTTGAGCAGGTCGTAATCGGCTTCATCCATAATGCCCGCAATGGAGGAGCGAAGTATACGATAGCCCGTGTAGCCAATCAGGATACCAAACAGAATGGCCACCACACTATCCAGCCACACCAAACCAGTAAAATAAATCAGCACCAGGCCCAGAAGAATGCCTGCCGTTGAGTAGGCATCAGTCTTTAGGTGCCGCCCGCCAGCTGTCAGCACCAGTGAGTTAGTGCGCACCCCCCGTTTTTCCGTCATTATGCCCACCGCATAGTTTATCAGACCCGAAGCTGCAATCAGAGCAATACCAATGTCCAGTTGCTGCAGGGGAACAGGATTCACCAGGTTGAACGCGGACTTTAGTATGATGGCCCCGCCAGCCACCAAGATAAGAGATCCCTCCAGGGTGGCGGCCACAAATTCAATCTTGCCGTGCCCGTAGGGGTGGTTCTCATCCCGCGGCGTTTGGGAGAGCACCAGGCTGTAGAGCGAAAACGCCCCTGCCACCACGTTGATAATAGACTCAAGCGCATCTGTCAGGATGGCATTGGAGTTAGTAAGTATAAAGGCAATAAATTTACCCACCAGCAACAGCACGCCCACCAACACCACAAAGAGTTGCAGCCGGATGTTCTCGTTCAGGTTTTTGATTTTATTCTGGATCAAATTAGAAAGGCACTATAAAGCGGATATAAAATTATGCCCGCTACAGGATATGAAGCGGGCATAAAGATAAGAAACCATGCTGTGAAAGGCTAAACCTGAACAGCAGCAGGCTAATAATTTCTAAACAGGCCGGGCTTTAAACTTCCTACCTTGTACAGAGAATCCGCTAGCACTTAATCCTCCAGCGTATCGCTAAGGTCCAGCCAGTTCGGGTTCATCGACTCAATCAGGTTGTAGGCAGAATCCATGCCCCCGCCCTTTATCTGCTGCTCGCGTGTCTGTGCCTCCTCAGATGCGGCATAATGCTCGTAGTACACCAGTTTGGCTTTCTGCAGCGGGGCCACCTGGCTTGTTTGCGGGGATTTGTGCTGCAGTACATGCTGCTGTAAATTCCCTGCTATTCCGATCTCTACATCCTCGCGTGGCTTATCACCGAAAATGTATACATAATAATGTGCGTCCTGTGTCTGCATACCTTTATCTCCTTTGCATTTTTATACGGCCTTTCAGGTGTCGCGTTGAGTTCTGTACAGCGGCTGGCACCAGTATATTCATAACGCCTCCCGTAGCCCCCTATTGCCGCTGCAACCGCTTGTTTTTCTGCTGTAAAGTATAAAGCGCTTCGGGTTTTTAGGTACACCTGATTTGGCATCAAACAGCAAAGTATACTTGACGCCGGAAGCATTTAAAACTGTTTCTGCGTAAGAGGAAGCTATACTTTATAAACAGTTAATACGATGCCTATAAACGCAAAACTGCAAAAGCTTCTGGAGAAGGTTTACGAACCGGAGAGGCGCTACGATCAGAAGTTCGCTAAACTGGATGTCTCCTTCATCACAAATGAAAACGGGGAGCCGGTAACGCTGTATATCGGGAAAAGGAACGAGGACGGAAGTATAAAAGGCGAGCGCTATACGCGCAAAATAGTCCGGAAGCCCAACAGCATGGAGATCCAGAAAAGCCACTGGGACCTGAAAGGCAGTGTTACCCGCGACTAATACAGCTCCTCCAGGTCAAAATCGCGGCCTTTGCCATACCGGTAGAGTTCGTGCAGCAGGTACAGGTCCAGCGTGTTCAGGTCCTTTACCCGGTACACATTTTCCTCGGGCATCTCCATCACCTGAAACTCAAACGTTTCCCCGTAGTTCGTGAGTTTATACTTCTTGCCCCGCCTGAGGTTGTCTAATGAAATGGCCATACTTGTTCGGAAGCTCCTTTTCTGTGTTCCCTGCAAATATACGGGCCGCCGCTCCAAAAAGCCTCAGGCATAAAAAGAAAAGTAAGTGGCCCCATGGGGAGAAGGCTCGCCACGCCACACAACCTATGGGTATGGCAAGTATAAACTTGAGGAATTTTATCTCTAATTTTGCTGCTGAAACAAATAAAAAAGAGTGTGCTGGAGATAGTATTTGAGGATGAGCATTACGTGGCCATCAACAAGCCGAACGGGCTGTTGGTGCACCGTACCCGAATTGCCGAGGAGAAAAAGGAGTTTGCCCTGCAACTGTTGCGCGACCAGCTAGGCTACCGCCTGTTCACCATTCACCGCCTCGACCGCGGAACATCGGGCGTGTTGCTGTTTGCCAAGACACCAGAAGCCGCTGCTGCCGTGGTAAAGGCTTTTGAGGCCCGCGAACCGAATAAAGTATACTTTGCTATCGTGCGCGGCTATGCACCCGAGGCGGCCACCATCGATACACCCATCAAGCCAGACAAAGACCACAAACACCGGGAGCCACAGGAGGCACTTACACATTACTCCCGCCTGGCTACCGTAGAACTGCCTATTGCAGTTGGCCGCTACGCGACTGCGCGCTACAGCCTTGTGCGTGTAAAGCCGGAGACCGGACGCATGCACCAGATCCGGAAGCATTTCGCCCACGCGCGCCATTATGTTGTAGGTGATAAACGGCATGGCGACTGGCGCCATAACAAGATGTTTCTCGAGGAAATGCAGAGTTCTTCGCTGCTGCTGCACGCAGCCCAATTGTCATTTCAGCACCCTTATTCCAGCCAACAGGTAGTTGTGCAGGCGCAGCTGCCGCAGAATATGCTGCGGTTGTGCCACACGTTTGGCTGGGCTGCCGTATTGGAGCAGCAGGAGGCGTTGCCTCAGCCGCTGCCCACGCTTATAGCTGATTAAGCGCGCGTTGAACGATCTCAACCTGGGTGCGGGCAACAAAGGTGTTACTGGAGTTGGCGTTGAGCACCATCAGCATGTAGGCCATGGGCGATAAGCGCCAGTCCTGCACCACTTCCCCGTTGCGGGAGCGGTACACTACTTTAAAGTTTTCGCGCAGGGGCAGGTGCATGCAGTTGCATACTTCTGTTGCGCGCTTTACGGCCTGCCGTAGCTCTGCCAGGTTAGCACAACCTTGCTGCTCGAGTAATTCTGTGGCATAATGCGTGAGCAGACGATCTGCTAGGCTATCCTCAAAATCGGTGAAAGGTGACTGGCTCCTAGTGCTTTCTATGGTTACTAACATGGCAATGTAGGCTAAGTGTACTAAATAGTCTAAACTGCCCTGGCTTTGCGCATGTCGCGTAGCTGCTCCAGCAGTTGCCGCTCTTCTGCGCTGATGTTGGTTGGCAGTTTCACTTCTATTTTTACGTAAAAATCCCCGAATTGATCCGGCTTTCCATAGACCGGCATGCCCTTGCCCCGCAGGCGCAGCGACTTGTTAGGCTGCGTTCCCTCCGGCACCTTTAATTTAAGCAAGCCACTCATGGTGTTTACTTCAATCTCCCCTCCAAGCAAGGCGGTAAAAACATCCACGGGCACAGTGGCATATAAATTATCGCCACGGCGTTCGAACCGCGGATCGGGCAATACTTTGATGTTGATGTACAAGTCGCCGGGGGTACCTCCCGGCGCTCCTTTGCCGTTGATGCGCAGCACCTGCCCATCGGCCACCCCCGGTTTTGTTTTGATACGTAGTTGCTGCTGGTTCACCGTCAGCAGGCGGCTGGTGCCGGCGTATGCCTCCTGTAGCGTAATCTCCATGTCTGCCTGGTAATCCTGGCCCTTGCGTGCCCTTCCTGCCTGCTGTCCCCCGAAGCCTCCCCTAGCGCCTCCACCAAAAAACTGTTCGAAGAAGTCGGAGAAGCCCCCAGCCCCGCCGCTACCGCCCCCGAACATATCCCCAAAATCACCGCCTGAGTACGTGCCCTGAAAACCGCCCCCTGGCTGCCGCTGGTATTGCCCGCGTGCGCCACCGTTAAAGCCACCCTGCTGAAACTGGCGCCAGTTGGTGCCTAGTTGGTCATACTGCTTTCGTTTCTCCTCATCGCCAAGTACTTCGTAGGCCTCGCTGATATCTTTAAATTTTTCCTCGGCGGCAGTGTTGTCTTTATTTTTATCCGGGTGGTACTTTTTTGCAAGGCTGCGGTAGGCTTTTTTTATGTCAGCCTGTGAGGCCTTTTTATCGACTCCAAGAATTTTGTAATAGTCCTTGTATTCCATGTGATGTAGTTTTGGGTGAGTTGTGCTGCTGTTCCGGGTGGCGTATGTTAACAAATTAGTCCGTGCAGAAGCATTTATACTTGCCCAGGGTTTGAAGGCAATCCTAATAACGTGATATTTATTTACGTGTTTAACCTGGATGGGGCTAAACGAACAGAAGCACCCTAAAAAGGGTGCTTCTGTGTATCCGGTAAGAAAGTAAGGACTAGATCGTATCCGTCACAACCAACAAGGCGTGGATGATACCCGGAAGCACGAACAGCAGCGTCAGGATAATGTTGATCCAGAATGAGGTGCCGATGCCATCGTGCAGGAACACGGCCAGTGGAGGCAACAGAATCGCCAGGATAATTTCAACGATGTTGGCACCGCCGCCGCTCTGGCGCATCACCTCGCGCATGTCCTTTTTCAACGCTTTTTTCTCAGCTTTGCTCATATTAGCGAGGCGCTCCTTCGCCATGGCTAAAGCCTCTGCTTCTGCCACGGTCATCTCCCGCTTCTCTAGTGTCACTTCCTCTTTCACAGCAGGGGCTTCTACTACCGTTGCCGACTTTTTTGTAGCCACAACAGGTGCGGCTGTGGAAGCCAAAAGTTCCGGTGCCACAGTGGCTGGCGTAGGCGCAGCATCCGATACCTTAACTTCAGCCACTGTTGGAGCAAGAAGTGCATTGTTGTCAGTTGGCGTAGGTTTGGCCTTGGTGGTGTTGTAAGCTTCGGGCTTATCTGGCGAGAACTTGTAATACTCTGCTGAGCTACAGGAAAAGAGGAACTGCCCAATGAACAGCACCAATACGAAATGAAGTAAACTTTTAATTTTCATGGTTTTATTAGTTATTGGTGTAAAATAATGAATCCTACCCAGCACTCTCCTACTTCACCTGCTTCCTGCCGCTAATGCTGTGTTGTTGTTCTGATACTTGTTATATAGCTTTTTTGTTTTCTATATGCGCTAGTCTTCTTCCTCTGCCTGCGTTTCGTAGAGGCGCCGCTGCCGCAGGAGCTCGTGCAGGGAAAGCTTTAGCGCCTGTTGCACGTCCGGCCACCGGTGCCGCTCCGAGGTAACAAACTTCTGATTTACTTCCAACTCAATACCAATGTACTGCTCCTCGCTGAATTTGCGGCGCAGGTACGTCGGGAAACCATCCGCGATGCCCAGGTAGGGATAGTTGAAGCGCACCAGCAGGCTGCTATCGTGCACCAGGAGCAGTTTTTTCCAGGAGCGGCAGAATTCGTGTGCGGCTTCTTTTTTCGGATCATAGAGAAGCCCGATGTCAGCGTCCCGCACTTCACCGTCCAGTTCAGGCGTGAAGGTGTGTACGGCTATGTGCAGCACCCGCCTTCCCGCCTGAACAAAATCATGCACCATCTCCTCTACCTGCCCGCGGTAGGGTTTGTAGTACTGCTTCAGGATCTGCTGTTTCTCAGGCTCAGGCAGCGGAGCAGTTGTTTCAGAAAAAAGGTCTTTGTGGTTGATGGAGCGGTTTAGCTCCACCAGCAGCCGGCTGGTGGTGGAGCTAAAGCATTTGTCGGCCAGGCTGCTTATGGTGTGGAACAGTTCCAGTGCACCCAGGTCGTAGCCCCGGTGTGACTGCAGCAGTTCCTCTTTGCCCTCAAACAGGGCGACATATGCCTGGGGTATGTCGTTTCCGCCGTGTTCGCAGGTAAGCAATAGTCTTAACATGTTGTAACGGGTATAAACATCTTCCCTTGCTGCAGGCATTCTGCCAGCCGCTGGTAAACTTTTTTTATACTTAGTTGGGTTGGTGATGCTCCGGTTGCCTTGGTTATCCGCTTGGATAGGTTTCCATGGTCAAGTATAACCTGCAGTGCATTAGCTTCTTCTGGGCCGTCATAGAAACCTTTGGTCTCTTTCACCAGATGCTTCCATAACATGCTGGCAGTGACTGTTTGGTTTGTTTCAGCTCCGAACATGCGCAGAAAATCCTGATCCTGCAAAGAAGCCTCGCCTCCCTCACGGATCACATCAAGAAGTATGGCAGCCAGCCGGTCTTCATCAAAAGCCATCAGTTCCTCCAGCTTTGCCCACCGCTCCGATACCAGCGCCTGCAGCACCGCCACTATTGCCTGCAACACCGCCACATCTGCCAGGGGGCACTCCTGCAGGTCCAGCACGCGTATTTCGATGGCGTTGCGCTCGAAGCGGGCAATGGCGCCGCGTGAGTTCAGAAACTCCTCCTGCAACTCCCCTTCCGGGTCTTTGTCGGCTATGGCCGCATACATCTTCTGCAGAATCTGCTTTTCATAAGCCGCTTTGGTAAAAACCGCCTCGGGAACCACCTTGCCTGCTATACTTGGGATTGCCTTCTGGTTGTGCCGGTATACTTCAAGCCGCGTATCGGCAAGGCCGGTAATTTTTCCATCCAGAATGGGCGTAGAGGCGCTAAGGGCAGGAAGTATGGGCAGCACCATCCGGATCGCCGCATGCAGTTTACCGAACTCCTCATCCCCTTGGAAGGGCAGGTTCAGGTGGGTGCTCTGCAAATTGGCCCAACCGTGGCCGCGGCAGTCGAAGATGCGGTTGTAGGCTTCGTAGATGGCGTTGTGCTCGTGCGGCCAAAGCTTTGTGTCGGTGTAGGGGTTCATCAGGGGGTGCGCCCCGGTTGGCAGCAGCATTGCCTCATACTTAGCCAGCATGTTATTGATTTTCTGCACATGCTCCTGGAATTTGAGATGCAGCTTTGTCAAACTCTCCACCGGCCCCTGTGTTTTCAGCTCCACCACGTGCAGCACCAATTCGTTGCTCCAGGCTATATCCCCAAACTCCACGTCAGAGAGGTAGGCGCCCACTTCATCAAAAATAAGCTTGTCGCAGATGGGCAGAACGTGCAGGTCCTGGCGATGCACGATCATGTATTCCATCTCCACGCCGTATCCCTCAAACAGGTGCAGCTTTCTCTTAGGATTCGCCATTGCTACGGATGTTTTTATTGTTGTCGATGCGCTTTTTGATAGACTTGACGATGGCGCCATACAGGTCCTTTTTCAGGATTCTGTCTTCCACACCGGCATCTATACTTGGGTTATCGTTAACTTCAATTACATAGGCTTTGCCGTCAATCTCCTTCAGGTCCACCCCATAAAGGCCATCGCCGATCAGGTTTGCGGCTTTCAGGGCTGTGTGCAGCACATGGAAAGGCACCTGCTCAAAAGGCACTGTTTCGCCGGCTCCTTCCTCGTCCTTCTTCTTGGCAACATTCCAGTTGTAGATCTGCCAGTGTCCCTTGGCCATAAAATACTTGCAGGCGTATAGTGGCTGCTTGTCCAGCACCCCGATGCGCCAGTCGAAATCTGTGGGCGTGTACTCCTGCCCGATGATCAACTCAGAGTCACACAGCATTTCATCGAGCTGCTGCTGCAGGTCTTCCTGGTTTTTAACTTTCACCACCCCCTGCGAGAAAGAGCTGTCCGGTTTCTTCAGCACGCACGGCAAGCCAAGGGCAGCCTCTACCTGCTTTCGGTTGTCTTTATGAATGATCATGGTTTTGGGAATAGGCACCTTTGCCTTTGTCAGCAGCTCGGCCAGGTATACCTTGTTCGTGCACCGGAGTATGGATGTGGGGTCGTCGATCACCACCAGCCCATCGGCGAAGGCTTTTCGGGCAAAACGGTACGTGTGGTGGTTCACGGCGGTGGTTTCCCGGATAAAGAGCGCGTCGAACTCAGCCAGGCGGCGATAATCGTCTTTGGTGATAAGCTCTGTGTAAAAGCCTTGGCTCTCGGCCGCCTCCACAAAATGCTGTATGGCCCGCTGGTTTGAGGGAGGCGCTTTTTCCTGCGGGTCAACCAAAATGGCAAGGTCATATATTTTACGGGAAATGCGGGCGCCAGAAAAGCGGTGCCGGGCGAAATAAGCCTTTGCAAATTCCTTCAGGTAAGAGCGGTGCGACGCAGGCACATCGTTGATGGGTATGGCTGAGATACTTTGTAATACCCACGCATCCTTACACGTAAATTGAGCCCGCAGCAACGGTGCCTGGAAGTGGTCGTGCAGGGCTTTGCAAAGCTTCTCATACTTTGCCGCCACATTCTGCCCGAAGTAAATGCTTAACGTAAAGTTTTCTGATTTTAGTCCGGACAGGCTTTTGTGAATCAGCTCCTCAATCTCCACGGTAATGGCTCGCACGATGGTAGGGCTTTTCAGGTCCTGCATGGTAGTCACGCTCGGAATAGCCTTGTGGCTCCGGGCCTCGGCTAACAGTGAAACATAATACCCGGCGCTTTGGTAGCGGTACGAGCGGCAGAGGTTAAACACCCGGGCATTGCGGATATCGGTGTAGCTGGTGTCGGTGAGGTAAGACTGCGCGTCTACCACTTCGGTGTCTTCTATTGCTTCATCCCAGTCCCTGGGATAATCCACAACAACTATTTTTCGCATTTTAAGCTTGCACAGGTTTAATGGTGGGAGGTTGTATGGCCAAGAGATTTGCATCAAATGTGGCCATACCCAACATAATGGAATTGATCAGATGGGTGGTTTTCACCTCATAGTAATTGTTCTGAAACGAGGGGTTGTCCGGATAGGGGTCCGCCACGACCACGCACTTCTGATCATCGACAAATCCGCAAAGCACCACGAAATGGCCCATGGGGTAACCCTGTATGTCGTCATATATCGATTTGCCTGTTTCATCGCTCATCTCGCGCGCGCTCTGGTACAGGTATGTGGCACTAAGCCCGCAAAGCAATGGAATGCCTTGGTCGAAGTACTCCCGCAGCAAGCCTTTATTTAGGTCGCGTGTGCGCAACTCTCCCCCCAGCCGCAGAAACTCAATGTAGGCATGGGTGGCCCGATGGAATTTTTCGCCTTTTTTATACTTGAGCTGCTCCTCCAGTTTCAGGATGATCTCCTCGTTGCTCAGACCGATCCACGTGGGATCGAAAATAAACATGTTATAGGTATAGATGCGTGCTTTATAACCCCTTTGCAGGGCGTGGCAGGCCAGCAATACCTCCAGCGTCCCCCCTTCATCAAGCGACGGCACCTCCTTAATGACTTCGCTTAGCTGAATTGAATCTTTAAAATAACGGTACACAGCATGCAGGCTTGTGGGGCCACAGGTGGAGTCGTCGGGTTGCGTATGAATTTTTATGGGTATCACTCCAAATTCAGTTAGTAGAACTAATGGTATTACAAGCCCTGTATACGCTGCAGGGAAATGAAGTATTTGTATTTAATTGAGATAATATAAACTCAGTTATCGTGGGCGATTCAAGGGAAAAAGCAGGTATTGATAAATTGAGGTAAAATGATTAACTTATAGGAGTTTAGCAACCTGTATATGAGCTGGAGTTTCAGAATAAAGCAGCGGAAAAAGATCGCCCTGGCCTTGGGTAGTATCTTCCTGATCATTGTGCTGGCTAATTGGTTTGTTTCCTATAGCATGACAGTGGTGAGTACGCAGTTTAAATCGGTTTATGCCGATAGGCTGGTGCCGGCCCTGGATATTTCAGCTATTCAGGAATACAACTACCAAAACCGCCTACTGCTGGAGGAGCATATCCTGGCAGAGGTACCGCAAAAAGAGGAGATAACGGCTAAAATCAGCGAAAACGAGCATAGGATAGATTCGCTGGTGGCAAAATATAGTGCTACCTACCTCACCCCCCAGGAATCCGAAGACTTGAAGGTTTACCTGCAGGCAGACCAGCAATTAGGAGGTGTGATGACCGCCATACTTAAATTGAGTGCTGCCGGAGACGAGCTTGCTGCGGGTAAACTTTACAAGCAGCAGGGGCTGGAGGCTTTCCAGGAAGTGCTGTTGCCGCTGCATGCCTTAAGTTTACTACAGGAAGAAGTAGGGCAATCACTTTATGAAGATGCCGAACGTCAGATGAAATCCCTTAAAATCCTTTCAAACCTTGTTATTGCGCTCGCCGTGATCCTGGCGTTGATGGTGGGTACGCTGCTGCAAACCTCCCGTAAAATCAAGCAGATTAACCCACAGAAGTTCCACCTGAATTAAAGCTTTAATTCAGTGTTTAAAAGCTTACCAACAGCCGGCTTTAGTTTCTGTTTGTGTCTTGCGTTACTAAAGCCCATCCTGCTGAACATTATACTTTATCAAAAGCAATGACGTACCTAGAGCGCACCGTATGATGGTGCGCTCTAGGTACTCGCCGGCACAAGCAGAAAGAGGTAGTTTTAAACAGCCAGCAGCTTCTCATATGCCTGCTGCACCCGCTCAAACTGAAACTCCTGCAGCACCTGCTGCAGCTGTAGGGCCACCTGCTCGTTGCAAAGATTACCGATGCTGCCTTCGTGCGTGTGCGTCACCGCTGCCGGTGGATGAAACGTTTCTGCGTCTATGCGTTCGCCCACGGACTTGTAGGCATCTCTGAAGGGCATGCCCTGTAGCACCAGCTCATTCACCGCATCCACACTGAAGAGGTATCTATACTTATCTTCCTGAAGGATATCTTCCCGCACCTGTACCTGCTCTGCCATGTAAGTCATCATCTGCAGGCAGCTTTTTAACTCGGCAAAGGCCGGGAAAAGGTTTTCTTTCAGCAACTGCAGCTCGCGGTGGTAGCCAGAGGGCAGGTTAATCAGCAGCATGGAAATTTCAGTGGGCAAAGCCTGCAGTTTGTTGCACTTGCCACGCAGCAGCTCGAACACGTCCGGGTTCTTTTTGTGCGGCATAATGCTGGAGCCGGTTGTCAGGTGAGCGGGCAGGGTGATGAAGCTGAAGTTCTGGCTCATGTAAAGGCACAGATCCATGCTCATGCGGGCAAGGGTGGCCGCAACAGCTGCCAGGGCGGTGGCCACCGTGCGTTCTGTTTTTCCGCGCCCCATTTGCGCATACACCACATTGTAGTTCATCGTGCCAAAGCCCAGCAGGTCGGTGGTCATCTGGCGGTTTAACGGGAATGAGGAACCGTAGCCGGCAGCTGAGCCCAGGGGGTTTTTATCGGTAATCCTGTAGGCAGCCAGCAGCAATTGCATGTCATCCACCAACCCTTCGGCGTAGGCACCGAACCATAGGCCGAAAGACGAAGGCATGGCTACCTGCAGGTGGGTATAGCCCGGCAGCAGTACGTGCTTGTACTTCTCACTCTGCGCCTGCAACACATTGAAAAGTGCAACCACTTCATTTACTGTCTCCTGAAGTTGATGTCGGAAGTATAACTTTAGGTCAAGCAGCACCTGGTCGTTGCGCGAGCGGCCGCTATGGATTTTCTTGCCCGCCTCCCCAACCTGCTTTGTCAGATCCAACTCCACCTGCGAGTGAATATCCTCCACGCCCGCCTCTATCTCGAATGTGCCGGCTACGATGCGGCTGTAGATGCTTTTTAGCTCAGCCTGCAGCACCGTCAGCTCCCCTTGTGTCAGCAGCCCTATACTTTCCAGCATCTGAGTGTGCGCCAATGACCCCAATACATCGAAGCGCGCCAACTCCAGATCCAGCTCAGCATCGCGGCCTACCGTAAACTTTTCAATTTCAGCGGCCACAGCCGTACTTTTCTGCCAAAGCTTCATTTTAATAAGGATTAATGGGTAATGACGAATGAGTAAAATTCAATGGTTGATGCGCAATGAATAAAATAGAAATTAGAAGGTTGACGACAGCTGCATAGGAGTTTCAGCAACCATTACACTTTACTTATTATTCATTGAAACAACTTTCTCCAGCAGGGCAATGTACAGCCGGATGCCTTCTTCTATTTCATGGAGGAAGATAAACTCATCTGCCATGTGCGAGCGCCCGGAAAAGCCCGGACCCAATTTGAGTGACGGGATTGGCAGCAGGGCCTGGTCTGAAGTGGTGGGAGAACCATACGTGTTTCTGCCTAGCTCCACTCCTGCTTTAACCAAGAGGTGCTCCATACTTATGCTTGACGGTTTTAACCTCTGGGAGCGCGGCTTCACCTCTGCTTGTACATTCGCCCTGATAATGTCCAGCACTTCGTCCATTGTGTAAGCATCTGTCAGCCGGACATCCACCGTAAACTGGCAGGAATCCGGCACGACATTGTGCTGCGAACCTGCTTGTATCATAGTCACGCTCATCTTTAAGGGTCCTAGGTGCTCAGATAGCTTCGGGAAGGTATAACTCTGAAACCATTGGATGACCGGCAATGCCTCGTAAATGGCATTGATGCCTTCTTCGCGAGCGGCGTGGCCCGCTTTGCCCTGCACCATACAATCCAGCACGAGCAGTCCCTTCTCCGCAATTGCCAGGTGCATCTCCGTTGGCTCCCCCACAATGGCTGCCTCCAGTTCCCCCAGTTCAGGAAGTATTAGTTCTATCCCGTTTCTGCCCGAAATCTCTTCCTCGGCGGTAGCGGCCAGCACCAGGTTATACGCCAGGTCCTGCCGTTCGTAGAAGTACAGGAAAGTAGCTATGAGCGAGACAAGGCAGCCGCCGGCATCGTTGCTGCCCAAGCCGTAAAGTTTGCCATCTTCTATTTCTGCCTCAAATGGGTTGCGGGTATAGCCTGCGTTTGGCTTCACGGTATCATGGTGCGAGTTGAGCAGCAGCGTTGGCAGCTCAGGGTTGTAGTGCTTGTTGAACGCCCATACATTGTGCTGCTGCTGGTGTACCTCCACCCCGTGCTCTCTCAGGAAATCAGCAAGTATGGCTGCAGTCTTCCCCTCCTCCCTGCTCAGGGAGGGGGTCGCGATGAGTTTCTGCAGTAAAACTACCGCTTGCAGGTATAAAAGTCGTTTTACCATTATGCTAATTGTAGCATGGTGCCGCTGTAGTAGTCTTCCGTTATACTTGCCAGGGCTTCTGCCTCGCATATCAGCACCTGCGCCACGCCCTGTTGAAGTGCAGCGAACGCATTGTCCAATTTGGGAATCATACCCGCCGATATAACACCATCAGCCTTCAACGCACTATACGTTTGGCTGTTGATGCGCTGGATTACAGAGGCATCATCTTCCGGATCCCACAGTACGCCTTGCTTTTCGAAGCAGTACACAAGGCGCACCAGATACCTGGCCGCAAGCGCTGTAGCCAAAACCGAAGCGATGGTATCGGCATTGGTGTTCAGCATGCTCCCTTTGCCGTCATGCGTGAGCGGAGCGCAAACAGGTGTGAGGCCGGCAGCGAAAAAAGCCTCCAGTACCCCCACGTTTATGTTTTGAGAACCTGCCACATCACCGGCAAAACCATAATCTACCGCGCCCACCTGGCGTTTTGAAGCAAGTATAAGATTGGCATCGGCGCCTGTTAAGCCAAGGGCGTTGCAGCCAGCTGCCTGCAGTTGCGCCACCACCTGCTTGTTCACTAAACCGCCATATACCATGGTTACTAAATCCAGCGTCTCAGCATCCGTTATGCGACGGCCCGCCACCATGGTGGATGCAATGCCCAGCCGCTGGCCAATGGTGGAGGCTATTTTGCCCCCACCATGCACCAGCAGCTTTGGATCCGGCAGCTGCGCGAAATCAATTAAAAAACGCTGCAGCCGCTCTGGTTTGTCCAGGACATTACCTCCTATTTTTACAACTATCATATTTAGATGTTAGACGCTAGATGTAAGACGTAAGACTCTCTATAGGTACCTAACATCCAATAGCAGACCAAACCTTGTGTCTATACCTCAAAAAAATCGATCAACAGAAAAGGATCAACAAACAACGATTCTACAAGGCCTCCAGCATGCGTTTCAGCACAGCCTGGGCGGCATAGGTGCGGTTATTTGCCTGCTCCAGCACCAAGCTGTTCGGCCCCTCCAGAATCTCATCGCTTAGTTCCACGTTACGGCGCACGGGCAGGCAGTGCATCACCCTGGCGCTGTTGGTTTGCTGTAGTTTCTCGTTCGTCAGCATCCAACCGGCCCCATCCGTCAGTACCTGGCCATAGTCCCGGTAGCTCGACCAGTTCTTCACGTATACAAAATCTGCGTTCTGCATCGCCTCGTCCTGGTTAGTGGTTATCGTAGCACCTTGCGTAAATTCATCTGCCAGTTCGTATCCTTCCGGGTGCGTTATTACCAATTCAACATCCGCCTGGCTCATCCATTCTGCAAAGGAGTTGGCCACGCACTGTGGAATGGGTTTAATATGCGGTGCCCAGGTAAGCACCACCTTCGGGCGTTTTCTGGAGGTGGTGCTTTCGGTGATGGTGACCAGATCGGCTAAGCTCTGCAGCGGGTGCCGGGTAGCAGACTCCAGGCTCACCACCGGAACCTTGCTGTACTTTATAAATTGCTGCAGCAACTCTTCCTGGTAATCCTCCTCGCGGTTCTGCAGTTTTGGGAACGACCGGATTCCGATGATGTCGCAGTACTGGCCCATCACAGCGGCGGCATCTTTGATGTGCTCTACCGTGTTGCCGTTCATAATGGTCCCCTCCTGCGTTTCCAGTGCCCAGCCTTCCTTGTCCAGGTTCATCACGATCACATTCATCCCCAGGTTCTGCCCCGCTTTTTGCGTGCTAAGGCGTGTGCGCAGGCTGGGGTTGAGGAAAATCAAACCCAGTGTTTTGTTTTCGCCCAGCGTTTTATACTTAAAGGGATGCTGCTTTAGCGCCAGGGCCTCGTTCACCAGCTCATCCAGGTGCTGGACATCTTTTATTGATGTAAACTGTTTCATTTATACTTCCTGCAAGTCGATTTGATAAAGAACAGCTTCAAACGCCTCCAAAAATGCCTGTACCTCACGGCCGCCGATGCAAAGCGGCGGCAACAGGCGCAGGGTGTTTTTGTCGGACGAGGAGCCGGTGAATATCTGGTGTTCCTCCAGGAGTTGCTTGCGAATACCAGCACAGGTCTTGTCCAACTCAATTCCGATCATCAGGCCCTGCCCGCGCACTTCTCTCACCCCTGGCAGGCCTTTCAGCTCATCCATCAGCCAGCGCCCCATGTTTCGGGCATTCTGCATCAGGTTCTCCTCCTGTATCACCTCCAGCACCGCCAAAGACGCTACGCAGGCCAGGTAATTCCCACCGAAGGTGGTACCCAGCATCCCATGCTTCGCCTTCACAACCGGGCTCACCAAAACGCCTGCTACCGGAAAGCCATTGCCCATTCCTTTGGCGACTGTGATCAGGTGCGGCTTAATTCCCGCATGCTGGTGCGCAAAGAAAGCGCCTGTGCGCCCGTAGCCTGACTGCACCTCATCTAAAATCAGCAAAGCACCCGTCTGCGCGCATCCCGCTTCAAGTGCCTGCAAAAAAGCCACATCCGGAATCTGCACGCCCCCCACACCTTGTATACCCTCCACCAGCACAGCAGCCAGTTCAGAACCATGCTCCTGCACAGCGGTGTTAAATGCCTCCACGTCGTTGAATGGCAGCATGATGATGTTATCCGTCTCGTTGATTGGCGCCTGAATAGATTTGTTGTCGGTAGCAGCCACCGCAGCTGCGGTTCGGCCATGAAAGGCCCCACTGAAAGCAATCGCTTTCTTACGCCCTGTGTGGAAAGAAGCTAGTTTGAGTGCATTCTCGTTGGCTTCGGCGCCGGAGTTGCAGAGAAAGAGGCTATAATCCGGGTAGCCGCTGAGCTGCCCAAGTTTCTCCGCCAGTTCCTGCTGCAGTGGCATTTGCACGGAGTTGGAGTAAAAGCCAATGTCGTAGAGCTGGCGCGCGATGCGCTTGACATAGTGCGGATGGCTGTGCCCGATGGAGATAACGGCGTGGCCGCCGTAAAGATCCAGGTAACGCTTGCCTTTGTCGTCCCAAACGTAAGCGCCCTGTGCCCGGACAGGCGTAATATCGAAGAGCGGATAAACATCAAAAAGATTCATATCTGTGATTGTTAAGCTAGATGTAGGATGTTAAACAATAAATAAAGAACTCCACGTACATGGTGCTGTAAGGCATAGGTTTATACTTTAAAAAGATGTTGCTTTTAATTTAAGTCCTGACGTTTCTTCCATGCCGAATAGCAGGTTCATATTCTGTACCGCCTGCCCTGAGGCCCCTTTCAGCAGGTTATCGATTATACTAGTAATCACGAGGTAATCGCCTTCTTTCTGCAAGTGCAGGATGCATTTGTTTGTATTCACCACCTGCTTCAGATCAGGGGTGCTGCTGCTGAAGTGCACAAAAGGATGGCTGCTATAGTAGGTGCTGTAAAGCTCCTGGACTTCCTCCAATGACAAGTCAAAATGGGTGTAGCTCGTGCAAAGGATACCTCGTGTAAAAGGACCGCGGTACGGCACAAAATTTATACCTGGCAGCACCTTTTCCTGCAAGCCCTGCAACGTGCGGCGGATCTCGTGCAGGTGCTGGTGGTTAAGCACTTTGTAGTTTGATGTATTACCACTGCGCCAGCTGTAATGCGACGTAGCACTCAAGCTTTGTCCCGCGCCAGTGCTGCCCGTGATGCCGCTTACATGCACTTCACTTAAAATGAGGTTGTGCTGGGCCAGCGGAAGCAGTGCCAGTTGGATTGCCGTGGCAAAACAGCCGGGGTTGGCAATATTCTGCGCCGATTTAACCTTCTCCCGCTGCAGCTCAGGTAGCCCATAAATAAAGTCTCTGTTACTGGCAGTTACAACCTCCTTGTTCAAGCTTTCATTCCAGCGAAAATCCTGGCTAAGGTCAATAACTTTCATACCTGGCTTCAGCTGCTGCTCGGTTAAGAGTTTATTTGCCGCTCCATGGCCCACGCACAGAAACAGCACATCCACCTCCTGCTGCAACGTATCTGTGAAGTATAAATCCGTATCACCTAAAAGGTCGGAATGCACTTCATACACCGGCTTACCGGCTTGGCTGTTGCTGTGCACAAAAGCTACCTCTACCTGCGGGTGGTTTAGCAGCAGGCGCAGCAGTTCGCCACCGGTATACCCCGCTCCGCCAACAATGCCTGCTTTTATACTTACTCCGCCCATGCCGGTGTGCTGTTTACGCTGTGATAAATTTTTGCCTGATTGCCGAAGATCTTGGCAAAGCCTTTCACGTCGTCAGAAGTCCAGGAGCGGTTCATTTCGCCGTAGCTGCCAAATTTGTCGCTCATCAGGTCGTGCGCGCTTTCAACACCCTCCACCTGAAAGCGGTAAGGCGCCAGCAGCACATGCACCGTGCCCGTTACATTTTGCTGTGTGCTCTCCAGGAAAGCCTCTATGTCGCGCATTGTTGGGTCAAGCAGCTGTCCCTCATGCAGCCAGTTGCCGTACCAGGCTGAGAGTTGGTCTTTCCAATAAAGCTGCCACTTGGTTAGCACGTGCTTTTCTAAGGTATGGTGTGCCTTGATGATCACCATCGGTGCGGCCGCCTCGAAGCCAACGCGGCCCTTGATGCCAATGATGGTATCGCCCACATGTATATCGCGGCCAATGGCAAACGGGGCAGCCAACTCCTGCAGGCGCTGGATCGCCTGCACCGGATTATTAAAAGCTTTCCCGTTTATTCCAATTAATTCTCCTTTCTCGAACTGCAGCGTTACGCGCTCCGGCTCCTGTTTGCTCAGCTGTGTTGGATAAGCCTCTTCCGGTAATGGCAGGTGCGAGGTAAGGGTTTCCTTACCACCCACGGATGTTCCCCAAATGCCCTTATTGATGGAGTACTGTGCCTTTTGGAAATCCATTTCCACGCCATGCTCCTTCAGGAACGCAATCTCCGCCTCCCTCGACAGCTTCTTGTCGCGGATAGGCGTGATGATCTCCACCTCCGGAATAAGTGCCTGGAAAATCATGTCGAAACGCACCTGGTCATTTCCCGCGCCTGTGCTGCCGTGTGCCACAAAATCAGCTCCGATGGCTTTTGCGTGGTGGGCAATCGCCATTGCCTGGGTCACGCGCTCAGCACTCACACTTAGCGGATAGGTGTTGTTCTTCAGTACATTGCCAAACACCAGGTAGCGGATGCAGCTGTGGTAGAAACTTTGGGTTTCGTTCAGGTGCGTGTGCTGTTTTACGCCCATGGCATAGGCGCGGCGCTCAATGTCCTGCAGCTCCTGCGCACTGAAGCCGCCTGTGTCCACAATGGCTGAGTATACTTCAAGCCCCAGCTCCCGGACAAGGTAAATAGCACAGTACGAGGTATCTAATCCGCCACTGAAGGCTAAAACTACTTTTTTCATGTGTTGGTATCGTTGGGGATGAAGAGTTATACTTGTACTGTGCTTTGTTCCGGCGCTGTCAGGCCTGGCTGCTGCCCGGGCCGAAGACGGTGACGCAACCAGCGCCCCGTTATACCTGATGATTTAGTTGGCTCCTGCTGCGCCACTGGCAGCGGTATAAAGTCTTTTGCTTTAGCTGGATCAAAGAGCATGGCCGTGCAGAGGCAGTTGCTGCGCCCCTTGCTTTGGAGAATCTCAAAGTTCACGCAGCTGCGACAGCCTTTCCAGAACTCCTCGTCATCGGTCAGTTCCGAGTAAGTAACAGGCGTATAGCCCAACCCGGAGTTGATGCGCATTACCGCCAAAGCCGTCGTCAAACCAAAAATCTTTGCATCAGGATACTTGGACCGTGACAGCTCGAATATTTTCTGCTTGATCTGGCGGGCAAGGCCGCTCTTGCGCAGTTCCGGCGATACGATCAATCCTGAATTGGCGACATACTTGCCGTGTCCCCATGTTTCGATGTAGCAGAAACCGGCCCAGGTGCCATCCGGGTGCAGGGAGATAACTGCCTTGCCCTCCAGCATCTTTTGCGCGATATAATCGGGAGAGCGCTTGGCAATACCGGTGCCGCGCGCTTTGGCAGAAGCCTCCATCTCGTTGCAAATCTGAAGCGCATGAATCACATGTCGCCCGTCAGCAACCGTCACATTGAAAATCGGTTGATTCATTTTAGAAAATGTATAGCCACCCTATGCGAGGCACAGCTAAAAAACAATCCAGAAAAAAGTATGAATGCATCAAGTTCTGCAGCAGCTTTCAGGCTTCTGCAGTGTTATAACTCGGAATTCAGGAAAAGTGGAAGAAGGACCACCGCATAGGCAGTCGGGAATGCTGCAGGCTAGCGCCTGTAGCGGACCACAGCGATAGTAGCCCTGAAAACTATCCCAGTAGCAGGGACAGAAAAAGCCGCATGCTCCATGGGTGGAGTATGGTTTATCATATCAGATGATAAAGATGCCTTTTTTTTCATTTTCGTTGATAGCGGTTAGGGTTTGTTATACCCTTTTTTGTAGCACAAATGTTTCGTAATAGTTTTATTAATTCCAAACACTCACTGCTATTTCTTTGAAAAATTAAATACAACCCAGCTCTTCATGCTATCTGGTAAAATACTTCAGCCCAAACCTGCAACTTCTAATAAGCAGCATCAAAGTTAAATCTGTAAGAAATAATCAATCTGATTGTTGCCTTAGGAAAAGGGGCTAACCTACCAAAAGACGGACAGAGCTGTAAAGTTGACTCATTCTCCATACTTCAAAATAGGTGGAAACCTTTACCTTTGCAGCTAGTACGGCTGCCGGCAGGTGGTTTAAATGCAAGAATTAATGGGCAAACTCTCGATCAGCGTCATTATTGGTATTCTCTTTTCCTCGGTTGGCTTGGTGGCGCTTTTGGTGTCGCGCGAGGCATTGACAGCCGCTATTTGGCTAAGCTTTGGTAACGGCCTTATACTTTCAGACTTGCGATTTAAGGGGAAGGATGCCAGCGGCGGGGAGTACGAAAAGCCTATTCCGAAGGCCAGAACTTACACAGCTTTATTTCTGATAGGCTTGGCCATTTTACTTTTGATGCTCCAGATTTATTTTGACATGCAGGAATAGTAAAATTTACCCTGCAGCTTAAATACGGCTTTGCAGCACAAAATTCACGTCAAACGTTTCTTCGTCGCGCTTCAGTTTAAGCCGTAGTTTGCGCCCCGGCTTTCCATCAAGCAGTTCCAGCAGTTCCTGCAATTTCATTTCTTTGCAATCACGGCCGTTTATCAGCAGCAGTTGGTCGCCTACTTTCAGCCCCTCCCGCATAGCAGGTGAATTTTCCACCACGTTGGCAATCATGTAGAAGTTGGTGCCCGGCAGCGGTGTGCTGACGTCAAAGCCTGCCATATTGTACTGGAAGGGGTCTTTGAACTTGCCATTGGGTTGCAACAGCATACGGTTGTGCGGGTAATCAAAAATCACGGTAAAGCGCGTCAGTATATCAGAGCCCAAATTGCCATTACGGTCGGCAATGTGGATGGCGTGTTTTACGGCGGCGTCGTCCGGGTATGAGACAGTCAGATTTTCCAGTTCATACTTGCCTAACCGGAAGGCTTCAATTCTCCCAATCTTACCATTTATATCCCCGCTCAGGCCCCGGCCCAGATACGCTTCCATCACCTTTGGTGGCAGAGCCAGGCGCTCATCCGTGGGCAGGTAAAGCGAAAGGCTGTGGGAGGCTCCGGTGTCCACAATCAGCTTTACTTTTACCGTGTCTCCGTTCTGCTGCCGTATGGTGCCGTGCAGGTAAGGTTTGGTATCCTCTATGGTGATTGCATACTCCTCGGCCCTACGTTTCTTCCTTATCTTGTAATCTGGTCTGTAAAGTGTTAAGGTCTTGCTGCTATAGTTTACCTTTACAATAAAGTTTTTGAAGATGCTGTACCCGATTATGCCGTGCACCGGCATCCCCATGCGGGTGGAGAGGTTAAACACGTCCTCCATCAGCACATAAACAGCCTGCTCGTCGCCCTGTATGCCTTCCATAAAAAGATTGTTTCCTTCGCTGTAGTATGCTTCTATAACATGCCCTTCGCCCAGTCCTTGCAGGTTGATTTTATTTGCTGCATGCAGGTCCAGCGAATCACTAAAATCCAATCGGGTAATGAGGGTGTTTTTCACCCCGGAGTCAAGTATAAAATTGAGCGTGTTGGAATTATTGATGCGGGCAGGAATAACAATCAGGTTGTGCACCAACTTAAAGGGTATAGTTATCTTCTTTCGGTTTGAGGTAAAGTAAACCGTGTCGCTTTCGATCTGCAGTTGCTCCTGCGCTAAGGATTTCTGAGGCAGCAGGCAAAGTGAAAGACAAAGAATTATAAATAGAGCCGCTCCTGTCATAGGTGCTTACTTACAATGTGACTGCATCGTTTGTTTATATAGTATACGAAGATTTACTCATACAATATAATCATTTTCAGAGCAATAACTGCTAAGCAGCCAATGTTATGCGGCAAAAGCACAATAAAATAATTGGTGTTTCAACTTCAGATGGAGCCCGCGTTGCCGTCACTTTCTCCTATTTTATCAAGCCGCTTTCCGGTAAGGCGTGCGTAGATAAAGTGCTTTGGTGTACCGACCTCTTGTGGACCATAAATACCGGTCTGGCCTGAAAAGAGATAGGCTGTGGCACAAGCCAAGGCCATAAAAGGCATGGTTTCAATTCCAAAGAGCTCTACGGCCATAATCGTGCAGCTTAGCGGGGCATTGGTGGCTCCGGAAAATACCGCAACCAACCCCATACCTGCTAGTAGGGCCATCGGCAGCGGAATTTCCTGCGCGAGCGCATTTCCTAACGATGCGCCCACAAAGAACAAAGGGGTTACCTCTCCTCCCTTAAACCCCGCGCCCAAGGTAAATGCTGTCAGAAGCGTTTTTATCAAGAAATCATACCATGGCTGGGGCGTTTGAAATGCAGCAAGAATGGTGGGTAATCCCAGGCCAATGTACTTTGTGGTGCCTATGAGCCAGACGGTAACGGCTATAACTGCGCCGCCCATAAGCGGCCGAAGCGGTGGAAAGGCTATGTGCTTCCGGAAAATTCTGGTAAAGTAATGCGTGCTCCTCGAAAAGAGCATACCAGCCAGGCCATATATTGCGCCCGCTCCCAGTGCGTAAAGGATGGACGGTACTGCTAGCGTGGGCACAAACGGAATACTGAAGTGCATGTGCCCAACTCCCCAGGAAAGGCAGGTGTAATGGCCGATGACAGCTGCCAGCAAACTGGGCAGAAGTGCCCCATAACGCGTCCTACCTAATAAAAACACTTCTATGCCAAACGCAGCCCCTGCCAAGGGAGTACCGAACAAAGAGGCAAAGCCGGCACTAATACCTGTAATCAAGAGAATTTTACGATCACTGGGGCGCAAACGAAAAAGGTGTGTCAGCTGGTCGGCCATGGCCCCTCCCATTTGCATGGCTGTCCCTTCCCTTCCTGCCGAACCACCCAATAAATGCGTTATTAAAGTTCCAAGCAGAACCAGCGGTGCCATCAGGAGCGGAATTACCTTTTCAGGATGTCGTATTTCCTTCTTCAAGAGAATGTTCCCGCCGTTCGCGCGGCCGCCATAGTAATGGTAGAGCAGTCCTACGCCTAAGCCTCCAAAAGGCAGGAACCAGATAATCCAGGTATGGCTCTCACGAAATGCTGTTACCCAACGCAGGGACGTAAGAAAAAAGGCAGATGCACTGCCAGCCATCAAGCCGACCAGCACACAGATCAGTAGCCACTTGAAAAGGACCTTCATCGTTGCAAATGGCTCTCCAGCCGCTTTTGCGTGGCTAAGTAGTTTAGTTAGAAAGGTAGCGGGTGATTTTCTGCGGTTGATCATGTTCGGCTGCTACATACAAAGCACAGGCACATGCTTGCACATGCCCTGCACCAGGAGTCATCAGCGCTGCCCGGGCAGGCGGTTCCAGGTGGTACCCCATCACCTTCTTTGCAAATATATAAAATCAGTCGGACGTAGTACAGCGTTCGCTGCCAAATTCGCGCATTCTCCCTGCCTTTTCAGTGTCAACCTGAATTGAACGCATCTAATAATTTCGGTGAACGGCTTGTTTCCGCCCTTGCTTTTACAAACCCTTAACGCTTGCCTTAATTTGCATTTAACTGACGCTACCAAAGTGTAGGCCACCGCCCAGCAAGCGTAGATTATGCTTCAGAATGGTGAAATAAGCTTAGAATTTGCTATCTTCAAGTATATCTATGTTTTTATCAGCACAACTTAATTATACTTTTCTAACAGATGCACTACATCGACTCGTCTATCTTTGTGCTCTATATGGTGGCCATGCTGGGCGTGGGGGTTTACTTCCTCAGGAAAAACGAAGGGGCTGAAGATTACTATGTAGGGGGCCGTACCATGAGCAGTGGGCACATTGGCTTGTCTGTTGTTGCGACGGATGTCGGCGGAGGGTTTTCTATTGGCCTTGGTGGCCTTGGATTTGCCATGGGACTATCAGGCTCGTGGATGCTGTTCACGGGATTACTGGGCGCCTGGCTTGCGGCTGTGTTTCTTATCCCGAAGGTGAAGGGCAACCCCGCCTTTGCCAGGTTCCTTACCTTTCCGCAGCTGTTTGGCTATTACTTTAACCGCCGGGTTGCTTTGCTGGCGGGTATCATCTCGGCTATTGGCTACACCGGCTTCACAAGTTCTCAGATACTGGCAGGCGCCAAACTAGCTAGCGGCACCTTTGTAGCGCTAAATTTAAACACGGCCCTCCTGATCATGGGCATTATAGCGGTGGTTTATACGGTAATGGGCGGCATGAAAGCCGTTATTTACACCGATACCATCCAGTGGGCCATCCTGATGGGCGGCCTTGTCTTCATTGGCGTGCCTGTCTCCTTTCTGGCCGTGGGTGGTATGGAAACGTTGAGATTTTCGCAGCTCTTCAGCATCGATTACCTGACAGCCCAATCCTCCAGAAGTATGGCAGCCATCCGTTCCACGTTGCCACCGGAGTTTCTTAGCCTGACAAACGTTACCTGGCAGGAGCTTGTAAACTGGGCTATCACCATTATCCCCATCTGGTTTGTGGGCATGACGCTGTACCAGCGCATCTACGCCAGCCGCGACACGAAAACGGCACAGCGCGCCTGGTACAGCGCCGGCTTGTTTGAGTGGCCTATCATGGCTTTCATGGGAGTTAGCCTGGGCATACTGGCGCGTGTAGCAGCAGAGCAGGGAATGTTTGAAAGCTTAGGCGCAGCAGGCGCCATGGTGGATCCCGAAACCGGACTGCCGATGCTGTTGCGCACCGTATTGCCTGTCGGGTTGATGGGCTTGATGCTGGCCTCCTATTTCTCAGCCATACTTTCCACAGCCGATAGTTGCCTGATGGCTTCGTCCGGGAACATAGTGACCGATGTGCTAAGCCATTTCTACAAACTGGACCAGGATTCTCCCAGGACCTTACGGCTCTCTCAGATTGTGACCTTGCTGACCGGGGCCTTTGCCCTGTGGCTGGCCACGATGATGACAAACGTGCTGGATTTGATGCTATACTCCTACGCCTTTATGGTTTCGGGTCTATTTGTACCGATTATCGGAGCACTCTTCTGGAAGCGCCGCAGTAGTGTGGCTGCTTTTTGGGCTATGCTGCTAGGAGGCGCGGTTACCGTAACGCTGCAGGTATGCTCGCTCTCCGCGCCCGATCCCGGTGCTGATTTAACGGGCCTGGCGCAGACGCTGCACCCCTATTTCCCTGCAGATGTGTCGCAAACGTGGCTGACATTAAGCCAGTTCGAGCTGGAGGAGCTGATGAGGCGTACACTTTCTTCTGCCAGCATCGTACATATTCCTTTGGTTAACCTCACCTTTCGGCTTCCATTTAACCTGGACCCGAATCTTTTTGGGCTAACCGCTTCTTTAATTTTATACCTTTCATTAACCTATTTATTTCCAGACAAACAGGAATTCAAGCATGGCAGATAACACAAGCGTTACCTACGACATTTATACTCCCGAAAATAACCAGCAACTAAACCGTGATGAGGTACTGGACTTTTTGTTTGAGCACCTCGACGAATACGGCGATAAGCGCGAAGACATTGCCAAGTGCATGGATTACGCACTTTCAGCGGCAGAAGGTAAAGGAGGCTCTGTTCTGGTTGCCCGGGAAGACGACAAGGTGGTAGGCGCCATGATTTTAAACAATACCGGCATGAGCGGTTATATACCAGAGAATATCCTGGTGTATGTGGCGGTGCACGGCAACCAGCGCGGAAAGGGCGTGGGCAAGAAACTGGTGCAGCTGGCAACCGAAAACACAACTGGAAGCATAGCCCTTCACGTGGAGCCACAGAACCCGGCCAGGCATCTGTACGAGAAAATGGGCTTCACCAATAAGTACTTAGAATATAGACTAACGAGATAACATGGCAGTTTTAAAACTGTATTACGATAAATTAAAGCACAATTACGATCACCTGGACAAGGTCTTTAAAGAGAAGAAAATTGACTGGGGCATTGTGACGAAATTACTTTGTGGCCATGAAATGTTCCTGGAGGAGGTGCTGTCGCTAGGTGTGAAGGAAATCCATGATTCGCGGGTGACCAATCTTAAGACAATTAAGAAAATGGCGCCCGATGTGCAGACGGTGTACATTAAGCCTGCCCCAAAGCAAAGTATACCCGACATCATCACCTACGCCGACGTGAGCTTTCAGACCGAATTGGACATCATCCGCTTGCTTTCCGAGGAGGCCATACGGCAGCAGAAAGTGCACAAGGTCATCATCATGATTGAGATGGGGGATCTGCGGGAAGGCGTGATGGGCGAGGAATTGGTTGATTTTTACGAAAAGGTGTTTGAGTTGCCAGGCATTTCCGTTATCGGGCTTGGGGCTAACTTTAACTGCCTTTACGGGGTAATGCCCACCCGCGACAAGCTCATACAGCTCAGCCTGTACAAGCAGGTGATTGAGGCAAAATTCAACCGCGCTATCCCGTGGGTTTCCGGGGGCACCTCGGTCACTATTCCGCTGCTGTTCAACCACCAGCTGCCCGCAGGCGTCAACCATTTCAGGATTGGCGAGGCCTTATTCTTCGGCCTGAACCTGTTCACGGGCGAGACTTTCGATAACATGCACGACGATGTTTTTGAGTTAGTAGCCGAAATTATAGAACTCACCGAAAAGCCAATGATACCGAGTGGAGTGCTGGCAGAAAACCCAAGTGGCGAGAGCTTTGAGATAGACGAAAGCCTGTACGGTAAAACCTCGCATCGTGCCATTCTGGATGTGGGCCTGCTTGACATCAACCCGAAGTTCCTGCTTCCGAAGGAAGAAAGTATGGCCGTGGTTGGAGCGAGCTCCGACATGCTGGTAGTGGAACTGGGTACGAATGAAAACAAGTATAAAGTGGGTGATGTGCTGCGCTTTAATCTGCGCTACATGGGCGCGCTTAGCGTGCTGAATTCCCGGTATGTGGAGAAACAGGTGGTAAAATAAGCATCGGCGGCTTTCCGCATAAGTATAAAAGTGTAGAGGAAGCTTTATTATAACAGATAAATTGTCCTCTAACACATATACTAAAACGGAACCCGGAAAGCTTTTTATTTACCGTAATTTCGCCACCCAGCTTCCCTTACCAACATCAACCTGCTTGCTGTGCTGGAGTATGCGGTAGTGGTGTTGAAGGTGTAGCACATTGTAGTTAGCGGCCACTACTTCTGCGGCGGAGTGGCGGCTGCGTATGCCGGTACAGCCACAGGCATATTGGAGCGCTGGGTGAACCTATCCGGGAATCATACTTGCAGCACCGAACGCAAATAGACCCGCTGCCTTCAGAGGAGGCGCATGTAAACAATCTTGCGGAGCTGAATGTGATACCGCAGGTTACGCAATATTTATAATACATTGGAACTGCACCTTGCTTTTAAGGCAGCTGCAATTCATGAGGCGCACGGCTGGGTGCTTGATATTCAGACGGCGAAAATAAAGGAGCCTGCGTTGCCGAAAGAGGAATGGCGCGAAATGAGCAACATACCGTAGCCCCTTCTATACCGAAAAGGCAAAAGGGCGTCTGCCAAGTCAAGTTTGGCAAACGCCCTTTTGCTTTTTCGCAGGTAGTTAAATATTTCCCAACAGGGCATCCAGAAAACCGATGCCTTCATTTTTATTTTTAAACACAAGCAGCGGCACATCATTGTCGTGGCGCACTACCTTTTCAGTCACGCTTCCCAGCACGAACAGGGCCGCCGCAGACTTTCCTTTTGCCCCGATCACCAGCATGTTTGCCCGCTCCCGCTTTGCCTCCAGCACAATCAGTCCGCCAATATCCTGGTCATTCTCCTGCCTGACTAATTTTAAGCTCGTACGTCCGGCAAGCTTAGGGAAGCGCTGCACTACCTGCTCAAACTTTTCCTTTGCAAAGCCTTTCATGCGTTCATCAAAGGCCGCGTAACTTTCGCCCATGGTGATATACCCTGAGGGTACTTCATATACATGCAGGCAAATAAGTTCCACACCTGTCTTTAGAAGGGTTGAATCAAGCAATCGCTCTAGTGCCATCATAGAGTAGTCCGAAAAATCTAAGCTCAATATAATGCGTTCCAGTCGCGGCTCTGAGTTTTCAGGAACAAACAGCACGCTTACATGTCCGGATCGAAGAATGCGCTGCGCCAGTACTCCGCTTCCTTTTAGCCGAAGTTTCCGCCCCACCAGAATTAAATCTACCTGGCTCACTTTGGCATGGTGCAGCATCTCTTTCACGGGTGTTCCCTCAACCACCTGTACACTAACCTGCACGTGTGGCAACTGTCCGAAGTAAACGTTTACCTTTTGTGCTATAACCTGCTCCAAAGCCTTCCCCGCCGATTTTGCGGGTAAGTCGGCAATTATTTCCTGCGGAATATCCAGGCTTTTCTCTGTATGAATAAAGTCAACCTGCTCAACGTTAGAGACACTGCACAAAAATGCAGCATACTTCATCAGTTGCTCGTCCATCTCGGTCAGGTCCAGCCCAACCATTATTCTTTTCAGCGTATCCATGCGATTCGTTTTAATGTTCCGTTTCTGCCTATCCCAATCATCCTTCTTTTGCTTGCTGGTGCGGTGCAACTACAAAGGCAGGAGTTAATTAAGGTGCTTAACCTGACATACGGGGCAAAGGCAATTACCTTTACGTTCTACAGGATTTTATACTTTCAGTAGCTACTAGCCTACTTTAAAAATCGATAGGAGAAATGATAGTGAAAGAAACAAAGAAAGGTTTTTTGATAAGGAGAGCCGCACTGAGCGGGAGGCAGAAAATTTGTTTTCACAAGAAATTTGTGGGAATGAATGCACTAGTGAAAAATGAAGTAGGAAGGGCTTGGTGTTAGGAAACCTTGGAAGGATACATGACAAATGGCCTTACCGGCTGAGCATACTCCTGCAGCGCATTAACGGTGGTAACAATGTGGTCCGGGTACGTGAGTGCCGTTAGCCTGCCTCCAAACACACAGCCTGTGTCGATGTTGATGGTATTGTTGCGCCA
The DNA here is from genome assembly GCF_001611675.1 of Pontibacter akesuensis. Taxonomy (NCBI): domain Bacteria; kingdom Pseudomonadati; phylum Bacteroidota; class Cytophagia; order Cytophagales; family Hymenobacteraceae; genus Pontibacter; species Pontibacter akesuensis. The sequence goes on along the minus strand of NZ_CP014766.1, from coordinate 4,314,983 downwards.
GAGCGGTTCATGTACCGGCGTATGCCCGTAAACTACAATGGCATGTCCACAGTAGTCCGCAGCCCAATCCAGCCGGAGCGGCAGCCCTTTCTCATCAGTCTCTCCGGTGGTGGGGCCATACAGGCAGAGGGCGCGTACGCCTTTGGAATTTTGCCCGTGCAGGTGTTCCTCCAAGCCAGCATGTGCGATAACTAATCTGCCTTCGTCGAGCAGCAAATGGTGCGGCAGTGCCTGCAAAAAAGCTTTTACGCGCTCGGTGAATGCGGCATCATAGCGCGCCAGCTGCGCCTTAGTGAGCTCCAACCCATGCCTTACCTGTACATTGCACCCCTTCAGCATGCGCAGCAGCTTATCGTCATGGTTTCCGCTAACACAGTAGGCCATATCTTGTTCCACCATGTCCATCACCAGCCGCAGTACTTCCGGCGAATTCGGGCCGCGATCCACCAGGTCACCCACAAAAATAGCTTTGTGGTTTTGTGGGTGCGCTAAAAGGTAACGCTGGGCCTCTTTATCGAAACGAAGGCTGTAATTAAGGCGCAGCAGCAGCGCCACGAGCTCCTCAAAACAGCCGTGCACATCCCCGATGATATCGAAAGGCCCGTGCTGTTCCGGCAGCGCCAGGTTAAACGTATGCTGAAAATCCTTTCTATTTATGCTCATGTTATTGTTATTCCTGCCTGTCTCTATCATCACTTATCCCTATATTAACAGTAAAAAGGGGACTGTGGTTGAGTAATATGCCATGATAATGAAATAAATAAGTGCAAAAACTATGCACGTTTGGTTGGGCCTGGTGTAGGTTCTTCCTAATTTTGAGCAAGATTTATTTTTTCAGGCTTCAAATCTGAAATGCCCTACTCCTACAGAAAAACTAAGATTCCGCTGCTGTGGTTGCGCCGCCACACTTCCGACCGCGAATTCATGCTCCTGTCCAGTGTGCTGGTTGGCCTGACTGCCGGGCTTGCCGCCGTGGTACTGAAGACACTCGTGCACTACATTCACCTGTTGCTGGCTTACGGCAATCGCCTGCTCGACCAGCCCTACTGGCTTGTAGTGTTCCCCACCATCGGCATTTTCCTGACGGTGGTCATTGTCAAGCTATACTTCAAGGGCAAGATTGGGCGCGGCACAGCCAACATCCTCTATAATATTTCTCAGAAGTCCAGCATGGTGGAGCGGCATAAAATGTACTCCCACGTTATAACCAGTGCGCTTACGGCTGGCTTCGGTGGCTCTGCCGGGTTGGAGTCTCCCATCGTGGTGACTGGCTCTGCCATCGGCTCTAACTACGGGCGGGAGTACCATTTAAACTACCGCGACAGAACGCTGTTGCTGGCCTCCGGTGCCGCCGCAGGAATTGCCGCCGTGTTTAATGCCCCCATTGCAGGTGTTCTTTTCGCTATCGAGGTGCTGCTTACGGACATCAGCATTTCAGCATTTATCCCCTTGATTATCGCTGCCGTAGTGGGTGCCCTTTGCTCCCGTATTATCCTGCAGGAAGATATTCTGTTTTACATTGGCCAACCGGAAGTATTTGCCGCTGGTCATGTGCCATTTTATGTACTGCTGGGCATTTTATGCGGGATGATGTCGGTGTACTACACACGCATGACGCTGCTGGTGGAGGAACAGTTTGAGGCGTATGAAAATATTGTCTTTGCCCGCGCGCTGGTTGGCGGTTTGTTGCTGGGCTTGCTCATTATGTTGTTCCCGCCCCTGTTCGGCGAAGGCTACGACAGCATTACGCTGCTGGAATCAAACAAAGCGCAACAGTTGCTGCAGGATAGCTGGCTCGCATTTTTTGGCACGAATGATTGGCTGGTGCTGGGGTTTGTGGGTGCGCTTGCGCTGGTTAAAGTCTTTGCGACCACCATCACCATTGCCTCCGGTGGTAACGGAGGTAATTTCGCTCCCTCTATGTTCGTTGGTGCCTGCACCGGTTTTTTCTTTTCGCGCATCGTGAACCTGCTGAACATCAGCAACCTCCCTACCAGCAGTTTCTCGATGGTGGGAATGGCCGGTATACTTAGCGGTGTGATGCATGCCCCGCTCACGGCTGTTTTCCTGATCGCTGAGATTACGGGCGGCTATTCTTTGATGATTCCGCTGATGCTCGTAGCAGCCACCTCTTATGCTATGGTAAAGTTTTTTGAGCCTTACTCGCTGGACACCAAAAAGCTGGCGCAGAAAGGGCAGCTCCTGACGCCGAACAAAGACCGCACCATCCTGCACATTATGAAAATCCGCCACCTGATCGAGACAGAGTTTCAATCCATTGCGCCCGATGCCACTCTGGGTGAACTGGTGCAGGTAATTGCCTCCTCGCGCCGCAACCTGTTCCCGGTTGTCACGGCAGACGGTACTCTGGCAGGCGTGCTTTTGCTGGAGAATGTGCGCGAGATCATGTTTAAGAGCGACAAGTATGATGTGGTGCAGGTGCGTGAACTTATGATCAAACCGCCGGCCATTGTGCAGTATGATGATAGTATGGCAGACGTGATGAAAAAATTCGATGCTTCAGGGGCCTGGAACCTCCCCGTGCTCCACAATGAGATGTACCTGGGGTTTGTGTCTAAATCCAGCATCTTCACTAAGTACCGCAAGCTGCTGATCAAAACTACCAACGTTACTTAGATAAAATTTTCAATGTCTAATGAGTAATGATCGAAAAGTACTCATTGTACATTGATCATTACTCATTAAAAGCCCATTCCTGCTGCGCTGGCTTGTACCACAGCTCGCCTTGCTCTATTTGCAGCGGCGAGGCAATGTTGTTGTGGTAGAGTTGCCCGGTTCCGAGGCCTTGCGGCATGTTGATGTCATATTGCGCCGTAAACTGGCTGATGGCGTTCAGCCCAATGTTTGACTCCAGGGCAGACGTAATCCACCAGCCTATACTTCTTTCCTCTGCAAGCTTAATCCACTCCGCACTGGCGGCTAAGCCTCCTACCAGTGTTGGTTTTAGGATGATGTACTGCGGGTGTATACATTCAAGTAATGCCTTTCTCGCCTGCGGCTCCTGCACACCGATAAGTTCCTCATCCAGGGCAATGGGAACAGGTGTGTAGGCGCACAACTGCGCCATCTCCTCTACCTGCCCCTGCCGAATGGGCTGCTCTATGGAGTGCAGCTCATACCTGGCCAGGCGTTCCAGTTTTTTATAAGCTTCCTGCGGGGTGAAAGCACCGTTTGCGTCTACACGCACCGTCAAAGAGTCACTTCCGGCTACCTCCCGGATTTGCTGCAAAAGATTTAGTTCGGTTGTAAAGTCAAGGCTACCGATTTTCAGTTTCAAGCAATTATATCCCTCCTGCATTTTTTTTTCGATCTGCTCCTGCATGAATTTTCTGTCGCCCATCCATACCAACCCGTTGATGGGAATACCAGCCTCACCCCTGCTGAAGTTGTTGTCAAACAGGCGCTTTTTACCCCCCTGCTGCAGATCAAGCAAAGCTGTTTCCAGAGCAAACCGTAACGCCGGCCACTCCTGCAGGGCAAGTATGGCGGGTAGCTCTGCTCCTGCATCCAGCGTTGCTTCGCCTTCGTTTATCAGGTATGCCACCTGTTGCAGCTTCTGCTCCAGGTCCGGGCGATAATCTATACTTAAACCGGCCAATGGGGCACACTCCCCAACACCATAAACGGAAGGAGAAGCCGTATCCCATACTTTCAAGTAATACACCTGGTGCTCTGAAATAGCCCCCCGCGAGGTACGGGCATCAAACTTAAACTGAAGGGTGTGGCGGGTATAGCTTAGTTGGAGCGGCATAGGCTTAGGATAAAGAGGCAAAGTAAAACCAATCTTCGCAATATTGACGTAGATGAGGAAGAATAACAACAAAACGATATCACCGGTTTTACCAGTTTACCGGCTTTAGGTGCGTTGCAAAGCAGGTAAGGCAAAGCAAAGTTGATAAAGCTGCGCATAACCTTCAGCCGATTTGCTTGTTATAATTTAAAAAGGCCATACCAGTCATACAAACCTGAACAATATGAGCACCCTCACCGCTACCGCTGCCCAAACCATGCTGCAGCAATATGAAAACATCAGAACGTTTACTGAAAAGATCTGCCAGCCATTGGAGCCGGAGGATACTGTTGTTCAGCCGATCGTGGATGTGAGTCCACCTAAGTGGCATATGGCCCACACAAGCTGGTTTTTCGAGACCTTTATACTTACGCCACACTTGCCCGGTTACAACGTGTACCATGAGCAGTACAGCTACCTGTTCAACTCCTATTATAACTCGGTGGGCAGCCGTGTGCAGCGCGACCAGCGCAGTACCCTCACCCGTCCGCCACTGCGCGACATTTATACTTACCGACAGTATGTAGATGCGCACATGGCTCAGTTCCTGGGCACTGTATCAGAGGAAAAACTGGCAGAACTGCAGCCGGTGCTGGAACTGGGCTTACAGCACGAGCAGCAGCACCAGGAGCTACTTATAACAGATATCAAGTATATCCTTAGCACAAATCCTATGTTGCCGGTCTATACCCCCCGGCCCAAACAAGCGCAGCCATCTGCCAGTGTGCCGGCCTTTTTCCTGGAGGTACCGGGTGGTACCTATACTATTGGTTACCGGGGCGAAGACTTCAGCTTTGACAACGAACATAGCGTACACGAGGTGCTTCTCTCTGACTTCGAGATCATGAACCGGCTGGTGACCAACGGCGAGTACATGCAGTTTATGGCGGATGGCGGCTACGGCGACTTCAGGCACTGGCTCGAAGAGGGCTTCGCGATGGTGAACAAGGAACAGCTGCAGGCGCCTCTGTACTGGGTGAAGCAGGAAGAGGACTGGTACCGCTATACCCTGCACGGCCTGGAGAAGGTAAACCCTGATGAGCCCGTTTGCCATGTAAGCTTCTACGAGGCAGATGCGTACGCCAACTGGGCCGGCAAACGCCTGCTCACCGAATTTGAATGGGAGGCCGCCTCCCAGGTATACCCTCCTACTGAGGGCAATTTTGTGGAAAGCGATGTGCTGGAGCCCAGAGCCGCAGACCCGGCCAAAGAGGGACTGCAGCAACTGTATGGTGATGTGTGGGAATGGACTTACAGCGCCTATCATCCCTATCCTAATTTTGAAAAGGCTCCCGGCGCGATTGGCGAGTACAACGGGAAGTTTATGCTGAACCAGATGGTGCTGCGTGGCGGCTCCTGCGCTACCTCACAGAGCCACATCCGCACCACCTACCGAAACTTTTTCCATCCCGAAAAGCGCTGGCAATTCAGTGGCATACGGCTGGCTAATAAATAAATGCACCCCTAATGAATACGAAAGTATCTCCCGTGATTGACCTTAGCCGCAAAAAAGACGGTACCAACGATTTGGCAGCCTTTACCCGTGATGTGGCGGAAGGCCTGAACCGAAAACAGAAGCACCTGCCCTCGCGCTACTTTTACGACGGCAAAGGCAGCAGGCTTTTTCAGCAGATCATGGACCTGCCGGAGTATTACCTTACCCGAAGCGAGTTTGAGGTGCTCACCGAAAATCGCGAGGCCATGGCAGCGCAGTTCTCCCGCGAAGGTTATTTCCATTTGATTGACCTGGGTGCCGGCGATGCCTTGAAAACAAAAATACTGCTACACGAATTGGCCAGGCAGCAGTGTGCGTTTGATTACGTGCCTGTTGATATTTCCGGGGATGCCATGCAGCAACTCACGGAGAGTCTGCACACAGATTTGCCGCAAGTGCGGGTGGAGGCTGTGGTGGGTGAATATTTCACAGCGCTGGAGTGGCTGCAGGAAAATAAATCCGAAAGAAAGGTGCTACTGTTCCTGGGCTCCAACATCGGCAACTTTGAAGAGCTGGAAAGTATAGCCTTTTTAAAGGAAGTGCGAAGCTACCTGCAGCCCGGCGACCGCCTGCTGATGGGCATTGACCTGCGCAAAAACCCGGACACTATCCTGGCTGCGTACAACGACAAGGCTGGCGTTACCGCAGCATTCAACCTTAACCTGCTGCACCGCATCAACCGGGAACTGGGTGGCAACTTTAATGTCGACCAGTTTTATCATTACGCCATGTATAATCCGGGTGAGGGCGTGATGCGCAGTTTTCTCGTGAGCAAAACAGACCAGGAGGTATTCATCCGTGAAACAGGGCAAAAATTTCATTTCGAGGCCTGGGAAGCCATTCATACCGAGAACTCACATAAGTATAGCTTGCCACAGGTGGCGGAACTTGGAGAAACATGCGGCTTTCAGATAGAGACGGTATTCTACGACGGCCAGAAAAGATTTGCAGACGTGCTTTTCACTGTCCGCTAAGCCATCAGGCACAGCAGCAAGTTTATTTCCGGAGATAAGCGTACTGCCTTGTTTTAGTTAATTTAGAACAAATTTCAGCTATTTGCACCAGTCATACCTGCTAAGAATAAAACCTATACTTCACAAAGCTTCATAACCCCACTATTAGAGGAGATCAAACACTATGGAAGTCATTTCGCTTGCTGCTGGTTCGAGTTATTTTAGAAGTCCTGAGGCGGCCACCCAAGCTGCGGTGAAGGCCCTGCACGAAGGCAAGACTTTTTACGGCCCTTCCCAAGGAACTCCAGAGCTGCGTAAAGCCATTAGTCAGAAGTATAAAGCCGAAGGAATTTCGCTCGAGCCATCGCAGGTGCTGATTACGCCGGGTACCAAGCAGGCGCTGTTTAACCTGTTCTCGGTGCTGCTGCGCCAGGGCGATGATGTGGTGGTTCCCACGCCCGCCTGGTTTGGTTTCCATGAGTTGATGAAGTATAGCAACGGAACGCTGGTGCCCTTGCCCACCAAACTGGAAGACGGTTATAAGTTAACGCCGGACATGCTGCGCGTTACCCTCTCCGAGCGCACACGTATACTACTACTGACTAACCCTGGCAACCCCACCGGCCGCGTCTATAGCAAAAGTGAACTGGAGGCGCTGCTGGAGGTTACCAAAGATTACCCTAATTTATATGTCATTTCCGATGAAATATACGACCTTGTTACTTACGGCAGCCCTGTTGCTTCTATCCTTTCCTGCCAGGGGGCAAAAGCAGCGCGAACAATCGTCGTAAACGGCTTTTCAAAATCCTTTGCCATGTCGGGCTGGCGGCTGGGGTTTATACTTGGCCCGGACGAACTGATAGCAAAGTGTGTTCACTTTCAGAATGCCACTGTGGCGGGTGTGAGTATATTTATCCAAGATGCCGCCCAGGCTACGGTAGAAAACAGGCACGAGGCGCTCCCGCACATGCAGGAAATTCTTGCGCACAACCGCTCTGTGATGCAGCAGGGGCTGGATGCCATACCGGAAGTGCGCTACTACCTGCCAGACGGCGCCTACTATTTTTTTCCGGATTTCAGTCAATACCTGAACCGCACCAGCATCACCGGCGAAAAAATCAGCACCAGCGTTGACCTTTGCCGCTACCTCCGCACCTGCTATAACCTGGAGCTTTCTCCAGGCGACTACTTTGGTGCTCCCGGCCATGCACGCATGTCCTTTGCCGTAGAAACGCCCCGCCTGCAGGACGCCCTGAACAGGCTACGCCAAGGCCTGCTGCTGCTTACGGCTGACTAGTTATATGATAAGCATCTATTATTTAACAACTTAAATGATACAAATAAAAGCTTCTCTTGAATATTTTCAAACTAAAGAAGTTACTGGCGCTGACGTCTGCCTGCGCCCATCTGCCATGAATCAATACTCAATCTAATCCCAGGCGCGGCAACAAGCTAATTTTACTTTTCCAAAGCGCCTTTCGGTTTATTCCCGTACTTTTGCGGCCGTTCAGCATCGCTTAGTACCCCGCATGGAAACCGCTACTTACAAAGAAAACTTCGCCAAAAACTTCACCCTTGCCTACCCTGTTGTGCTGAGCCAGCTGGGGCATATCCTGGTCAGCGTGTTCGACAGCCTGATGGTAGGCCAGACAGGAACGCTGCCGCTGGCTGCTGCCTCACTCGGCAATAGTATCTTCACCATTGTGCTGGTATTCGGATTAGGCGTTTCCTACAGCATTACCCCCCTGATTGCCGCTGCTGACGGGCGGCACAACCACACGCGTATTTCCCTGTTGCTGCTCAATGGGCTTGTCTCTAACGTGCTTTTAGGGATCGTCTTGTTTTTTGCCGGCTACTTCTTCTCCCCCTACATCACCGTGCTGGACCAACCTGCACGTGTAGTGGAGCTTGCTATACCCTATATCAATATTCTATTCCTGTCCATGGTGCCGCTCATGGTGTTTCAGGCATTCAGGCAATTCGCGGAGGGGCTTTCGCTGACGAAGCAGGCCATGTATATCTCCATACTTGCCAACACGCTTAATATTTTCCTGAATTACCTGCTGATTTTCGGAAAGGGAGGTTTTGAGCCGATGGGGCTGGTGGGAGCCGGTTGGGCCACACTTATTTCGCGCATTGTCATGGCCATCGCCATGGCAGGATGGGTCATGTATGCCAAGCGCTTTGAAGTATACCGTCATTTTCTGCGCCTGAGGCACCTGTCGTTTATACATATTTACCGCATCTTTAAGCTGGGCCTTCCCATTTCCGTGCAAATGATCTTTGAAATGGGCGCCTTTGGTTTTTCAGCAGTCATGATCGGTTGGCTGGGAGCCACTGAGCTCGCTGCACACCAGATAGCCATCAACGTGGCTTCTGTTACCTATATGATGGCAAGTGGCATTGCAGCGGCGGCCACCATACGCGTAGGCAACCAGAAAGGGCTTGGAAATTTCAGGGCCATGCGCATGGCCGGCTACAGCAATCTGGCCATGGGTGTGCTTTTCATGATCGGGAGCGGACTACTGATGATCCTCTGCAACGAGCTCATCCCCATGCTCTACATCGACGACCCACAGGTAATCCAGATTGCCTCCGGACTACTTATCATTGCCGCACTATTCCAAATATCTGATGGTGTGCAGGTTGTGGGTTTAGGTGCATTAAGAGGCCTCGAGGATGTTAGGATTCCTAGTTTAATTTCGTTACTTGCATACTGGGTAATAGGTCTGCCAATCGGATACTTTCTCTGTTTCAAAGCTGACTTTGGCGTAAACGGAATCTGGTTGGGGCTGCTGATCGGCTTGTCGGTAGCAGCGGTTTTGCTCACTTTGCGTTTCAGGACTCTAAGCAATCGGCTCAGAGTCAGATAAGCATCCGGAGCAGGCACTTTTTCCCGGGTGCTGCTGTTAGCAGCTCAGTAACTGATTTCAACTTTTAGCCGGGTTATACATGTTTACGTTTACACTCCTCCTCACTTTTTGGGCAAGAGTAATGCTAACTTCTTTCATGCCTGATGCTGCTGTGGCCCTACCTGCAGCTGCAAGCAAAACTGCAACAGAGGCATCCAAGCCTTTTGTAATAGAGCAGGTTATCTGGTCTGATGAACGGAAATTATCGTGGGAGGATTTTAAAGCCCAGCCAGACGATTCCAACCCACATCATGCCCTTACAGCGGCCAACTTAGCGGTAAATGCCAAGTGCAAAGACAACAAGTATACCTACGTGGTAAACTGTGTTTTCCTGCCGCGGCAGTCCTGGAGCAAAAATAAAGTTTCTGAGAAACTGCTGGTACACGAGCAGTTGCATTTTGATTTAACTGAAGTGCACGCCCGCCAACTGAGGCGAGACTTGCAGCAGCTGAACTGTACCACCGTAAAAAAGAGTCTGAATGACGTAGTTTCAAATGCCTTCGCGAAATGGAAGGCAGAACAGGACACCTTTGACGAGGACTGCAGACACGGCCTGGACAAATCTGCGCAGAAACACTGGGCTAACACAATTCAAGCAAGACTTGAGAAGCTAGAGGCTTACAAATAAACATACTGATGCAAATAAAGAAATCCTTCTTGTTTCCGATCATTTGGCCGGAAGCAAGAAGGATTTCTTTATAGACGCTACTTATTCCAAAGTTTATTTAGCTGGACCAAGATCAGAGTTTGCAGGGCCAATCACTACTTTGCCGAAGGGATCAAAGCGCGAGCCGTGGCACGGGCAATCCCAGGAGCTTTCCACGCTATTCCAACTCACGACGCAGCCCAGGTGTGGGCAAACAGCTGAGCTTTGGTGCCGTACGCCATCCTGATCACAGAAAACAGCTACTTTATGGCCTCCCTTGCGCATGATTCGGCCAGTGCCGGGCATTACCTCCAGCACATCCTCTACTTCACCCGGGGTTAAATGGTCTTTCATCTGAGCCGCCACGTTCAGGTTTTCCTTCATAAACTCCCCTACTGCCTGAGCATTTAAACTCACCCTTCCCGGGTCGTACAGTTTGGCCCATGGGTTCTGGCGGCCGACTATCAGGTCTGTAAGAATCATCCCCGCAATAGTACCATGTGTGATGCCGTGTCCGGAGTCGCCGGTGGCGATGTACACATTATCCGTGGAGCCGGGGTTACGGCCAATATACGCCAAGCCATCCACCGGCTCGTACACCTGGCCCGACCAGCGGTAGAGCACCTCTTGCGCCATTGGGAACTTCAGCTTTGTCCAGCGCTCCAGTTCCAGGAAGCATTCCGCCGGATTGTCGTGCTGTCCTGTTTTATGGTCTTCCCCGCCAACAATAAGCACATCATACCCCTGTCCGGCGTCTGTCTCCTTCTGCAGCCTGATGTAATGATAAGGTGAGTCCATGTCCCAGTAAAGGGCATCCGGCACCGAATCCTTTGGCACCTGCACACCGATGACATAGGTTCTGTACGGTGCCTGCTTGGTGTGAATGGCAAATTTGTCATTCACCGGTGTATTAGTAGTTACCACCAGGTGGTTCGCCGTCACGGCAAAGTTGTCTACCGTTACGGCCGTTGTAATGGTTCCTTCCCTGAACTCTGCTACATGCGAGCCGGTAAAGATGCGGCCGCCGTTCTCCTCGATGGCCTTCATCAGCCCAATCATGTACTTAAGAACGTGCACGCGCCCCTGGTTTGGGTAGTGCAGGCAGGGCAGCGTTGTCAGCGACGGCACAGGGCTCTTTTTACGCAGCACCACATCATCCCAACCCATCTGCTGCAGTGCCTCGAGCTCCTGAAGAAGCTTATCACCCTGCTCCTGGTTGTTTGCCACCAGGTAACCGTCTACACGGGCAAACTCACTGTCAATATTTTCCTCTTTGGATATCTCCTGTATCTTGTCGATGGCACTGGCATGGCTCTGGCAGGCTAGCCGGGCCCCATCCTTCCCAAACAGCTTGATCAGGTTGTAATACTGCTCATCCAGGGCATTAGAGAGGTGGGCAGTGGTACGGCTTGTCTCGCCACCGGCAACGCTTTTAGAATCAAGCACCACCACGCGCTTTCCTTCTTTCGACAGAAGATAAGCCGTTGTAAGACCGGCAATCCCAGCACCTACGATACAGACATCGCACGTGAGGTTCTCTCGCAGTGGGTTCGTTAATGGTAAATCCAGGTGGCTGGTCCATAGGGGGAGGGTGGCTCCGGTTGCTTTTTTCATAGTTAAGGTACGTTGTGATGGTTGAGAAACAAGTACAGGTAAAGGAAACTGTATGTTTGCAGAAATACGGGGCTGTGGGGCTAATGTTGCTACAGGTGCGCTGCTGCACGTTTTTAAGACAATTTGGAGGTTCCCGCACACGTTAATTTGTCAAAGGCCCTCTTCCTGCTTAACTTGATCATCCGAACTTCAAGCAAATAAAAATGGCAATACCTCCTGAAACCACAGAGCAAATTACGTGGCATCATTTTGAGCAAACCGATATTAGGGTGGGCACCATTGTGAGGGCGGAGGAGTACCCTGAGGCCCGACGCCCGGCTTTTATACTTACAGTAGACCTGGGGCCATTGGGCCTAAAGAAAACGAGCGCGCAGATAACGAAACATTATACCTGCCCGGAACTGATAGGAAAACAGGTGCTCTGCGTCACGAACCTGGGAAAGAAGCAGATTGGGAAAGTTATGTCTGAAATTTTGGTAACGGGATTTGAGGACGCTCAAGGAGACATCGTGCTGGCGCAACCCGCAGCACAGGTGCCGAACGGCAGTAAGCTGAAATAAAAGCTAACCGGCTATTGCTGATTTTTGAATATAAGGGGAGTCTCTTCTTCCGGCGGCGCCGGTTTAAGGCTGTCTGCCTTTGATTCCCGAAGGCTTAGCGTATCTACAATCGTTTCGTAAAGGGCGTCCATGGCCTTCAGGTTCCGGAGGTAATAGCTGTAGGTTTCGTCAAACTGCTCCTCTGTTACACCATAGCGCTTGAAAATCTCTGTCTGCTCCTGATTGAAAACCATCAATGCCGTATCCGGGAAAACCACCTGGTACTCAATAATGGCTTCGGCGGTATGGATGTCGGCAAGGATGCGTACCAACTTTTCCTCAGGAATCAGATTAGCAGGCTTTTGCTCCGACTGGCTTTGGCAACTGATCAGGCCAAGGCAAAAAAGTATGTATAAAAGTCTTATCACGGATGAAAATTACGAGAATTAATCATAATTTTAAAATTGGACGTTACGGCAGCCACGCATGAAAGAGCTTGTTAAGAAGCTACGCAAGTATGAGATCCGCATCCGCAAGGCCATCACCTCGCAGATGCAGGGGGATTTCCACTCGGTGTTTAAAGGCACGGGGCTGGAATTCGATGACGTGCGCGCTTACCAGTACGGCGACGATGTGCGCTCTATCGATTGGAACGTAAGTGCGAAGGGTCATGGTACATTTGTGAAAACATACCGTGAGGAAAAGGAACAGTTGGTATTTTTGATGCTGGATGTGAGCGCCTCGCAGAAAATCGGTACCGGCGAACAGCAAAAGCTGGACATCGGCAAAGAGATTTGCGGTGTGCTGGCGCTCTCGGCGGCCCGGCAACAAAGCCAGATCGGGATGATCTGCATTTCTGACCAGAAGGAGAAGTATATTAAACCGGCCAAAGGTATCGAGCAGGCCTACAGCATCATCAAAGCCCTGCAGGAGTTGCAGCCAAAATCTATCAAAACCGGCCTGGCTGCCGGCATCCGGCTGACGCTGGACATTATCAAGCGCCGCAGCATTATCCTGCTCCTCTCCGATTTTATCGACAACAACTATGAAAAGGAACTTAGCATGCTGGCGCGGCGCCACGACCTGATTGTGCTGCATCTGGTGGACCTGCGTGAGCACAAACTACCCCCGATGGGCATCGTGCCTATCCTGGATAAGGAGACAGGGCGCACGCTATGGCTAAACACCTCGGGCGAGGAATTCAGACGCCACTACCATGCCCAATACCAGGAAAACCAGGAAGTACTGATGCGCATCTGCCAGAAGTACCAGGCTAATTACCTGGCCATCGAAACAAATGAAGATTACGTGCCGCAGCTGGTGAACCTGTTCCGGCTGCGCAATAAGGGTACCAAGAAAAGTGCGTAAACTATACTTATTTCTGCTCGCCCTCCTGCCCTCCCTAGCCTTAGCCCAGCAAGCGAGTAAACCTGTGGGAATATTCAGCAAGGACACGCTGAAGATCGGTGAGCAGGTGCAATACATACTCGTGCATAAGCACCCGGCGGAACAGGAGGTTATCTTGCCCTCCGACAAGTATGACTTTAGCCCGTTTGAGTTAGTGCGGAAAGCGTTTTTCCCTACTTCCACATCCGGCGACACCAGCACCGACAGTGCCGTCTACACCCTACGCACGTTCGCAACCTACAGCAACCAGCAACTGGCGCTTCCGGTTTACGTGCTGCACCAGCAGGATACACTGGAGATTTTTGCCCCGTCAAGAGCGGTGCACCTCCGCCAGCTGGTGCAGGAGGTAAAAGAGCCGCTGCAGTTAAAAGCAAACCTGAAGCTGGCACCGGTGGAGAAAAGGTTTAACTGGCCCGAACTGCTGCTATGGGTACTGGCCATCCTTACCTTCCTGTCCCTGATCTGGCTCGTTTTTGGGCAATCCATCCGTCGCAGGTATAAGCTGTACCAGCTGAAGAAAGACAACGTTTATTTTTCCTCCCGCTTTAACGCCCACAAAGACCGTTTTGAGAAAACCGGGGCGTTGATAAGTATAGAAAAAGGCGTGTCGCTCTGGAAAAACTACCTGACAAAGCTCGAGGACAGTGCCATCAACTCGTTCACCACAAAGGAAATAGTAGAGTTCTATAACAACGACGAAGAAATTAACACGGCTCTGCGCATCTGTGACAAGGCAATTTACGGTAACCTGCAGTCTGAGTTTGAAGGCGAGGCGAACCTGGCCCTAAGTATGTTGCGCCGGGTGGCCAAAGACCGTTACCGTACGCACCGCGAATTAACCAAGCATGCTAGAACTTAACGATGAATTCTGGGACTGGCTGAGCCCGGAGTGGTTCACCTACGGCACACTCTCCTCTTACGAATGGGTGTATCCGCTGGTGCTCTATGCGCTGCCGGCCATCCCGCTGCTGCTGTTGCTTAAGTCCATACTTCGCCGCAACACCCGTAACAAACTCGACCTGGCCCTGTTCGAAGGCCGCCATACCTGGCAGTGGAGCACCCTGCTCCGCTTTGTGCCGCGCATTGTGTTCATGCTGTTCATCATGCTGGTGCTGGTAGCGCTGGCCCGGCCACAGCGGGTAAACGAGCAGATAGAGTTAACTTCCGAGGGCATCGATATCGTGCTGGTGCTTGATGTGTCGGGCTCCATGGAGTTGCAGGACTTTCTCCCGAACCGACTCGAGGCGGCAAAAGAGGTGGCAAAAAACTTTATCAAAGGGCGCGTGCAGGACCGAATCGGCATGGTGGTTTTTGCCGGCGATGCCTACTCGCTCGCCCCCCTCACCACCGACTATACCCTGCTGCAGGAAAGTATAAATTCCATCGGGTTCAAGATGATCCCGAACGATGGCACCGCTATCGGCAGTGCGCTCGCCGTGGCCATCAACCGGCTCCGCGACTCAAATGCCAAAAGCCAGGTGGTAATTCTGATAAGCGACGGTGAGAATACCGCAGGCAGCCTGGATCCGGAACTGGCGGCGCAACTCGCTTATGCCTATGGCATAAAACTTTATACCATAGGCATTGGTAAAGATGGGCAGGTGCCCTATGATGTGGATGCCTCAGGCAAAACCCTTTTTGTGGAGACGCAGATGGACGAGACGAGTCTGCGCCGGATAGCAGAGATTGGACAGGGCACTTTTTTCCGGGCCGATAGCAAAAGCACCCTACAGGAAATCTTCCGGAACATTAACAAGCTGGAGAAAACCGACGTATCCGAAAAGCGCTTTCGCGATACCCGCGATTATTACCAGGTATACTTGAAATGGGCACTGCTCCTGCTCCTGCTCTGGCTCTTCTTGAAAAACACGTTCCTGGCAAACGTATTAGAAGACTGACAGTTCAATTAAGAATTATGAATGAGGAGTTATGAATTGAAAGCCATTGCTAATTATACAGAGTCTGTTTGGAGCAATGACTGTCAATATAATCTAATGAAGCACAACATGATAAACTATGAGCATTAAAGAAAACATTTTATACTTCGATGAGCAGCTGCGCCAGACACCCTGCCGGCTTGTTGCAGTTTCCAAGACGCATCCTGTTGAAAGTATACTGGAAGCATACCACGCGGGACACCGCATTTTTGGGGAGAACAAGGCGCAGGAACTCGCAGACAAGTATGAGCAACTGCCGCACGATATCAACTGGCACCTGATTGGCCACCTGCAGACAAACAAGGTGAAGTATATTGCCAAATTTGTGGATACGATCCAGTCGGTTGATAGCCTGAAACTGTTGGTGGAGATAAACAAACGCGCCGAGATGCACGGCCGCACGCTACCCATCAACTGCATGCTGCAAATTTCCATTGCCGACGAGAAAACGAAGTATGGCATGACGTGCGATGAGGCAGAAGAATTGCTGCGTTCAGAGGAGTACCGACAGATGAAGTATATCAGCATCACCGGCGTTATGGGCATCGCTACTAATACCGACAACGAGCAGCAGCTGCGCGCAGAATTCATGCAACTACGCAACTGCTTTACCCGCCTGAAGGAAACCTACTTCATCGGGAGTGACTACTTTAAGGAAATATCCATGGGCATGAGTTCCGACTGGCAACTGGCAGTAGCTGAGGGAAGCACCATGATTCGGGTAGGTAGCGGCATCTTCGGGGCGAGAGACTACAGTAAATGAAAAGAAGATAAATAGCAGGCGCACAACATTAAGATTCTGTTATTTTTAACCTTCCTGCTTTCATGATACAGCAGCAAAGGCCATTTTTGTTTAGAACTTAGTCCTTCCTACTCAGGTGCAGAAACTATACTTGCTGGTAGTAACTTTAGGT
Source organism: Pontibacter akesuensis (assembly GCF_001611675.1). Taxonomy (NCBI): domain Bacteria; kingdom Pseudomonadati; phylum Bacteroidota; class Cytophagia; order Cytophagales; family Hymenobacteraceae; genus Pontibacter; species Pontibacter akesuensis. Next base: position 4,298,755 of record NZ_CP014766.1, on the reverse strand, counting down.
TTACTTTGCATTAGCTGTAAAAGCTCCTCTACTATGTCTAAAGTTGCAAAAGCTAAGGGTTCAGCTGTATCCACGTTTGATACACAAGGCCATCGTGGTGCCCGAGGGCTACTTCCTGAAAATACAGTACCGGCCATGCTGAAGGCTTTGGAGTTAGGTGTCGCTACGCTGGAGATGGATGCACACATCAGCCAGGATAAGCAGGTGCTCCTCTCTCATGACCCTTTCATCAATCCGGCCCATGAGCTGACGCCTTCAGGGGAGGCGATTCCGAAGCAGGACGCCGAGCGGTACGTGCTCTACCAGATGCCCTATGATCAAATAAAACAGTTTGATGTAGGATCTAAATTTTACGCAAAATTTCCACAGCAGCAGCTACAAAAAGCACATAAGCCGCTTTTGGCTGAAGTGATTGACTCTGTACAGCAGTACATCTCCGATCATGGCCTGCCACAGGTTTACTATAACATTGAAACTAAGTCAAGCCCTTCTGGAGATGGCATATACCACCCTGAACCTGAAGAATTAATTGACTTACTGTTAGCTGTAATTGAGGAGAAGAAAGTTAGCCCTTATGTCATTATCCAGTCATTCGATCCTCGCACGCTCCAGGTGCTGCATGTGAAGTACCCTGAAATTAAAACAGCGCTTCTGGTGGAGAATATGAATGGCTTGAAAAAGAATATCGAAAGCCTAGGCTTCACGCCCACAATTTACAGCCCCTATCATAAACTGGTATCGCCTGCATTACTTAAGGAAGCGCAAAGCCAGGGTATGCGGGTAATCCCCTGGACAGTAAATGATTTGGAGGAGATGAAGCGCTTGAAGAAGCTGGGCGTAGATGGCCTTATCTCTGATTACCCTAACCTCTTTGGGGAACTGTAAATGTATTCTCCCGTTACGCAGATTGCACATTTCTGCGTAATATTGATTACTTTGCAGTAAATAATGTATCATCTAAAAAGCGAATCACCATGACAGAGCACGCTGCCACTATCGAGACACAGTATAAAGATTTCATTCAGCGGATTGTAGAAACCAATGAAGTATGGGGGCTGACCAAGGATGATACGTGGGCAACTTCAAGCTCATCAGAATTTGAGGACACGGAAGTTATCCTGTTCTGGTCTGATAAGGGAGGCGCTACGGCCTGCTCTGAGGATGAGTGGGAAAGTTATACGCCGGAATCTATAACACTGGTAGAGTTCCTGGAAAACTGGTGCGTGGGCATGTACGGTGATGAATTGCTGGTTGGCGCCAACTGGGACAAGAATCTTGTCGGAAAAGAGGCAGAGCCCCTGGTAGTAGCTTTGGACGTAGTGACGCAGCTGAAAGCACAGGGCAAAACTCTGGAATTTACCCAGTATGACAGCCAGCAGGAGTTTGAAGAGCAGGTAACCGAAGCACTAGAATCCGAATAAATCACTATCAAAAGCTATATCAGAGTCAGCTTAGCTAAGCTACTTTGGCTAGTATAACCCTACATACAGTGACGCAAAAAATCATACTTCTCCTGGCCTCTGCGCTGGGTGCCCTTACTGTGGCTATTGGTGCCTTCGGTGCGCATGCTCTTGCTCCTATGCTGCAGGCTGCCAACCGGGTGGATACTTTCGAAACCGCCGTTAAATACCAGATGTACCATACCCTGGCGCTGCTAGCCGTCGGGCTGCTCCTCTTCAGGGTAGAGCAACCGGCATTACAGGTTGCTGCCTGGTGCTTCTTCCTGGGCATACTTGTGTTCTCGGGCTCTCTCTACATTTTATGTGCCACGGGTATTACCTGGCTTGGAGCAATCACACCAATCGGAGGCACCTTGTTAATAGTAGGTTGGGGTGCTCTTTTCTATGCCATCTTGAAAGCCTTTTAAAAGAAGAACTGAAATATAAATAGCGAGGCCGGGAGCAGTTTAACTGCTCCCGGCCTCGCTATTTATATTTCAGTTCATATGATGCTGTCATTCTATTAAATGACATAAAAAAAGCGGCCTCCTGTTACGGAAGCCGCTTTTTTATATCGTATTGCATAACTACTGCGCACTGGCAGTAGATTTAGCTTTGATGTTGGTTACGATGTAAACGTACTTCGTTCCTTCGGCGGCGTTGGAATGGATGGTAAGTGGCTTTTTCTGCTGGCCAAGTTTACCGGCGCTGTTGAATTTAGCAGTGATAAAGCCAGATTTACCAGGCATGATTGGCTCTTTCGTCCAGGCTGGGGTAGTGCAACCGCAAGACACATCCACACGCTCGATTACGAGCGGCTGCGTACCCGTGTTCTTGAAGTTAAAAGTGTGCTCCACAACATCTCCTTGTGAAATGTCTCCGAAATTATACTCAGTTTCCTCGAAGGTAATGGCAGGGCCGTTTTTTGCCTGCTCCTGAGGTGCAGTTGCCTTTGGTTTCTCCTGGGCTACAGCTCCACCAGCAATCAAGCCAGCGAAAGCGAATGAAAGAAGTAGTTTTTTCATCTTATAAAAAGGGTTAGGGTTACAGCAATAGCTTGTATACTTGTTCTACATCAAAAACGATGCAAAATAATCATTTCTTTTGTCAGTCAACTAATAAATGTTGGTTAAAGTTCAGCAGGTAAAGCTCTTCCGACGATCGGGTTAAAGCCGTATAGAGCCAGCGGGCAAACTCCTCGTTCACCATCTCGTCTTTCAGGTAGCCCTGGTCCACAAATACTGCCGGCCACTGGCCGCCCTGCGCCTTGTGGCAAGTTAAGGCGTAGGCAAATTTCACCTGCACGGCATTCAGGTACGGGTTCTGCTTGAGTTCTTTGCTGCGCTCCTTCTTGGTTTTGATATCCTTGTAGTCCTTCAGCACCTCCTCGTACAGTTTCTTGTTCTGATCGGCAGGCAAGGCGGGTGTGTCGGTGTAAAGCGTGTCGAGCATAATCTTTACCTCCTCTTCCTGCGCATCCGGGTAATCCACGAAGCGAATGCGGATATCGGCGAAGCGAAAACCGTACATGTCTTCGTAGCGGATGATCTTGGTTACCTCCACAAAGTCGCCGTTGGCCATAAAGCCGATGTCGGAGTCTTTCGCCAGCCAGAAGTAATTGTTCCGCACAATCATCAGGTAATCCCCTACGCCTAACTCATCCTCAGCAAAGAAGATAGTGCGCCGGATATGCTGGTTGTACTGGTTGGCTGTTTTGTTGGAGCGGCAAATGACAATGGTGTTTTCAGTACCAAACTTATCATAGGCATAGCGCAGGCCGTCCTCCAGCTTTTCGCCCGTCATTTTATAGATGTCCTTCCAGCCCCGGGTAAACAGCTTAATTTCGATCGGCTCCTGCTGCATGCGGTCGCGCAACTGCGTGGCGTTCATCAGAATGCCAGAGGCCTCGGCTTGGCGCATTACCTGGCGCAGTTCCATTTCCCGCACCACACAGCGTTGGTTCACTTTCATATACTCAGCATCCAGCGACGGGCTGATGGTCTGGCCCACCGGCGGCAGCTGGGCTGTATCGCCGATCAGAAGCAGTTTGTTGTTCTTCTTATCAAATACATATTGCAGCAGGTCCTGCAGCAAGCCATTCTGCCCAAAGCCACTCTCATCCGAAATCATGGAGGCCTCATCCACGATATAAACCGTGTTATCAGTCTTGTTGGGCTGGCGCGTAAAGGATAGTCCCTCCGAAAAAGGATTAGAGGTTTGTCGATATATTTTTTTATGGATCGTAAACGCAGGGCGCCCGCTGTAGCTGGACATAACTTTGGCCGCACGGCCTGTTGGAGCCAGCAGCACATACTTATAGCCAAACTGGTTCAGGATTTTCACCAGCGAGGTAACTACTGTTGTTTTACCTGTACCGGCATACCCCTTCAGCAGGAAAACCTGCCGTTCTTCCGACTTGGCAAGTATAAACTCATCGAGTCGGGCAAAAAGCTTCGCCTGGTCCTCTGTTGGCTCAAAAGGGAAACTGGTTCTTAAGGCTTCTACCGGGCGCATTTTAATTGAATTAAGAATGATGAATTAAGAATTAGGAATGGGTGGGTGTGCTTTGAAGTATACACCCAGCACTCACGACTCTGCATTCGTAACTCTTGAAGCAATATCTTCGGGGGTGATGGTGGCCATGGTGGCAGAGGCTTTAGCAATAAGCAGTGGTTCCTCATCGCCCTTGATGATAAAAATCTCCGACTCGCAGAAGTTGAGCTTGCGGCCTGGCTTCACCACGTAACCCTTTGCTATTAATTTATCGCCCACACCGGGATGAAAATAGGAAACCTTGATCTCAGCCGTTACCACATGGTGATATTTCGGCACCAGGCTAACGGCGGCAAATCCTGCAACAATATCCGACAAGGTGGCTGTGACCCCCCCATGGGTAAACCCCTTATGCTGCAAGTGGTGGGGCTCCAGCATTAGTTCCCCTTCAACCCTACCCACTTCTATTTTTGTCACGTTAAAGCCCAAGAGCTTCATAAAACCCTGTCGCTCCAGCTTTAGGCGTATGTCTTTTTCAAAATCTGGATTGTACGTCTTAATCATTCCGTAAATTTACGACCAAAACACGACTATACCCAACATGGCCGATCTTAACCCCAATGTACTTCCCTATGCCGAACAGTTGCGCGTGCGGGTGTGCGGCATCTGTATTGAAGACAACAAACTACTGCTGGTGCGCCACGGAAAAACAGTGGACAACGAAGCCTTCTGGGCCCCTCCGGGTGGTGGCTTGCAATTTGGCGAAAGCATGCGTGCGTGCCTTGTCCGGGAACTGCAGGAAGAGGCCGGGGTGCAGGTGCAGGTAAAGCGTTTTTTGTTTGTGAATGAATTTCTGCACCCTCCCCTGCACGCCATAGAGTTCTTTTTTGAGGTGCAGTTAACAGATGGCACCATTATTACCGGGACAGACCCTGAAGCCGCTTCTGACAAACAACTAATTGAGCAGGTGGAGTGGCTTACCATCAAACAAATACAGCAACTGCCGCTGCAGGACAAGCACCAGGCGCTTAGGCACCTGTTCTCGCTGGATGATTTGCTAGGCATGAAACATACCTTCAAGGCCTGACATCCGGCTGCTGCCTTTTGCGATAATTTTTTTATACTTGCAGTAGGGGAATTTCCTGCCAACGCTTACTCACACGACGCCAGCATACTTTGAATACCATCCACACACACTTCAGGCTCTCGTACAAAATCTATGATGAGGCTTTTGCGCTTAGCCAGGCAGCACAATGCCATTTATACTTGTCGCTAAGTCAGAAGGCAATCCGGTTTGCCGTGGTAGACACAGCACGCAATAAATTTGTAGTGTTAGAGGATTATGAGCTGATTACGGTGTTTACGCCACTGCAGGTGGCAGAGCAGTTACGCCTTATTGCCCAGGAAAATGCTTTGCTTCAGGTGCAAAACTGGAAGTTAGTTCGGGTGGCTGTAAGCAACCAGCAGTTCACGCTGGTGCCCGAAACGCTCTACGACCCCGTGCACCAGTTCGACTACCTGCGCCTGCACGCTGACCTGAATCCGCTGCAGCACGAAGTATACACCTACCGCCACAGTGGCCTGGAAGCCATCAATATTTTTGCCGTGGAGAGTGGCGTACGCCTGGCCCTGCAGGGTGTATTCGAAAACCAGCCACTGCAGTTGGTGCACCAGACAAGCGCCTTGATCCGCAGCATTCTTCATGTGGTGCCGCGCAACAACCTGCGCAGTATGTACGCCTTTGTAGAGCGCAGTTATTTAACGCTGCTGGTGGTGGGGCCAGCGGGGCTTGAGTTTTGCAATGTGTTCCATTACACCAGCCCTGAAGATTTCATTTATTACATCCTCTTTGTGATGGAGGAGCAAAAAATGAACCCGGAGCAGGAAACAATTACCCTCTGGGGTGATATCACCCATGATTCATCACTCTTCAACATTCTTCAGAAGTATGTGCGGCAGATAAAGCTGGGAAAGAAGCCGGAAGACGTGGAGTACAGCTATAAGTTTCACGACATGTTCGATCACCGTTACTTCGAACTCTACAGCCTGCACCTTTGTGAATGAATTTAATTTTGAATTTTGAATAACTGATTAATTGAATAAACAATTGAGCTTAGCTCAAGCCGATAATCTCAGCTATTCTTGATTCTCTCTAAAATATTCAATCATTCAGTAATCAGTTATTCAAAATTAATCTATGAAAAGAATTGCCCTTTTTCCCGGCTCTTTTGATCCGTTCACAAACGGCCATTATGATGTAGTGATGCGTGGGGCAAAATTGTTTGATGAGGTGATTGTGGCCATCGGCAATAACAGCAGCAAGCAGCGTTATATTCCTGTTGAGAAAATGCTGGACGTGATGAAACGTCTTTTTGAAGGCCACGCAAATATCAAAGTACAATCGTTTAAGGGGTTAACAGCAGAGTTTGCCCGTGAGTCAGGCGCTAATTTCCTGCTGCGCGGCCTGCGCAATACCACCGACTTCGAGTATGAGAACACAATTGCCCAAGCCAACCGCCATGTCAACAAGGAACTGGAGAGCGTTTTTTTGATCACCTCACCCCACCTGGCAGCCATCAGCTCGACTATTATCCGGGAGATTCACCGCTTTGGCGGCAATGTGGATGAGTTTATACCTTTCCAGTTTTCAGAGATTGCAGGTAGTGTCGAATAACGAAGGCAATAGAAGTATACGCCTTCGGTAGCACTTCCCTTACCTCTTCCGGGGTCATCCAGCGCACCTCCTCTATAAACTCCTCCGCCTGCGGCTTCATCAGGCTGTCGTCTGTGCAGCTCATCAGGAACCAACTGGTTTTCTTAAGAATTTTCTTGCCTTTAAAGGCATAGGAATGCCATGTTTTAGGAAGCTTATCCAGCACCTCTACCTGAATCCCGCACTCCTCCTCCACTTCCCGAAGCGCACCCGCTTCCACCTCCTCTTTCTTCTCCAGTTTCCCTTTGGGTAGATCCCACACACCCAGGCGGTACATCATCAGGATCCTGCCGTCCTTTATTACCAACCCACCGGCGGCTTTAACGATTTTAAACTGGTCTTTCAGGTGCTCTGTCACCTTCTTAATTTTATCTGTTACCAGTGTGAGCGAGCGGAGCTTCTTCAGCTTCTTTACTTCCATCAGGCGTACCAACCTGTCAATCAGCTGGATATCGGCATCCTTAAACAGCACATCGCCCACCAGGTCTTTTGAAGTAAAATGGTCTGATGGCTTGAGAATCAGGTCGTACTCATGCTTGTAAACCTTTTCATTGGTTTTTTTAAGAATAAGCGGAATATCGTTAATGAAAACGTTCATGTGGTTTAGGTGCTTAGGATGATACGCTAAGTTATACAAATGAAGAAATAAATAGCCGTATTGCGAATTTGTTGCCTGAAAAAGAAAGACAATTTACGTAAATTCGGCCATGCAATCGAACACAACAGCACACCAGGTAGCCTCCTTTCTCTTGGAAACAGAGGCCGTTAAGCTAAGGCCGGAGCAACCATTTAAATGGAGCAGCGGCTGGAACTCCCCTATCTACTGCGATAATCGTGTTACACTCTCTTTTCCGTACATACGCAGTTACATAAAGCAGCAGCTAGCAGATCTTATAAAAAAGCAATTCCCGGATGCTGAGGCTATTGCCGGAGTTGCTACAGCGGGCATAGCGCAAGGCGCGCTCGTGGCTGACTTGCTCGAAATGCCGTTCCTGTACGTGCGCCCAGAGCCAAAGAAGCACGGCATGGGCAACCAGATTGAGGGTCGCTTGCTGGAAGGACAAAAGGTGGTACTGGTGGAAGACCTGATCTCAACCGGCGGAAGCTCACTGAAAGCCGCAGAAGCGGTAAAAGCAGCTGGTGCAGAAGTAGTGGGCATGGCGGCCATTTTCACCTACGGCTTTGCCGTGGCAGATGAAAATTTCAGGCAAGCCGGCATCACGTTGCATTGCCTAAGCGACTACAGCGCCTTAATAGAGGCCGCTGCAGCACACGGGTACATCGCAACCTCAGCCATGGATACTTTAGCCGAGTGGCGCAAATCACCTGAAACGTGGCGCTTGTAGGGTAATTATGAATTATAAATGGGAGGAGGCGAAGTTTACACTTTGCCTCCTTTCTTTTTTGTTCATTAGGCAACGACATCTAACCAGCCCCAGCTTCTTGTCTAAGGAGTAGGATTTACTCCTCTAGAAATAGTAACGAGTTCGTATTAAGTTGCTTAAGCATAAGTACAAGCAGGAGAAAAAATCCGCAGCAGTAAGACATCCCCCTGCCCCCTTCAAAGGGGGACTTAGCCGTTGTTGCATAGCGGAAGCTTTGGCTATGAAATCAGAATCCAGCCCTTGGGTTGAGCGCCTTTGGAGTTTTCGGTCCCGCGGGAGGCGGGATTGCAAAGCGAAGCGAGCAAAGAAAAGGTCCTAGCGCGATGCCCGAGGACGGGGCCTCGCTCATATAGGGCCCCTACCCCAGCCGTGTGCGCTCTAAAGCTAAAGGTGAAACGATAGGTATTTGAAAACTGGAGGATGAACAGTAGCTAGAAAGTATAGCTAGTTTCCAATTGCAGCAGGCAATGGCTATGGAAGTATAGAAGTACAATAGAAGCAGTCGACGGCACAAGCAGACGCTTTCGCCAGAGTAGTGCGTATGTGAAAGAGCAGCAGCTAGTGTAATAATTGATTAGCTGCATCACATCAACAAGTACAGAAACCCTTTCCCTCTGATTAAGTAAAACCTCAACACAACAAAATCAAAGCAATGAAAATAGGCCTCCTCTCCGACACCCACTCTTACATTGATGATCAGATTCTACGGCTGCTGGAGGGCTGTGATGAAGTATGGCATGCCGGTGACTTTGGAAATCTGGAAGTATCTGACCGGCTGCAGGAGGTGGCGCACTTGCGTGGCGTGTACGGCAACATCGACGGGCATGACATCCGGCAGGTGCACCCGAAGGTGCAACGGTTTGAGGTGGCGGGGCTGGATGTGCTGATGACACACATTGGCGGCTATCCCGGTAAATACCACTCCGATGTTAGAGAGAGTATTCGGGCTAACCCGCCCAAGCTTTATATCACCGGGCACTCGCACATCCTGAAAGTGATGACAGATAAGAGCCTGAACAACCTGCTGCACATTAACCCGGGCGCGGCTGGCAAGCATGGCTTTCACAAGATCAGGACCATGGTGCGCTTTGCTATCGAAGCCGGTCAGGTAAAAGACCTGCAGGTGATAGAGCTAGGCAAAAGGGCATAAAAAAAGTGTGTCTGCGCGAGCAAACACACCTGAAGTCTTTTTAGTAAGCCGCCGCCATTTGCCTGTAATAGCAGCGGCAGATGGTCTTACTTAGCGCCTTGAAAGACTACTGAGCAGAAGTTTCTTCTGTAGTTGTAGCAGCTGTTTCCTCTGTAGCTGGAGCAGTGGTTTCCTCTGTAGCAGGCTTGTTTTTAGGGGCTTCACCGAACTGAGCTCTTAACTCATCCATATCAACATTTTTGATAACCGGTGTTAACAGAAGCTGCTTAATTCTAGCTACTCTGTTGTTAGCTCTAGCCTTATTTCGGCGATCTTTTCTTTTTAATCTAGTAACTCCCATCGTTGCAATAAATTTAATTTGAACGGCAAAAGTAAGTTATTAATTTTACAAAGTAAAGTATTTAAGAAAGCAAATTCATGATTCAGAAGATAGATTTACGTTCCGATACCGTTACCCGGCCCACTCCCGCCATGCTGGAGGCCATGTTTGCGGCTCCTGTTGGTGACGATGTGTACGGCGAGGACCCAACTGTGAACGCGCTGGAGGAGAAAACTGCCGCCATGTTCGGCATGGAAGCGGGCCTCTTCTGCCCCTCAGGCACCATGACCAATCAAATTGCCATAAAAGTACACACAGCACCGCTTACAGAGATTATCTGCGACGTAACATCGCATATTCACCAGTATGAAGGCGGAGGTATTGCCTTTAACTCGGCCGCATCAACGGCGCTCGTACACGGTGAACGCGGTAAAATGACGCCACAGCAGGTGGAGGCGCATATCCGACCGCTTGATAATATACACTTCCCGGAGACAAGGCTGGTGGCACTGGAGAACACCTGCAACAAAGGTGGCGGCGCCTATTATACCGTAGAGGAGATTGCGGCTATTTCAGGAGTATGCAAACGCCACAACCTGGCCCTGCACCTGGATGGCGCCCGAGTTTTCAACGCCCTTGCCGCTTCCGGCGACTCAGCACAGGATTACGGCTTATACTTTGACAGCATCTCCATCTGTCTTTCAAAGGGTCTGGGAGCGCCTGTGGGCTCTGTGTTGCTGGGCAGCAAAGCTTTTATCAAAAGAGCGCGCCGGATCCGCAAAGTACTGGGCGGTGGCTGGCGACAGGCGGGCTATCTGGCTGCAGCCTGCATTCATGCCTTAGACCATCATGTGGAACGCCTGCAGGAGGACCATAAAAAGGCGAAGGAGTTGGAGCAGGCGTTATTGGAGTCGAACTATGTAGAGAGCGTGCTGCCGGTGGAGACGAACATAGTCATCTTCAAACTGAATGATACCTATACAGATGCCGCCTTTGTAGCGGCGCTAGCCAGGGAAAACATACTTGCTGCGAGCTTTGGTCCACAAATGGTTCGATTTGTAACGCACCTGGACGTAACGGACGAAATGCAGCAGCATTTACTGCAGGTGCTGCAAGCGCTAAACAAACATGAGGTACCGGCATAAGAGCAAGTTGCATCAATATAAAACCAAGTATAAGTGGTGGCAGTAGCTGCCGCTTTTGCTTTTAACCCACCCCTATGACTACTCCTGCTGCCTTTCCCACCGATGAGGTGATGGCTGTTTTTGCCAAAGACCCCATTATTACTAACCTGATCCAAAATGGACTGCCGCTCAAGTCTTCCCGATCCGAGGATTTATACCTCAAGCTGGTGGGCTCTATCGTATCGCAACAGCTAAGTACCAAAGTGGCGGCCGTTATCTTTCGGCGGTTCACGGAGCTGTTTCCGGAGACATACCCGCACCCGCACCTGGTGCTGGAGGCCTCAGACGAAACCTTGCGTAGTGCAGGGCTGTCTTTTCAGAAAATGGGCTATATCCGCAACGTGGCCGCCTTCGCGGCAGAAGGCAACATGGCACACGCCGTGATCGATGCCATGGAAGATGAAGCGCTCATCCAGCACCTCACCCAGATTAAAGGCGTTGGCCGCTGGACGGTGGAGATGCTGCTGATGTTTGCGCTGGAGCGACCGGATGTTTTTCCGGTGGATGACCTGGGGATACAGAACGCCATGAAAAAGCATTACGGCTTTGACTTAAAAGGAAAAGAGCTGAAGCTGAAGATGCAGAGTATAGCCGAAAGCTGGCGCCCCTACCGCACCATCGCCAGTAAGTACCTGTGGCAGTCGCTGGACAATGCGCCAGCCTAATGCGAAGTATACATCAGGCGGCTTTCTGCTTTTCCCGGGCCACACGCTTTAGCATCTTCAGCACAAGCTCTTCTGTAGATGATAAGTGCGCTGTGGTAGAGGCTTCGGCATCGTGCTTCTTCAGGTAATCAACCAGTTTATCCTCCCTGAAGAGGTTGACCACCTCGGGATGGATATAATACTTGCTGCACACGGTGGGCGTGTTACCCAGGCTAAGCGCAACAGACTTTACGGCTTCTTTTATACTTTTCTCCTTCGCCTGTTCCGGGTTCTCTTCCAGCACATCCTCCAGGCACTCCACCATGCGCACCGTGCCACCCCAGGTCCGGAAATCCTTAGCCGTAAAGTCGAAATCCGTGGCCTCGCGGAGATACTCGTTCACGTCGCCGGACTCCAGCGTCTGCCGTTCGCCGTCCTCATCATAATACTGAAAAAGGTCGTACCCCGGAATATCGCGGCACTTCTTCACCAGAAGTGCCAGCCGGCGGTCTTTCAGGTCTATCTCGTGCTCCACTCCTTTTTTGCCTTTGAAGGAGAACTTGATGGTACTGCCCTCTATCTGCACGTGCTTATCGCGGAGGGTGGTGAGGCCATAGGATTTGTTGGACTTGGCATAATGCCTGTTGCCGATACGGATCAGCGCATTGTCTAAAATGGAGAGCACCAATGCCGTCACCTTTTTTCGGCCAAGCTTTTTAGCATTGATGTCTTTCTGAATGCGCTCGCGCAGTTGCGGCAGGCTTTCCCCGAATTCAATCATGCGGCCAAACTTGGTGAGGCTCCGGGCTGCCTGCCACCTTGGGTGGTACATGTACTGCTTGCGTCCCTTTTCATCGCGGCCGGTAACCTGCAGGTGCCCTTTGGCGGATTTACAGATCCAGACATCTTCCCAGGCTGGTGGTATCACCATTGATTTCAGGCGCTCCAATACTTTCGCATCAGTAACTTTTTCGCCTTTATGATCAAAGTAAGTAAATCCTTTGCCTGCCCGTTTTCTGGTATAGCCGGGTTCTTCGTCTGATGTATAGCGCAAGCCGGCCATTTCAGCAGATTTGCTGGGGTCGGCGTATAATTCGTGTAGTTTTCTTCTTTTGGCCATCTTCTGCAGCTTCAACTTCTTTTCCTGCAATCATACTCGCTTAGGGGGCAAAAGTTGTGCAAGCTGACCGGCTAAAATCGTGCGGAAGCAAACTGCAAGTATAAATTCATACTTGGTGCAATAGCCTTGTCACCTGCCCTGCTGCAATCTTTCAGGAATCTGACTTATATTTACAAAGTTGAATTAAACAGCAAGCAACCGCTCCCATGCACAAGAACATATCTTATCTTTTCGCCTTCTTTGGTTTCTTTATGCTGGGCTGTGGCGTCGTGGCCGTGGACCTGGCAGGTGAGCAGGCCATGACCGCTTTAATAACGGGTGCTGTGGGTGGTTTGATCGGCTTGACGGCGGGCCACTTCCTGAACAGGGGCAAACGCTGGGGCTTTGTATTGGGTGCCATAGAGGCCGGCCTGCTGACACTGGTGCTTGGATGGCGCTCTGCCACCTACTTCAGCCGCCTCCTCGGTCTCATCCAGCAACCCCTGGCAACTGAGAACACCGAAACGGCAGGCATGGCTTTCCTGCTCACTACGGCTATGCTGGTTATTGCGCTGCTCACGTTTACCGTGTCCGTAATGTTCGCAAAGCAGGTGTTAAGCGAGACAAAATAGCGGTTGGTATATATTTTTTTGAACTTTCATCCTACCGCTCTACCTTGTAATAGTAATACTCCACCTTAAAATCAGATTCATGATTCAAAAAATCGGACTGAGCATTGTGCTTACGGCCAGCGTGATTAGTGCCGCTGAAGCGCAAACAAAGCTCGTAGAAAAAGTAACAAGACAGGGCGATGAACTTGTCATTCCTTATTCCAAGTATAAGCTTGCCAACGGCCTCACCCTGATCGTGCACGAAGACCATTCCGACCCGGTGGTACACGTGGATGTAACGTATCATGTGGGCTCTGCCCGCGAGGAAGTAGGAAAATCTGGGTTCGCGCACTTTTTTGAGCACATGATGTTCCAGGGCTCGGATAATGTGGCCGACGAGGAGCACTTCAAAATCGTATCTGAATCTGGTGGTACCCTGAACGGCACAACCAACCGCGACCGCACCAACTATTTCGAAACAGTGCCTAGCAACCAACTGGCCACGGCCATGTGGCTGGAGGCTGACCGCATGGGCTTCCTGCTGGATGCCGTAACGCAGAAGAAATTCGAGGTGCAGCGCGAAACAGTGAAAAACGAGCGTGGCCAGAACTACGACAACCGTCCGTATGGCCTCGTGTACGAAATGACTTCTAAAAACCTTTACCCATACGGCCACCCTTACTCCTGGACAACCATCGGTTACCTGGAAGACCTGAACCGCGTGGACGTAAACGACCTGAAAAACTTCTTCCTGCGCTGGTACGGACCGAACAACGCAACCCTTACTGTTGGTGGCGACGTGAAGCCTGAGGAAGTAGTCAAGCTTGCCGAGCAGTATTTTGGCTCCATACCAGCCGGCCCTGCCGTGGAGGATATGAAGCCAATGGTGGCAAAGCTGGACAAAGACCGTTATGTGAGCTACGAGGACAATGTTCGCTTCCCGATGCTGCGCATGACATTCCCGACACCAGAGGCAGGTCACAAAGATGAGCCGGCACTGGATGTACTGGCTGAAATTTTGGGCCAGGGCAAAAACTCCATCTTCTACAAAAACTTTGTAAAAGACCAGAAAGCCGTGCAGGCCTCTGCCAGCAACTCTACTTCTGAGCTTGCCGGTGAATTCGGTATCACCGTGCTTCCTTTCCCGGGTACATCACTTGCCCAGACAGAAGAGCTGGCGCGAAAGTCGCTTGCTGAGTTTGAGAAGCGTGGCGTAACAGACGAGGACATCCAGCGCTTTAAGGCGCAGGCAGAATCGAGCCTGATCAACCGTATGGCCAGCGTAAGCGGTAAAGTATCGCAGCTTGCCTTTTACGAGACCTTCCGTAATGACCCGAACTATATTCAGGAAGAGCTGAAGCGTATTCAGTCCGTAACCAAGGCTGATGTGCAGCGTGTGTACGACCAGTATATCAAAGGAAAGCCTGCTGTTATCCTGAGTGTGGTGCCTAAGGGAAAAACTGACTTGCTGGCCAAACAGGACAACTATACTATCTCCAAGGAAGGCTTTACGCCAGCGGCAGATCAGTACAGTGGCCTGAAGTATACCAAGGCTGTTGATACCTTCGACCGCAGCAAGCGCCCTGGTAAAGGCCCTAACCCGGTTGTGAAAGTGCCGGATTATTCAACTTCTAAACTCAAAAATGGCCTGAAGGTAATTAGCGCCAAGTCTGAGGAGATTCCTACCGTTACCATGCAGCTTAGCATCAAGGGAGGTCATCGTTTGGAAGCAAACATGCCGAACAAGGCGGGCATTGCCTCCCTTACAGCCGGTATGCTGAACGAGGACACCGAGAACTATACTTCAGAGCAATTCAGCAACGAGCTGGACAAGCTGGGTAGCTCGATCCGCATCAACTCCGGTTCGGAGGAGACATACGTAACGGTACAGTCGCTGAAGAAGAACTTGGATAAGACACTTACTTTGCTGGAGGAACGCCTTTTCAGGCCGAAGTTCACGCAGGAAGACTTTGACCGTTTGAAGAAGCAGCAGCTGGAAGGCATTGCCAACCAGGCAACACAGCCAACAGCCATCGCTAACAACGTGTACGACAAGTTGCTTTATGGGGAAGGCAATATCATGGCCATCCCGACAGAGGGAACAGAGAAAACCGTGCAGAACATCACACTGGAGGATGTAAAGAACTTCTACAACAGCAACTACTCTCCTTCTGTATCGGAGTTGGTGGTAGTAGGCGACATTAACGAGAAAGAGTTGATGAAGAAGCTGGACTTCCTGAAGAATTGGAAGAAGAAGGACGTGAAAATGCCTGTTGTTGCCAAAACGCCAACCATCGAGAAAACTCGTATTTATCTGGTTGACAAGCCTGATGCAGCGCAATCCGAGATTCGCATTGGTTACCTGTCTATGCCGTACGATGCAACCGGAGAGTATTATAAGGCCGGCTTGATGAACTATGCCCTGGGCGGTGCTTTCAATAGCCGCATTAACCTGAACCTGCGTGAGGACAAAGGCTATACCTACGGCGCCCGCTCTTACTTTGCCGGCGGCAAGTATGGCGGACCGTTCACAGCCTCTGCCGGTGTGCGTGCCGATGCCACAGCCGAGTCGGTAACGGAGTTTATGAAAGAGCTGACGGAGTACCAGAAGAACGGTATCACCCCTGAGGAGCTGACCTTCATGAAGAGCTCCATCGGGCAGTCAGATGCCCGCAAGTATGAGACGCCTTACCAGAAGGCCGGTTTCCTGGGTCGCATTATTGAGTACGACCTGAAGAAGGACTTCGTGAAAAAGCAGACGGATATTCTGAACACCATCAGCGAAAAGGAGATTGACGCGCTGGCAGCCAAAACGCTTCCTGTCGACAAGATGCTTATTGTAGTGGTTGGTGACAAGAAAACGGTGATGCCTAAACTGGAGGCGCTGCAGTATGAAGTGATCGAGCTTGATACGGAAGGCAACCAGATTGGCACCTCATCCGCCAAATAAGAAGTACCACCTTAACCGAAAGGCCCTTGAATGTTCAAGGGCCTTTTTTGTTTTATATGCCTGTCCAACTACCCAAACTGCTGAAACCCTTGTGAAGGAGGATAACGTAGAGCGTAGGCGAAGCACAGGCTGCATAGCCTCCTATGCTCCCGCGCATTCATACTACAGCAGCGGATAAAAGCGTTGCTCCAGAAAAGAACTGAACCTCATGAAAAAGTTCCTATACTTCCCCTTTTGGCTGCTGGCTCTTACCAGCAGCGCCTTACTTAGCAGCTGCGAGGAAAATGACGGCGTCATCTTCTCAACGCAGGACGACATCAACCTTGGGCAGCAGGTGGCCCACGAAGTAGACTCCACGTACCGCGCCAAAGGCCAGTTGCTGGAGCGAAACAGCAGCAACGCCAACGTGCAGAAAGCCTACCAGAACCTCGACCGCATCGTGAACCGTATCCTAAGTTCCGGACAGGTGAAGTATGGGCAGGAGTTTCCGTGGACGGTAAAGATCATTAAAGACGATGCCATGCAGAATGCCTTCGCCACTCCCGGTGGCCAGATTTATGTCTTTACCGGCCTAATAAAGTTTCTGCAGGACGAGGATCACTTTGCCGGCGTACTGGCCCATGAGATTGCCCATGCCGATAAGCGCCATAGTGTGAAACAGCTGCAGCGCGACTACGGCATTGCATTGCTGCTGTCGGTGGCACTTGGAAACGACCCGGGAACCCTGAAGCAGATCGCGGCACAGCTTACCGGCTCGCTTGCTGGGTTGAAGTTTAGCCGTGATGCCGAAACAGAAGCGGATGCCGCTTCCGTACAGTACCTAAGCGGCACAAACTACTACGCCTGCGACGGAGCCGCGGGGTTCTTTATCAAGATGGAACAGGAGTCGCAGCAGGGCGCACCGCCGGAGTTTCTGAGCACGCACCCAAGCCCGGACAACCGGATCGGGAACATACAGCAACTGGCAAAGGAACGCGGCTGCAGTACCGCTTCTGCCCCTGATACCGACTTTGGGCAGTTGAAGACCGCGCTGGGTTTGTAATACCAAGTATAAATTTACCTGAAGCTGAAGCAGCAGGAATTCTGTCAAAAATGCATCATGAAAGATTTCAGACGAAGAGCCACTGACGCGATCCTTCGGGGAGAAGAGAAGCTGGACCTGCTCGCCTTCGAGTTAAAGAACAGGCTCCACCTGAACCGGCCGCTGCAGATAGTTACCTACCGCAGTTATGGCACACCCACGCGCCTGTATGTAAAGGGCAGGGTACTGGTGGATAAAAACATCTCCAAATCAGAGGAAAACGACACCACCTGGGAAAACCTGCTGAACATGTTCCGCCGGTTTGAGAGTGACGAGATTCCGAATGCACGACTGAAGGTTACGCTGCAGGGGCACGAACACCTGATCACCACCGATGCAGAAGGATACTTTGTGGTGAACCTGCAGCCTGACAATCCCCTTCAGTTAGACGATATCTGGCATCCCTTGGAACTGGAACTCATGGAGGCTCCCGTACCTAATTTTAAAACAGACATAACCGAAACGGCACATGTGCTGGTGCCGCCACCCGATGCCGAGTATGGGGTAATCTCCGACATAGACGACACCATTGTGCGAACAGGTGCCACCAGCCTGCTGCAGACCGGCCGTAACGTGCTACTGAACAATGCGCACAGCCGCATTCCGTTTCACGGGGTGGCAGAGTTTTACCGCGCCCTGCAACTAGGTCGCAACGGCAAGCGCAACAACCCCTTCTTTTACGTAAGCAGCAGCCCCTGGAACACCTACGACCTGCTGTACCAGTTCCTGGAACTGAATGACATTCCGCAGGGGCCGCTCCTGCTGCGCGACTTTGGGATTGACGAAAAGAAGTTCTTGCAGTCGGACCACATGAGCCACAAGTACAAGGAAATAGAGAACGTGCTCATCACCTATCCACAGTTAAACTTCATACTTATTGGCGACAGTGGCCAGGCCGATCCGGAAATATACCGGGAAGTGGTCAAGAACCATCCCGGGCGTATCATGGCCATTTACATTCGTGATGTGAACATAGAAGAAAAATCAAGAGCCGTAACCACCATCTCAGATGAGCTCAAAAAGGAGGGCGAAGTAGAAATGGTGCTGGTGAAAGATACGGCCGCTGCCGCAGCACATGCCGCCAGTTGTGGTTACATATTCCAGGAAAAGGTGACAGAGGTGGCCCAGGAAGCAGAAATAGACCGGCTGGGAGATAAATAGAGTTTAGTAAAGTAAACTTCGTGTCAGTTTCCGTTCCTTCCATACTTATAGGACCTGTTCCTGACTAATAACTTTAATTCAACTTTATGCCGCTCCTGCTCAAAAGCACAAGACTCACAATAAAATTAGTTGCACCGGCTGATCTGGAATCCATTCATGCCCTGCATTCGCTCCCTGAAACAGATGCCTATAACACGCTGGGTATTCCGGAAAGTTTGGAGCACACAAAGCAAATTCTGCAGGAGTGGATTAATGCCTCCCAGAAAGACAGGCAACCGGAGTATACTTTCAGCATTACGCATGAAAAAAAGTTTATTGGTTTGATTGCCCTGAAGGTTGGCAGGGAGAAGTATAAGCGTGCGGAAGTATGGTATAAACTAGATGTGGCGCACTGGGGCAAAGGATTCGCCACAGAGGCGTTGGATGCTGTACTTGCCTTCGGATTCGAAGAATTAAAGCTGCACCGCATAGAGGCCGGCTGTGCCGTGGCAAACACAGGTTCTGTACGTGTAATGGAAAAAGTGGGTATGAGCAGAGAAGGCCGGAAGCGTAAAGTACTGCCATTAAAAAGCGGTTGGTCCGATAACTTTGAGTATGGCATACTTGCGGAAGAATGGGAACCCCGGCCTATGAGCCGCTCCGGCAAAGCCACAGGCAGGAACCCCACAGGAATGTCCCCGTTACATCAGGTATGAGCAGAGCATTTGTAAAAGAAGACAACGCAGGCGAGCCGCCCATTATTCCGCAGCGCCCTGCCCTGCCGCCCGGCGCCACCAACTATATAACGCCCCAGGGACTGACGCAGCTAAAAGAGGAACTGGCATTATTAGAGGCAGAACGGGCGCAGACAGAGGCAAACCATGAGGATGAGGCGAACCGCACCCGGCAATTAACCATTCTTAATGCACAGCTAAGTGCGCTGACGCAGCGGCTGGCAAGTGCCCGCGTAATTGATCCTCAGACCCAGCCTTCCGATGAGGTTCGCTTTGGAGCCACGGTGGAGTTGCAGACAATTAGCGGAGGCAAGAAAAACATGAAGCGCCTTTTAACAATTGTAGGCGTGGACGAGGCCTCAATTATGGAAAATAAAATTGCCTTCGTTGCCCCGCTTGCCCGCGCGGTGATAGGTGCAAAAGTCGGTCAGACGGTTTTGCTTCAGATGGGAAAGGTAGCCGAAACGGTGAAGGTCGCTTCTGTCACCTATAAGCGGTAGCTGAAAGGCTTAGCTGGAATGGTCGGCAATGATCTTCCACCCTTCGGAAAAACGCTTGAAGATAACTGAGAAATGCCCTTCCAGGTCACCTTGTGCTGCATCGCGCTGCAGGTGCCATTTTCCTACTACCAGCATCGTCTCCGGCGACAGCGCCCTTGTTTCCTTCAGGTCAAAACTCAGCTTGCCCATGGCTGCCGTATTAGGGTAGCCGCGCTTGTAATTGTTGAGTGTGGGTTGCCAGCCGTACGTAAGCCCGCGGGAGCCAATAAACAGCAGCGAGTCGGATTTCCAATAGCCCTGCATGTAGCACTCCAGATCACCGCGGCTCCAGCATTGTGCCTGCTCCTCGAGTACCTGGTGCACTTCCTGTCGTGCGTTAGCCGAAGCCCGTGACCCCTGCTTTGGAGAGCAGGATGTGGCGCAGGCAAGCCCCAGGCCAAGCAGAAAGTATAGCTTATTTCTCTTCATCTTTCTCTGGTAAGATTTCCTTGATATAAGTTGTTCCGCCCAGGCGACGCATGGCACGGGCAATGCGGCCCCGGCGGGTGCGCACGTATCCGGAAGGGCGCGCAGCGGAATACTTAATCGGGTTGGGTAATACGGCCGCCAGCAAGGCTGACTGCTGCCGTCCCAGTTCACTGGCAGGTTTGCCGAAGTAACGCTGTGAGGCAGCCTCCACACCAAAAACACCATCGCCCATCTCGGCTATGTTCAGGTATACTTCAATGATGCGTTCTTTGCCCCACAGCACCTCTATCAGCAGTGTGAAATAAGCCTCTACCGCTTTTCTAAAATAACTGCGCCCATGCCACAGGAAAACATTTTTGGCCACCTGCTGGCTGATGGTACTGCCCCCGCGAATATTTCCACCCTTTCGGTTACGCTTGAAGGCATCTACGATGGCATCAATATCGAAGCCGCTGTGTTGCAGGAACCGTTGGTCTTCGGAGGCGACAACGGCTAACGGCAACTGCTCCGACATGTCCTCCAGACGAACGAATTTATACTTTATTTCAGGCTCCTCTTTGCCAGCCGCTGCCGCCTCTGCACGGCGCTGCAGCATGTGCAGGGTAGCCGGCGGCGCCACCCATCGGTATAGCAACACCCACACCACACTTATCAGGAATAGGCTTAGCATCAGCTTTATAGCCAGCAGCCACACCACCCGAAGCCCAAACCTCTTTTTTGCCATTATTCCGTCTTCTTCTTAGGGTGGCAAAGGTAAGGAGTTTGGCATATTTTCCTACTCTTGCCAGGCAATTGCACCCCTAGGCGCCCAGCCCCGTACGCATACTTTATAACAAGGCACCGCGGCACAGCATTGAAGGTAAATCTTTAAATTATATTTTATATTTAGCTTCGGGGGCTGTCACTTTTCCTTGTCTTCCGCCTGTATACCTGATTACTATGAGCAAATACCTACCCTTGTTCCCTCTGAGTGTTGTTGTGTTTCCGGGGGAAAAACTGAACCTGCATATATTTGAGCCCCGGTACAAACAACTGGTGCTGGAATGCGCTGAAAACGGCACCACCTTCGGCATTCCGACTTACATCAATAACGGCGTGGGCCTATACGGCACCGAGATAGCTCTGCTAAGCATAGACAAGAAGCATGATAACGGGGAGATGGATATTCGCACCAAAGGCCTTGGCATCTTTAAACTGCTCCGGTTCGACCGCATGGCACCCGGCAGGCTTTATGCCGGTGGAGAGGTAGAGTTGGTGGAGAACAATGCTGAAGAAGATATCATCACAAAAATGAAAATAAAGGAGCTGCTGCAGCAATTGTATACGGCCCTTGGCCTCACCAAATTTTCAGCGGACTTGCCCGAGGATTTCAAGAGTTACGATGTGGCGCACCACCTGGGCCTGAATGTAGCTCAGGAGTACGCCCTGCTGCAGCTACGAAGCGAGAAGGAACGGCAGGAGGTTATTTTGCTGCACCTACAGCAGGTATTGCCGGTGGTAAGGGAAACAGAAAAGCTCAAGGACCGTGTGCGGCTGAACGGGCACTTCAAAAACCTGACTCCTCCTAACTTTTAGAACTTATCCCCGAACAGCTGTTCCTACTATATGCTGGTGTACTTCCTTGTTATTATTCCGACGTTGCTGTTCGCCTTTTTTGTGTTCACCTATTGGCAGGAGCGCAAATACAGGCGTAAACCATTTTACCGCCTATCAGACGTGGGATGGCAGCGGCTTGCTCCCCCGCCTGAAGAAGAACTGGTTCATTCGGTGGCGCTGATAGGAGACGTAGGTGCTCTGGCTACTGACGGCTCTGACCCAGTTATAAACTTAGTGAGCCAATGGCAGCAGGAGGCGCAGGATAAAGGTACCATGGTTTTCCTGGGGGATAACATTTACCCTATTGGTTTACCCGAAGAGGGACACCGCCACCGGCCTACCGCCGAGGCTCGGCTCAACACCATCATTAAAAGTATAGCAGCATACCCCGGCAAAGGCATCCTGCTCAGCGGCAATCACGATTGGCTCAAGGGCCGCACAGGCGGTTATGAACAGATGCTGCGGCAGGAACTTTACGTGCGGGAGAAAATACAGGAGCCCGAAGTATACCTCCCACCAAATGGCTGCCCCGGCCCGAGCGAGATTCAACTGGCAGATGGCGTGCTGCTGGTGGTGATAAACACGCAGTGGTTCGTGCAGCGTGGGGAGAAGCCTTTGGGGCACAAACAAGACTGCCCTTACACGCATATTGAGGAGTTTTTTGTGGAACTGAACAGACTTCTGAAACGAAATACGCACCAGCAGGTCCTTATCGCAGCGCATCACCCGCTTTACAGCAACGCCTTGCATGGGGGTAAGTTCACTGTGAAGCAGCACATCTTCCCGCTCACGGCCATGCACAAGCGAATATACATTCCGCTGCCCCTCTTTGGCTCTGTCTACCCATTTTACAGGCGCTTTTTCGGAGCATATGAGGACATGTCGCACCGCAAGTATAAGCAGATGCGCAAACGCCTGCTGCGCATTTTTCACCGGTACAACAACCTCATTTACGTAGCTGGGCACGACCACAACCTGCAGCACTTTGAGGTGCAGAACAACCACTACATTGTGAGCGGATCAGGCAGCAAAACCGCATTCGTAAAGAAGGGAGGGAAAGCCACTTTTACCCTGGAAGCACTAGGCTTTTTTGTGGTCAACTTCTATGCAAACGGGCAAGCATGGCTGGAGTGCCGTACGGTTGCAGAGGATACTTCCCTAGGGCAGGTAGCCTTCAGAAAACTGCTGCCTATGCATGCTTAAAACTGCAAAACCACGAATGAAATAGTTGTTGCTGTAAATTGGACAGAGATTTTAAAAATTATTCTTAAAGCTTTTCTGGTAATTCCTTCGGAAGTATAACCTTCAGGCTTTTTGGCAAAATCTGCACTTTTATTACATCCTCCGTCGGTACGGGCTCCCCATCAATATGAAGCACCTCGTGCTCCAGGTTGTATATGGTAGCGCGCGTGCATGTTATTTTACGCGTATACACACTGGTATCGATGCTGTCGGTGTAAAGTTGGTAGAGAATGCCCAGTGCCGCCGCTTTTGGGAAAGGCTCTATCAGGCAAATTTCAAACCGGCCGTCGTTCAGGATTCCATTCGGGTTAATGGTGGCATTGCTGCCAAATGCATTGGCATTCGCAATAGTGACCATAAAAGCGGGCCCTTCAAAATTCTCAGTATCCGTTTCTATACGGTACTGCTTCGGCTCATACGACAGGTACTCCTGCATCGCAATCCAGGCGTATGCTCCAGGCCCACGGGTATCCCCCTCGCAGAACTTTTTTACAACCAGGGCATTGAACCCAAGGTCGCTTAGGTGTATGGAAGGGTGCCCGTTCACTGTCAGCGTATCAATGTTACGCACCGCGTGCTCGCGTATGAGGTGCAGTGCCTCCTCCGTATCCTGCGGAATATTCAGGTCTTTGGCAAGGCCATTGCCTGAGCCCAGGGGAATAATGCCGAGGGGAGTCTGCGTGCCAATGAGCAGCGAAGCAACTATACTTACCGTGCCATCACCTCCTATGGCATAGACAGCATTGTATTGCTGCCCTGTCAGTAACTCCTTAATGCGCAACTCATCTTCTTCTCCCGTAGTCGTAAAGAAGTCGCATTTTACTCCATGCTCCTCGCAAGTAGTTCGAATATCAATCTCCAGATCATCTTTTTCTACATCCCCTGAAATAGGATTCAATACAAAAAGAATGTGTGTGTGCTTCATAGTTTGGGTACTGTTTTTATTGCTGTTATGCCCAAAGTATAGGGCGCTTGCGCCTGTAGCATAGAGCTTACGCAAGAACAGGCACAAAGTAACTTTTACTGTCATCGGACAATCTTGTCCAAACAAAACGGCCAGTAGTCCTTCACCTCCCTGCAATCCGCCACTGCTGCCTTACTCTTTCAAACCTGCTGGCAAACCATTGGGGTACTCTTCAGCGATGGCGCGCTCTATTTCGGCCACGCGGTTGCCCGGGTTGGGGTGCGTCTGCAGGAACTCAGGGCCACCTGCTCCCCCACTTGCCTGCGCCAATATGCGCATAACTTCTATCATGGCGCGTGGGTCGTAGCCTGCTGCACCGGTTAGCTGCACCGCCAGCTTATCAGACTCCAGCTCATCCTCGCGTCCGTAGCGCATGTTGGTAAGTTGCCCGATCATAGCGGCCACGGCGGCGCCAGAACGGCTGGCAGGGTTGTCAGGATCATAGGTGGCAATAGCTGCGGCCCCGGTTAAGCCCTGCGTAAGCTTGGCTTTTGCCAGCTGCTGCGCTGAGTGCCGGGCTACTACGTGCCCTATCTCATGGCCAATAACTCCCGCCAACTGCGCCTCAGTTTCCAGTTTTTTCAATAGGCCTGCTGTGATAAAAATCTGCCCTCCTGGCAAAGCGAAAGCGTTTACTGTTTGCTCATCAGCCAGCAGGTGAAAATCAAATTGATAAGGCGATTCACGCACGCGGGTGCTTTGCACGAGTTTCTGCCCCATTGCCTTCACAGCGGCCGCCGCTTCCTGGTCGGGATGCAAGCCGCCGTACTGCTGCGCTATTTCCGGTGCCGCCTGCAGGCCTAACGCTATTTCCTGCTCAACAGTCATATCCACCCGCTGCGTTTCGCCAGTATATTCGTTCTCCTCACTGCTGCACCAGTAAGTACCCAGCGACACGATAGCCACCAAAATGGCAACAATAAACTTAAGTATAACTCTCATACATTAAAATAAAGTATAGCTTGTAGGCTTGTTTACCTGCATCAACGGGAGAAGGGAGGTGCTGGTTATGCGGGTGTTTTTTAACAGCAAACGCCCTGTTGCAGCCATTCAACCAGCCCATCCTGAAAGAAGAAAACAAGAGTTAGGATCAGTAACAAAGGCTTAACCACAAGTACTATATAGACTTAATGAAATAATAATCGTATTACATTCAACGCTGTAGCTCTGCTACGGCTTGCTTATACTTAAACAAAACAAATATGAACCAGAAACGCACATTCGGATCCCTGCTAACCCTATTGGGTATAGCAGGAATAATATGGGGAGCTTACGCCTTCCTGATGGGAGGCGATGGCGGTGTAATTGGAAAATATACAGCTGCAGTTCCCTTCATTGTTGGTCTGATCTTTTTCTTTTCAGGAATAAATCTGATCAAAACCACTAAAGACGAGGCTTAAGTAAGTATAACAAGTTCAAAAAAAAGCCCCCTGCGCTTAGGCACAGGGGGCTTTTTTTATTTCTTCGCTTCGTTGACTTCAGCTGGCTATGTCAGCTGTTATGTTATTTTCAAGTGCAAAGGACTCTACCGCTGTGTTGTCGTTCAAAAAACGGGAAGTATACTTGCTGTCGTTGCCATGGATGTAGAACACAGAATTATTTTTGATGGTCGCTATTACTTCATCTGAAACTTCCTTCGGCACGGAAGGACATCCTAGGCTGCGTCCAAGGCGGCCATTCTGCTTCACGAAAGCCTCGCTCACATAATCAGCGCCATGCACCACGATGGCACGTTCCATGGCGTTGGTGTTGAAACCCTCGTCCATCCCTTTCATGCGCAGCGACAGACCGTGCTTGCCATAATAGGGCGCATCTGTAAGGTAAAACCCAAGGCTGCTCATGTATGAATTAGGCGTGTTAGAGAACTGGTTGGCCTCGTTCTGCCCTGTATTGCGGCCATGGGCTACCAAGGTGTTAAACAAAACCTTCTTCGACTTTAAATCAATAATCCAAAGACGCTTCTCAGTGCTTGGCTTTGTGAAATCAACCACCGACAAAACAGACTTGGAAGGAGCGACTAACTGCATACGCTTGAAGTTTTCCATGCCAACTACGGCTTTTCTGAAAACATCATACGAAAGTCCTTTTCTTCTCAGGTCCAGGCGGTCATACAGGTCGTCCACATGTTTCTCGAAAGCTTCCTTTTTTGCCACTGCCGAGGCTCCGCTTTTTGTTGCGGACACTGCTTCTACTGGCGCCACATGAGGCACGGCAGCAGCGGCCTGCTCTGGAATGGATGAAACAAAAGACATTAAGCCAAGGGTGATGGAGGATAGAATGATCTTTAGCATAAGGAGAATAGCTTCTTTTATGTTCGTTCTTTTAAATCAACAGCCACTACAGTACAATTTGTTCCGCAGCAGCAGGATTGCCATTATTGACCTACAATAAACCTAAGCCTATTTTGCAACAAATGCAACACCTAACGTGCTGATACCTACATAATATAAGTACCATTCTATTTCTTTCAGGGTTGGTGCAACAAAACCTTTTTTATAATGTTTCGCTTGTGTGACAACGCACAAAACAGCAATTTTATGCAGAAATTCACCCACATGATAAAAAATTTTAGAGTGATTCCCGTGCTTGGCCTCTTTTTGCTTGGCTCCTGCGGTGTACCAGAAAGTTTAGAAGGCTTTGACAGCGAAACCTGGAAGAGTGACCGCTACAGCTGCGAGAATAAGCGGGCAGCGCTACTTGATGATTTTGAGAAGATCAAAAAAGAGCTTTACGGCAAAAAAGAATACGTGCTGAGAAATCTGCTGGGCAAACCAGATAGTGAGGAATTACTGGCAGGGAACCAGCGCATCTACTACTACTATATCGAGCAGGGCGCGCAGTGTGTAGATAACAAACAGTTGTCTGACGCCAACAGGATTGAAATTCGCCTTACTGCCGTGGGCAAAATTTCAGAAGTAGGATACTACAGACCCGTTACAGCTAAATAAAAAAGGACAGGCCGTATTGCTACGGCCTGTCCTTTTAATATTTAATACTTGTGCAGTTGATTTATTCTCCTTCTTTCTCAGAGATAAGTTGGATATCATAGCGCCCTTCCAATACCTGG
Source organism: Pontibacter akesuensis (assembly GCF_001611675.1). Taxonomy (NCBI): domain Bacteria; kingdom Pseudomonadati; phylum Bacteroidota; class Cytophagia; order Cytophagales; family Hymenobacteraceae; genus Pontibacter; species Pontibacter akesuensis. Next base: position 4,271,976 of record NZ_CP014766.1, on the reverse strand, counting down.
TACTGGCGTAGTTGCTGCTCTGTCAGGATTGCCTGCAGGCTGCGGTCGCTTTGCAGGTGTATGGACTTCACCTCACTAGCACGCTTGTCGGGGTTTCGTGCAAAGCTTGCCTCGGCTATTTCGAGTTTAGTGAAACGCTCTGCATTCAGCCTCTCAATGTGGGCATACTGCTCTTCCGTAAGCTGTAGCTCCTGTTTCATTTCTATTGTTGCCATTGCAGGCCCCGTCAGGTCAAATGATAATACCACCTGATCCAGTCCATCATCAGAAACAGGCATGCGCTGTGCCTGACCTGCCACTCCTACCAACGCCAACACAGATGCAAGTATAATTCTCTTCATTTAAGTAAGTATAAGGGTAACTATTCATCATCCGGCATCAATATGCTGAATGATCTTCTGCTTTTACTTAACGTATTTGATGCAGGCAAGTTAGCAAATTCTATATTTTAATTTAAACTTATTTTATAATTAGTTTAACTTTAAGATCCAGAAGTAAAACAATTGTTTGTTAAACCTCATGTTCCAAATTTTTGGCTAATTATCAGGGTAGTTTTGCAACTATACCTAATAGCAGGGGTATACTATATACATAGAAAAGAATTGGATTTTTCATGACATGTATCGCAAATACTAAAGCAGTTGGCGATCTGTTTTTAACAAAAGCAACATGAGGACGAAGCACTACAACCCCAGTAAACTCGAAATAAACTTTGCGAAAGCTATAAAAGACCTAGCCCCCCAACTAGAAGCACAGATGGAGGAAGGTGACAGGGTGATCAACATAGAATCTATCCACGACGCAGACAATCCATTGGTTATTTACAAATTAGAAGATAAAGAAGGAGACCGGCACGAGGTTGTTGTCCAGATTATACAACGCCCCGACACAATAGTAAAGTAAGAAAGAGAAAAGAAATATCTCAGAAAGGCGCGTTTCTATACCTATGTATATGAATGCGCCTTTCTGGCTGAGGAAAAGTGGAAGTGGCTACAGCATTAGGTATGGCTCCAATAAGGAAAGTTGCTACTGTTTAGCTGAGACTACAGATACTCTGATTTAATTATAGAAATTAGCGGGAACCATTCATTTGGTGTTGCGGCCGCTTGAAGAATTGCATAGCTATAAAGGAAATCATCACACCCGAGATAAGACCTTCCAGCATGAGCACGGTGAAAATCACTATTCCGGGCGTTACCTCAATGCGCTGGCCCAGGTATTGTTCTGCTGTAAGCAGCTCCACAAAAGCCTCCCCTGCTATTTTCAGGTAAATGAGCATGAACGTCGCGAAGATTACCGTTGCCACTATAGATGTTATGATACCGGTGCCCAACCCCTTGAAGTACTTTACATTTCCTTCCTCTTTAACTTTATATCCTCTTAGGGCCAACACCACGCCCACCGCCAAAATGATACCGTTGAGGAATCGTAGTTCAACGATATGGGTAAGGCCGAGGAGGGCCATAAGCAGGAAGTAAGCGATGAGCGCAGCTGCAGTCAGCAATCCGTACTTCAAGCCAATTTTTTCCATTTTACATAAAGTTAATTAGGAGTAAAGAGCCCTGCTTCTTTATTTGATCTGATCCGTCATAGTATGATCCGGGTTCTTAAACCACTGCATTGCGATGAAGGCAATCCATGCACCAGGAACGGTTCCGTACAAAATTGTCAAGACAAACAGGGAAAGTATGGACAACCCTTCCGGGAAAAAAGAACTAGCCTGTAGGGCTGCCAGGTATTCCCTGTCGATGGCACTGACAAAGATGGCCAGGAATACAGCAAGTATACTGGAAGAAACCGCTCCAACCGTAGCGCCAATCCCGAGGCCTTGAAAATATTGAATCACACCGCCTTTTGCCTTCTTAAAGTTTGAAATGGCCAGGCAAATGCCTATCACCAGGAATAAGCCGCTTATAAAGGAAAGTTCTACAATGTCGAGGACTCCCAAAGCCCACATTATCAGGAAGTATATGATGTGTACTATGCCAACAAGTATACCATACTTGATCGAAACCTTTTGGTAGGTTATAGTAGAAGATGCCATGTATTGAATAGGTTTAAATTTAGACTTGACTGCTCACTAAAATGAACAGATTAATCGCGCAAATGGTTATATAAAGAGCATTTGGAAGCATCCGAACTTGTTGGAATGCTTCACTTATTAATATTATTAAAATTATATACTAAAGATACAGCAGTGGTGTTGTGCTTTAGCCTTGTTTTTTTCTGTGATAAGACGCAAAACAGCTGGCAATTAAGCACATGCATGTCGCCGCTTCACCTTTTTTTATTATGCTGCATTACAAGCGAAAGCGTTAAGACGCGCTTTTTTTCGTAGCTTTGCAGCCAAATCTGAAACTATACCCATACGCAAACCCTATGATTAGTACGAACAATGTCAGCCTGTCTTACGGCAAGCGCACATTATTTGAAGATGTAACCATTAAGTTTACTCCCGGCAACTGTTATGGCCTGATCGGGGCCAATGGCGCTGGAAAGTCGACTTTTCTGAAAATACTATCCGGAGAAATAGACCCTAACACGGGCACAGTGGATATTCCTGCCAACGCCCGCCTGGCGGTGTTAAAGCAGAACCACTTTGAATACGATGAATACCCAGCCCTGCAGACGGTGATCATGGGCCATAAGCGCCTATGGGCTATCATGGCGGAGAAGGACGCGCTGTACGCGAAACCTGACTTCAGCGAAGAAGACGGTCTTCGCGCGGCAGAGCTGGAAGGAGAGTTTGCCGACCTGGAAGGCTGGAACGCAGAGTATGAGGCAGCTGAACTTTTGAGTGGCCTAGGTATTTCAGAAGACCTGCACCACTCCCAGATGCTGGACCTTAGCGGCAGCGAAAAAGTGCGTGTGCTGTTGGCGCAGGCCCTGTTTGGAAACCCGGAGATCCTGCTGCTGGACGAACCAACAAACCACCTCGACGCCGAATCGATTATGTGGCTGGAGAACTTCCTCGATAGCTTCCCTAACACGGTGATTGTGGTATCGCACGACCGCCACTTCCTGGATGCTGTTTGTACGCATGTGGCAGACATCGACTTCAGCAAAATACAGCTGTACGCCGGTAACTACAGTTTCTGGTACGAGTCCAGCCAGCTGGCCCTGAAGCAGCGCTCAGACGCTAATAAGAAGACAGAAGACAAGCGAAAGGAACTGGAGGAGTTTATCCGCCGCTTCAGTGCAAACGCCTCCAAATCAAAGCAGGCTACCTCGCGTGCCAAGTTACTGGAGAAACTGACGGTGGAAGATATCAAGCCCTCCTCACGCAAATATCCTTATATCGCCTTCAAACCAGAGCGCGAAGCTGGCAACCAAATCCTAAACGTCGAGAACCTGTCGAAGGTGATTGACGGGCAGCCTATCTTCACCAACATTAACCTGATGGTGGACAAAGGCGATAAGATTGCCGTAATCGGTCGTAACGACATTGCTGCCTCCTCTTTCTTTAAAATCCTGTTCAACGAAGAGAAGCCAACAAGCGGCGACTTTAAGTGGGGCACGACCATTACATCTTCCTTCTTCCCGAAAGACAACGCCGAGTTCTTCGATACCGATCTGAACCTGGTGGATTGGCTGCGTCAGTACTCCGTGGAGAAAGATGAAAGCTTTATCCGGGGCTTCCTGGGCCGCATGCTTTTCTCCGGTGAGGAGTCGTTGAAGAAAGCGAACGTACTGTCGGGTGGAGAGAAAGTGCGCTGCATGTTTTCCCGCATGATGCTGCACTCTGGTAACGTACTGGTTTTCGACGAGCCGACGAACCACCTGGACCTGGAATCAATTCAGGCGCTAAACAACTCGCTTCGTGAATTTGATGGTACCATTCTGTTCTCGTCGCATGACCTTCAGTTTGTGGACACCATCGCGAACCGAATTGTGGAGCTAACGCCAAGCGGCATTATTGACAAGCGCATGAGCTATGAGGAGTACCTGTCGGATGAAACGATCAAAGAGACACGCAAGAAAATGTATTCTAAAGCCGTTGTATAGTCATCCACATATATAAACTTGCTGAAAGATGCTGAAACATGTCCGCTCCTTAATTGTACTGTGCCTGCCTTCATTGTTGCTGCTACTTAGCAGCAACAATGCAGCAGCACAGGTGCCTGATACAACTTATCGCAAGCCAGAGCTGCCTACCGGGCCTCCGGTTCCTGTAGAGAAGCAGCGCCCGCGTGTGCAGGAGCAGCCTAAGCCAAAGCCGCAGGTAATTGAGCAGGAGTTGCCTGTGCAGCAGGAGACAGATGAGGAGCAGCTTCGGTTTATCGACAAGCTATACTTTGGTGGAAGCCTTGGTTTGCAATTCGGCACTTTTACCAATATCTCCATCATGCCTACGCTTAGCTATGCTGTGTTTCCAAAGGTATTTGCAGGGGTTGGCGCGGTATACCATTACAAAAGCGGAGGCGGTGTGAACTTCAATAACTACGGCGGCCGTGGGTACCTGCAGGGGGAGCTGGTGGAAATAGGCGGCGGCGCCTTGCTGGCACATGGCGAGGTAGAGAGCCTAAGTGTGGAGTACGCCTATTACGACCAGATGGGCCGAATGATGGGGAAGACCCGCAGCAGCTTAACCATGCCCCTGGTGGGTCTTGGGTACCGCCAGCGTATCTCCAGCAAAGGCTCTTTCGATTTGCTTGTGCTCTATAACGCAAACGACAGTTTCTATAACCCTTACAGCAATCCCGTTATTCGGTTTGGGTTGAACATACCGTTTACGAACAGGTAAGCTTTCCTCTCTAAGAGATTATAAAAAAGCGGCTGCCAAAGTATGGCAGCCGCTTTTTTATTTATGTTGATTTAGCTGTTTAACCCCTTATGAGTCGAAGCAGCACTACAATAATCGCAATTACAAGTAGTATGTGGATCAGACCACCTACAGCATCAGGGAATCCAAGGAAACCGATAAGCCAGATGATCACAAGTACTACAGCTATAATATACAATAAATTTCCCATAGTTTTATTTGTTTAGTGTTTCGTTATTTGTTTGTTGTTACGTGTATAAGGTGCTTTGGTTAAGCACTTCGGATCAGGCGCAACAGCACCGCGATCACTGCTATTACCAGCAGTACGTGAATAATTCCACCGACAGCATCCGGGAAACCCAGGAAACCGATCAGCCAGAAAATCACCAGTACTACGGCGATGATATAAAGTAAATTTCCCATTGTTCTCGTTTTGTTTATTGCAGCTACTATACAGATTTCCTTTAAAAAGGTTGCTTTATATTGCGGCTGCGCGTTTTGTATTATTCTATTTTCTAGCTTTTACGGCGCTTGAATATAAAGGATTTGGATTATACTATAAATTTAAATAATAAATAGTGCTAAAGGTGTCAATTCGCTCTTTGGCTGCTGTTTCATTTACCTCCATACCCCCTATTTATCAAAAGGTTAAGCCAATCGGCAAGGTCTAAAAATAAAACATGCGCCCGCTACAATAAACTTGGCGCTAAGCATTGGCCAAATATCAGGTTATAAGTTTTAGGATTAATAGTTTGTAAGAATTTAAGAATCCCCCAGCACCTTAAAAGGATAACCCTAAAGTTCTTAGCTTTGTATAGACTAATCAAAACTCAAGACATACACCTATACCCTATGAAGAGAATTGCAGTAATTGGTTCCGGCACCATGGGCAATGGCATCGCGCATGTGTTTGCACAAAATGGTTTTCCGGTTTCGCTTATTGATATATCGGAGGAGGCGCTGCAGAAAGCGCTTGGCACCATCAGCAAGAACCTGGACCGCATTGTGGCCAAAGGAAACCTGACAGAGGAGCAAAAGCAACAGACACTGAACAATATTAGCACCCACACTTCTATGGAAGAAGGTGTGAAGGATGCGGATCTGGTAGTGGAAGCCGCCACTGAAAATGTGGACCTGAAGCTGAATATTTTCCGGGACCTGGAGAAGTTCACAAAGCCCGAGGCCATACTTGCCTCCAACACCTCCTCTATCTCTATCACCAAAATTGCCTCCGTTACCAACCGCCCCGACAAAGTGATTGGCATGCACTTCATGAACCCTGTGCCGGTGATGAAACTGGTGGAAGTAATTCGCGGCTACTCTACTTCTGATGAAGTAACTACACAAGTGATAGAACTGTCGAAGAAATTAGGCAAAGTACCCGCCGAGGCAAACGACTATCCGGGCTTTGTGGCCAACCGCATCCTGATGCCGATGATCAACGAGGCCATCTACTCGCTGTTTGAGGGCGTTGCCGGCGTGGAAGAAATTGACACGATTATGAAACTCGGCATGGCGCACCCAATGGGACCGCTGCAGTTAGCCGACTTCATTGGTCTAGATGTTTGCCTCTCAATTCTGAACGTGCTGCACGATGGCTTTGGCAACCCTAAGTATGCCCCTTGCCCGCTGTTGGTGAACATGGTGCAAGCCGGCCACAAGGGCATCAAATCCGGCCAGGGCTTTTATTCCTGGACTCACGGCACCAAAGAACTGGTGGTGGCAGAACGGTTCAGAAAATAGTTGATCGTTGCTCGTTATTCGTTGATCGAATAGTGTGATAAAACTTATACTTAAAAAAAGAGCCTCTGATACTACATCAGAGGCTCTTTTTTTAAGTATGTACATTGTTTTTCCCGATTAACGAGCAACAATTAACGTGCAACGAAACTACACCGCTACTGCGTGGTCGCGCAGCACATCGTTCAGGGAAGTTTTTAAGTCCGTGCTCTCTTTGCGCTGCCCGATGATGAGGGCGCAAGGCACCTGGAATTCACCGGCTGGGAATTTTTTGGTATAGGAACCCGGAATAACCACCGAGCGTGGTGGCACATAGCCTTTGTAAACTTTCTCTTCGCTGCTGGTAACATCAAAAATCTTGGAACTGCCCGTAATGGTTACGCCAGCGCCGATCACAGCTTCTTTGCCAATGCGGCAGCCTTCTACCAATATACTTCTGGAGCCGATAAAGGCACCGTCTTCAATAATAACAGGGGCAGCCTGCAATGGCTCTAATACGCCACCTAGTCCCACGCCACCGCTTAGGTGCACGTTCTTGCCTACCTGCGCGCAGCTTCCCACTGTAGCCCAGGTATCCACCATGGTGCCGGAATCCACGTACGCACCAATGTTCACGTAAGATGGCATCATCACCACGCCTCTGGCCAGGAAAGCCCCGTAACGTGCCACTGCATGCGGCACTACGCGTACGCCTAGATCGGCATAGTTCTTCTTCAGCTCCATCTTATCATGAAACTCAAAAGGGCCTACCTCTATCGTTTTCATTTGCTGGATCGGGAAGTATAGCAGCACGGCTTTCTTCACCCACTCGTTTACCTGCCAGTCGTCTCCGGCTGGTTCTGCCACGCGCAGGCGGCCCTTGTCCAGTTCCTCCATCACCGAGCGGATGGCCTCTATGGTATTATTTTCTTTCAGCAGTTCACGGTTCTCCCAGGCCTGCTCTATCAGTTGCTTTAGTTCCATGTTCAGGATATGGTTTATTCAGAATATTCAGCAAAAGTAAGTATTTTTGATGGATGTCCGAAAAGAGAATCCTGCTGGCAGCGGTATTGAAGCCCGTGAATGACACCCGCATGTACGAGAAGCTGGGACTATCTCTAAGCAAACTACCGGATACCCAAATACATATTGCAGGTTTCCATGCGCCGCTACCCACGGATGCTCCCTCCAATCTTAGGTTTCACCCGATCTTTCGCTTTAACCGGTTAAGCCTCACTCGCTTCAAAGCACAGCAGCTATACCTCAACTTGCTGCAACAGCTACAGCCACACCTCATTATTGCCTGCACGCATGAGTTGCTGCTGCCAAGTATGCGCTACTGCCAAAGCACAGGCGCTAAACTGGTGTACGATGTGCAGGAAAACTACAGCCTGAACCTCACCTCGCAGCGCAATTATTTACCGGTGCTTAGGCAGCTGCTTGCCTGGAGTGTACGCCGGGCAGAACGCCGGGCGGCACATGCTGTTTCGCATTTCCTGTTGGCCGAGCGCAGCTATGCCGATGAGTTGCCATTTCTGGAAGAAGCCAGGTATAGCATCATCGAAAACAAGTATAAACCTGCACCGGGATACACACTGCCTGCCACGCCCGTAAGGCTGCAGCAAGTGCCCCTGCGCCTCCTGTACTCGGGTACTATCGCAGAGATGAACGGAGTTTTCGAGGCGGTGGAGTTGGCCGAAAAGCTGCATGCGCTGGACGAAACAGTTTCGCTGAAAATTATTGGCTACAGTTCCCGGCAGGACACGCTGCAGCGGCTAAAGCAGCGGATAAAGGAGAAACCTTATATCACGCTGGTGGGCGGTGATGGATTGGTGCCGCACCAAAAAATTCTGGAGGCGATAGGCGAAAGCAGTGTGGGGCTGCTCCCCTACTGGCCGCACCCCAGCACTTCCCGTTGCATTCCCACCAAGCTGTTCGAGTACATAGCCTATGCCCTGCCCGTGCTGGTGCAGCAAAATCCGTTATGGGCAAGTATAGTGGCAGCAAATAAGGCTGGTCTTTCGGTAGACTTTGCAGCGATACAGCCACAGGAACTGCTGCAGCGTATACGACAGCAAACTTTTTATACTTCGGGTGTTCCGGACACAGTTTACTGGAAAAGCGAAGAGGCAATGCTCAACAGCTTAATTAAAGAACTCTTAAATTAATTACATACATATAGAATTTATATTTTAGATTACTCTAAATTAAAAACTAATCTTTACATTTGTCATCTTAAGCAACCTATCGTATGCGGAATTCAAAAATTGCGGGCATTGGTCACTATGTGCCTGATAACGTGGTAACGAACAAAGACCTGGAGAAACTGATGGATACCTCGGATGAGTGGATCAGGGAGCGGACCGGAATTGTGGAGCGGCGTTATTTTACAGAAGGTGTAGACACCACCGCCAACATGGGCGCTGAGGCTTCGCGCCGTGCCCTGCAAATGGCCAACCTGGAGGCAAAAGACGTGGACATGATTATTTTCGCCACGCTTAGCCCCGACTATGTATTCCCGGGTTCCGGCGTGATCATGCAGCGCGAACTGGGGCTCAAGGAAATTCCGGCGCTGGATGTGCGCAACCAGTGCTCTGGCTTTATATACGCCTTGTCGGTAGGCGACCAGTTCATCAAAACAGGCATGTACAACAACGTGCTGGTGGTAGGCGCCGAGATTCACTCTACAGGTTTGGAGTTCTCTGACCGTGGCCGGGGCGTGTCCGTTATTTTCGGGGATGGCGCCGGTGCTGTAGTGCTTAGCCCATCCGAGAGCAATGACAAAGGAATACTTTCCACGCACCTGCACGCCGATGGGGAGTTTGCCGAGGAACTGGCGGTAACAGCCCCGAACAGCAATAAAAAGGAGCGCCTGACGCATGAGATGCTCGACGATGGCTCGGTTTACCCTTACATGAACGGAAACCTGGTATTTAAGCATGCCGTCACCCGCTTTCCGGAAGTGATAAACGAGGCCCTGGAGAAAAACGGTTACCAGCCATCGGATGTGGATCTGCTTGTGCCGCACCAGGCAAACCTGCGCATCACATCTTACATACAGCAGAAGATGGGCTTACCTGCCGAGAAAGTGATGAGCAACATCCACAAGTATGGCAACACCACGGCTGCCTCTGTACCGATTGCCTTAAGCGAAGCCTATCAGGAAGGGCGCATTAAAGAAGGTGATCTGGTATGCCTAGCTGCTTTTGGCTCAGGCTTCACCTGGGCATCAGCGCTGATACGCTGGTAGTTTGAAGGAATTATGAATGACGAATTATGAATTATGAATTGAAGATGGACAACCATTTCTAATTTATAATTCATAATTCATAATTAAACGCCATGCACCATAGCTACACCGAGGAGAATTACATCAAGGCAATCTATAAACTGTCGGCTAACGGCACGCAGGAGGTAAACACCAACGCTATTGCGGAAGCACTGGAAACCAAGGCGGCCTCTGTAACCGATATGCTGCGCAAGCTAAGCGCCAAAGGCGTGGTGCACTACGTGAAGTATAAAGGCGTTACGCTGACAGAGGCAGGCGAGCGTGTGGCGCTGCAGATCGTGCGGAAGCACCGGCTGTGGGAGACTTTTCTGGTGGAGAAGCTAAAGTTTAACTGGGACGAGGTGCACGAGATGGCGGAAGAGCTGGAGCATATAACCTCCCCCCTGCTAACCCGGCGGCTCGACGAGTTTCTGGGTCACCCAAAGTTTGACCCGCACGGAGACCCGATCCCTTCTGAAACCGGGGAAATAAATCAGAAAAAACAGGAGTTGTTGGCCGAACTGAGCATCGGTACTGAAGGAAAGGTAGTGGGCGTGAACGATTCGCAGCCGCTGTTCCTGCAGTACCTCGATAAGATGGGCATTGGCCTTGGCTCCCACATCACCATCCTGGACAAAATACCTTATGATAATTCGCTTGAGATACTTCTGAACGGACAAAAGCAGTTGCTTCTCTCCAGCGAAGCAACACGTAATATTTTCTTATCGGCTTAACTGAAACTACAAACTTAGCACAAGCTACTTTAGCACATACAGGGCTAATTTATACTTCAGGCAAGTAAACAAAACCTGCACATGAATTCAGCGTGAGCCTCCACTTGTCATCCTGAAAAGATCTTGGAGGATGGCTGGTTAAGCCGCTGCTACCCTACTTATACTTCAATTATGTAGCAGCAGGTTCCCCTCCTTTGATAAAGAGGAGCTAGGGGTGGTTTGACACGAAAAAGCAGTGCTCCCTTCCCTCATTTAGTGTTGGGGCATGCAACAACGAGCGGTAAGTACGCTTGGGCACAAGCGGACGCTTGCGCCAGTAAGAAGTAAAAACAAACCGAAGTGGTGTTAAGGAGGATTATTTTAAAGGACAGTTCAAGCAAAACGAAAAAAACCTATAGCCATACTTATACATGACCGCACATGCTACAGCAGGAGATCAAGCGAAGTAAATCGCTTGAAGAAGTAAATGCTTCTGTCGATACCACCCAACAAACCACCGTTTGGCGCAGGCTTTTCGCTTTTCTGGGGCCAGCTTACTTAGTAAGTGTGGGGTACATGGACCCGGGCAACTGGGCAACCGACATAGCCGGGGGAAGCCAGTTTGGCTATAAGCTGCTATGGGTGCTGCTGATGTCGAACCTGATGGCGATCCTGCTGCAAAGCCTTAGTGCACGATTGGGCGTGGTACGGGGGCTGGACCTGGCGCAGGCATCGCGCGAGACCTATCCGCCGTTCATTAATGTGCCGCTGTATTTTCTGGCTGAAATCGCTATTGCGGCCTGCGACCTGGCCGAAGTACTGGGCATGGCCATCGGCTTGCAGCTACTCTTTGGTATACCTTTAGTGTGGGGCGTCAGCATAACCGTGCTGGACACGTTCCTGCTGCTGTTCCTCATCAACAAAGGCATGCGCAAAATGGAAGCCTTTGTGCTGGCACTCGTTATCATAATTGGCGGCGCTTTTGTGATGGAAATGTTCTTTGCCAAACCCGATGCCGGCGAGCTGCTGACAGGCCTGATCCCCTCCATACCAAACAACGACGCCCTCTACATTGCCATCGGCATTATTGGTGCCACGGTGATGCCGCATAACCTCTACCTCCACTCCTCGCTTGTGCAGTCACGCAAGATAGAGCGTACCCCGAAAGGAATTTGGCAGGCCATCAAGTATAATTTTATTGATTCGGCAGTTGCCCTGAACCTGGCGTTTTTCGTGAACGCGGCCATACTTATACTTGCCGCAGCCGCATTCTATAAAAATGGCATTCATACCGTCACCGAGATTCAGGATGCGCATCAGTTTCTGGCTCCTATACTTGGGAACAAGTGGGCTCCTATCCTTTTTGCGGTAGCCCTGATTGCGGCTGGCCAAAGCTCCACCCTCACCGGCACCCTGGCAGGTCAGATCGTGATGGAGGGCTACCTGAACCTGCGCATACAGCCCTGGCTGCGGCGCATGCTTACGCGCCTGCTGGCCGTTGGCCCGGCCCTTTTCGTAATCCTATACTTTGGCGAAGACCAGACAGGTGAGTTGCTGGTGCTAAGCCAGGTGATACTTAGTTTGCAGCTGGGCTTTGCCGTAATTCCGCTCATCCACTTTGTGAGCAACAAAAATCGGATGGGCGAGTTCGTGATTGGCACCTGGCTGAAGCTGGGGGCCTGGCTCATTGCAGCCACCATCGTCACGCTGAATGCAAAGCTGGTGGTGGACCAGATCATCGGGTGGTTTCAGGAGGCGGAGAACCCCGTGTGGCTCTGGATTTTTGTCGTGCCGCTTACGCTGGCCTGCGCTGCCCTGCTCCTCTACATCACCTTTCAGCCGCTATTCGTTAAAAGTATAAAAGAACCAAAAGCCGTCCGCCATCATCAGCCGGTTAAGTATGAGCCCGAGGTAAAACCGCGCTACCAGCGCATCGCCATTACGCTTGATTTTTCGGAAGTCGATAAAAACGTGCTCGACAGTGCCATGGCCATTGGCGGCGTGGGGGCGGAATACCTGCTCATTCACATAGTGGAGACGGCCGGGGCGCTGGTACTGGGGCAGGAAATCCGGGATATGGAAACCAGCGCCGATGGGGACAACCTGAAACGCTATGCCGACGACCTGCGTAGCCGAGGCTATGACGTGCGGGTGCAGCTTGGTTTTGGAAGTCCGAAACAACGCATCCCGAAACTGGTGAAGGCATTCGATGCCGACTTACTGGTGATGGGCTCACACGGACATAAAATGGTGAAGGACCTTATCCTCGGAACCACCATTGATGCCGTACGCCATGCCGTAAAGATTCCGCTGCTGATCGTGTAGCAGCTACAGGCTGAACTTAAAGCCGTTAAATGGCTGTTCGTAAGTAGATAATTATACTTCAAATGAAAATAAAAGCATCTGTCCTTTTGACTATATTGAGCTTACCATTTGTGTTGGGTGCCTGCAACAAAAGCACACCTCCCTCCACTTCGGCCAACGCGCCTGCTACGGAAGTGCTGACCGCCGAAACGACGCCGGCCGCCAAACCGCAAGTAGCCACAGCCGATAAAGCAGCGGAGAAGATTCAGTGGTTAACGATGGAGCAAGCGGCCGAGCGCATCAAAACTGAACCACGCAAAGTGTTTATTGATGTGTATACCGACTGGTGCGGCTGGTGTAAAAAGATGGATAAGGACACCTTCACCGATCCGAAGGTGGCAGCCCTCATCAACAAGCATTTTTATGCCGTAAAACTCGATGCCGAAGGCAAGGAACCTATTACCCTCAACGGCTATACCTATACATTCAAACCGGAGTATAAATCGCACGAGCTGGCAGTGGCCCTGCTGCAGGGACAAATGAGCTACCCCACCACCGTATACCTCGACGAGCAGTTCAACATGATCACCCCGGTTCCCGGTTACCTCGACGCCAAAAACTTCGCCCAGGTGCTAAGCTACTTCGGCGAAAACCACTACAAAACCCAATCCTGGAAGGAATACTCGGAGTAATTACAAATTATGAATTACTAATCGCCCCTCGTAGGGTAACCCCCCCCCGCCCCTCCCAAGAGGGGAGTTTTTAAGTACGATTAAGCTATATAACTGCTCGCGATTCATACTTCAGCCAAAAGCTAAAAGGAAACTCCCCTCCTTAGACAAGGAGGGGCTGGGGGTGGTTGGATACGATACCGCAGAACTCTCTCCCCTGTTTTAGGGGAAGGCTGGGGAGGGGTAAAACGCGCCGCTTCAAACAGACAAGCCAGCAGCCACTAAATTTTTCGTAATTTTGCACACGCAACATTTATACTTGTTTTGATTCACTCCACGCGCACCAACGATACCATTGTAGCTGTGGCCACTGCCTCCGGCATGGGTGCCATCGCCGTCATCCGTCTATCTGGACAGGAAGCTATATCCATCAGCAAATCTGTGTTTAAAGGCAAAGACCTGGCAAAGCAAGCCAGCCATACCATCCACTTCGGCACCATTCGCGACGGGGAGAAGGTGCTGGACGAAGTGCTGGTGTCGCTGTTTGTGGCGCCTTACTCCTACACCAAGGAAAACGTGGTGGAAATCTCCTGCCACGGCTCTGATTATATTGTGCAGCAGATTGTGCAACTGCTCCTGAAGCGCGGAGCGCGCCTCGCCAATGCTGGGGAGTTTACGAAGCGTGCTTTCCTGAACGGGCAATTCGATCTGGCGCAGGCCGAGGCCGTAGCTGATCTTATCTCGTCTGACTCAGCCCTTTCTCATGAGGTGGCGATGAAGCAGATGCGCGGCGGGTTTTCACAGGAGATCAAGCGCCTGAGGGCCGAGTTAGTGCATTTCGCCTCGATGATAGAACTGGAGTTGGACTTTGGGGAAGAAGACGTGGAGTTTGCTGACCGCGACCAGTTGCGTACGCTGATCAGCAATATTCAGGCAATTATCCGGGAACTGCTGAAGTCATTTGAGTTGGGCAACGTGATCAAGAATGGCGTGCCGACTGTGATTGTAGGCAACCCGAATGCGGGAAAGTCGACCCTGCTGAACAAGCTGCTGAATGAGGAGAAAGCTATTGTATCGGATGTGCCGGGTACCACGCGCGATTTTATTGAGGATGAGATCAGCATCAGCGGCATCACCTTCCGTTTTATTGATACCGCTGGTCTGCGCGAAACCACAGACAAAGTAGAGGCCATGGGCGTGGAGCGCACCATGCAGAAGCTGAGCCAGTCGTCGCTGATCATTTACCTGTTTGATATGATGGAAGTGACAGCAGAAGAGGTGCAGGCCGAACTGGACAGGCTGAACCCGAAGAAGCTGCCTATCGTTGCCGTTGCAAACAAGATCGACCAGGCATCGGAAGAGAAGCTGGCTGCCTTTGCAAGTATAGACGGCCTCGTGACCATCTCTGCGGCCGAAGGTGCCAATCTCGACGAGCTGAAGCAGGCGCTGGTAGAGAAAGTGAACCTCGGCAAGCTCAACACCCAAAGCCAGACCATTGTCACCAACCTGCGCCACGTCGATAGCCTGAACAAAACCTACGCTGCGCTCGACGACGTGCTCCAGGGCCTTGCCCTCGGCATCAGCAACGACCTGGTAGCTGCCGACATCCGCCGTGCGCTTTATTCATTAGGTGAGATTACCGGTGAGATCACCACAGACGATCTGCTGGAGAACATTTTCACAAAGTTCTGCATCGGCAAATAAAACTAGGGGAAGGTGCTGTGGACATGATTAGTGCGGCTTCTCTAATTCCCTTTTCACTGATAATTTCCTTAGTATAGGGTTGTTGTTCAAAATAAAGCCCGCTACTCCCTTACAAAGGAAACAAAGAAAAAGCCGCTCCCCTTTAATAAAAGCACAGGGGAGCGGCTTTGACAATTTATAAACGTACCTTTTCTACCAAAGCTGGTGCACCGAGGGTTTGATATACTTTTCATATACCTGACGCACCCCCTGCATCTGTTCCTCTGAAAGTGCAGGTAGTCCGGAAGCCTTTATATTAGCATCAACCTGCTCCGGCTTAGAGGCACCTGGAATAACGGTACTTACTTCCGGGAACATCAGCACCCACCGTAGCGCCCATGCCGCCAAAGGCTCCTGTCCCGGAAACAGCTGCTTCAGTTTCCCTACCGCTTCCAGGCCTAAATCAAAATCTACTCCGGAGAAAGTCTCTCCCTTATCAAAGGCTTCGCCGTTGCGGTTAAAGTGGCGGTGATCGTCTACGCCAAACTGTGTGCCTTTGCTCATTTTGCCTGTGAGCAAGCCGCTGGCCAGTGGCACACGCACAATAATGCCGCAGTTGTTTTCTTTCGCAGCGGCAAAAAACTTCTCACTTGGCTTCAGGCGGAACATATTGTAAATGATCTGCACCGTCGTCACGTTGGGGTACTGCATGGCCAGCAGCGCTTCGTCCACCATCTCCACACTTACACCTAGATGACGTATTTTCCCCTGCTCCTTCAGCCGCTCGAAGGTTCCAAAAATTTCTGGTCTTTTGTAAACTTCCGTCGGCGGACAATGCAGTTGAATCAGGTCCAGCGTTTCAAGTTTCATATTCTTGAGGCTGGCTTCTACATAGCTGATGAGCTTTTCGGGTGTATAGCCCTCATTGGTGTGCGGCTGAATTTGCCTTCCGCACTTGGTGGCGATGTAAACTTCTTCGCTTCTACTTTTCACCGCCTTCGCTACAGCTGCCTCACTTTCCCTGTCGCTGTAAACATCAGCGGTATCAATAAAATTGACACCCTGGTCTATGGCTTTGTTGATGATGCGCGCAGCGTTCGCCTCGTTGAAAGGTTCTCCCCAGCGGCCTCCTACCTGCCAGGTACCTAATGAAACTTCTGATATGTTGAATCCTGTTTTTCCTAGTTTTCTGTAGTTCATATTACTTTGAATAGAGTCAATGCTAAAATAAATAAAAGCCTAATAAGCTGTTTACCTAAAATCAGGTGCGTTGGTTGAAGGGTTCTGTTTTGGCCCGTTTGTGCACGATAGAATTTGCAGCCATTCGTATTCTCAGGCTTTTATTCAATATGTGAAGAAGAAGAAAATTGGGAAGGGCAGTTTCACTTTTTCGCTTTCAAGCCAGACGCTCGCAGGAGCTGCGTACGCTGCGAGGTCTTACCGATACCGCCTGATCTTAAGACCTCGCGGTGTCCGAAGGTCCCGGGAACGTTTGGTGCTAACAACAGTAGCTTGTTCCAGTAATTTTCAAGTGCATTCCTATTCTTACATAATGGCTCCTTCGCTAGTACAAGCAGTATAACTAAAACATAGAGCCCCTCCGAAAATGGAGAGGCTTTATTTATTTACTACATGTGTAAATCAACTTAACTACAGCTCCGCGGCGTTAAAAGTATCCCCCTGCGACACATCGCCGGTCTCGAAGCCTTTTCTGAACCAGCGGACTCTTTGGGCTGAGGTGCCGTGTGTGAAGGAGTCGGGCACCACCCTTCCCGTGGATTGCTTTTGAAGGCGGTCATCGCCGATGGCACTGGCTGCATTCAGAGCTTCTTCCAGGTCGCCGGTCTCCATAAACCCTTTCGTTTTTTGCGTATGGTGCGCCCAGACACCAGCGTAGAAATCAGCCTGCAGCTCTACCCGTACCATCAGCTTGTTAAATTCCACTTCGGATAGTTGGCCCCGCATGGCATTTACCTGCTCCAGAGTACCCGTAAGCTTCTGTATGTGGTGCCCCACCTCATGGCCCACCACATAAGCCTGCGCAAAGTCCCCTCCAGCACCAAGCTTGCGCTCCATCTCGCTAAAAAAGGAAAGATCGATGTACAGTTTTTCATCGCCGGGGCAGTAAAAAGGACCTGAGGCAGAAGAAGCTGTTCCGCAGGCTGAGTTGACCTGCCCCGAAAACAGCACCAGGGTCGGTTCTCTGTACCCGTCTATCATCCTGTTCCAGACGTCTTCGGTATCAGCAAGCACCACTTTCGTCTGTTCGGCCAACTCCTGCTCTACCGGGCCTGGCTGGTACTCAGTTGACTGGGCATACTGCGGTTCCCCTCCCACAAACTGCTGCAGGAGCGTCAGGGGGCTCGTTCCTGTTATAATGAACAGCAGCGCCAGCACTGCCAGTACTACGAGCCCCACTTTCGAGAAGAGGAACCGGAACAAAGGGATGAGCAGCATCGGGCTGATGCCTCTGCCACCTCCAAAACCGCCTGCTGATTGCCCTCTACGGTCTTCTACATTGCTGCTTTTTCTTCTGCCTCGCCATTTCATATAGTGATGTTTTAATGAAGTGCTTGCTCCTGCACTTGCTGGTTTTTCACTGTTTCACTGTGATGCATTCCTACATCCGAACAGTATAACGGCAGGCGGCTTCAGTTGGATGTGCAGGATTTAGCCCCAAAGGCCGGTACCGGTGTGCAGCTGTGTTAGCTATGCCTTCTTTTGCTTGCTTCCGATGAGTTTCTGGAGTATTATTAAAAGAGATAGCACCTGAATTTATTGTTGAAGCTGTCGGTCAGGAAGCACTGAAGAAGTTCGGATACGTTAAAGTTGCTGGCAGCGCTGTTTTAATTGTTGGAGCCGGTTACTTAAAACTACTTTTGCATGCTGCACCGTGTGTTATTACAGGCTAACTTCAAGCATTCAACTGAAATGAGGACAGCTGTACGCAAAGTTTCGGACTGATAAATAAAGCTTCTAATGTGAAGCTGTCGCAGAAATATTAAACCTTTCACTTCCAAAAAACTTATCTCTTATAACATCAAACCTACTATACGTATGGAAAAGACCTACTATAACCCAGCTGATCTCTCAAAATTTGGAAATATATCCGAACTGCAGCCAGAAATGGGCCGCAAATTCTTCGATTATTACGGAGAGGTGTTCAAGGAGGGCGCCCTGACAGCACGGGAGAAGGCGCTTATCGCGCTGGCTGTGTCGCATGCGGTACAGTGCCCCTATTGTATTGATGCCTACAGCACCGACTGCCTGGAGAAAGGTGCCGACGAGAACCAGATGATGGAAGCCGTGCACGTAGCCGCCGCTATTAAAGGGGGGGCTGCGCTGGTGCATGGGGTGCAGATGATGAATAAGATAAAAGAGCTCACGATGTAGCCTATGGGATCTACGGTAAAATCACTTAAAGGGCAGCAGCATGAACTGGCCAATTCCTCATTTCAATTAACAGTACTACAGGCGCCAACGCAGCACGGAACACAGTTTCCGGCTTTTGCCAGACGCCTGCAGGAACACGATCTTTTCCCGTTAAAACCCACCGGAACCACCATTCTGCAGGTGAACATGGGCAAGATGTGCAACCAAACCTGCAAGCACTGCCACGTGGATGCTGGCCCTGACCGTAAGGAGATCATGACACGCGATACCATGCAACTGTGCCTGGATGCCCTGCAGCACTCCCCTGACATCACAACCGTGGATCTGACAGGTGGCGCTCCCGAAATGAACCCTGACTTCCGGTGGTTTGTGGAGGAACTCTCCAGGCTGGGCCGGCAGGTGATCGTGCGCTGCAACCTCACCATTATACTTGCCAACAAAAAATACCACGACCTGCCCGCTTTCTTCAGGCAGCATGGGGTACACGTGGTATCCTCGCTTCCTTATTTCCAGGCGTCCCGCACCGATGCCCAACGGGGTGATGGGGTGTTCGAGAAGTCCATCAAGGCGCTGCAGCTGCTCAATGCCGAAGGCTACGGGCTGGAAGGAAGCCATCTGCAACTGGACCTGGTGTACAACCCATCGGGTGCTTTCCTGCCAAGCGCTCAGGCTTCGCTGGAGGCCGAGTTTAAGCGCAGGCTGCGCAGCGGCTACAATATTTCATTTCACAACCTGTTCTGCATTACTAACCTGCCCATCAGCCGCTTTCTGGATTACCTTGTGCAAAGCGGCAACTACGACGCCTACATGGAGAAACTGGTGAATGCCTTTAACCCGGTGGCTGCAGCGGGCGTGATGTGCCGCAACACGGTCTCCGTGGGGTGGGATGGTTCCCTCTACGACTGCGATTTCAACCAGATGCTGGAACTGGAAGTCGCCCTGGGGTCGCCACGGCACATCCGCGATTTTGACGCCGCCGCTTTGGATGCACGCTCTATTGTGCTGAACCAGCATTGTTACGGTTGCACTGCCGGAGCCGGGTCGAGCTGCGGGGGCGAAACGGTGAAGTAACCGGAACGCGCGTTACGGATTTAATAAAGGTTCTGATATGGTTATACTTTTATTCCTGGCAGCTTGCTTTCTGGCGTTCAGCAATGGCACCAACGACAACTTCAAAGGAGAGGCCATGCTTTTTGGGAGCGGCACCGTAACAGGAAAAGCCAACTACAAAACATTCTCGGGCATACTGCTTTCCTGGCTACTGACGCTGCACGTGGCTGTGGTCTGCGCCGGCCTTAGCTACTGGCTTTTGACAACTTATTTTCTGCAATAATTTACTGTACCCATTATTTCAACTAACCCAACTATAGATGAGCGACTATTTAGAGGCGGCAAAACTTGTGTACGAAGATGCGGCCAATACGCCACAAAAGGGACTATGCTGCACCACAACACCGGTATGGCAACTGCCAGACCTGACTGTTCCCTCCAAAATGCTGGAGATGAACTACGGCTGCGGCTCAACTGTAAACCCGCGCGACCTGAGCCATGCTCCCACCGTGCTTTATGTGGGCGTTGGCGGCGGAATGGAGCTGCTGCAGTTCTCCTACTTTACCCGCCGGCCAGGTGCCGTGATCGGCGTAGACCCGGTGGACCGAATGCTCGAAGTCTGTGACGAGAACCTGCAGCTTGCCGCCGGGAAGAACAGTTGGTTTGACCGGGACTTTGTGGAATTGCGCTATGGCGATGCCCTGCAACTGCCCGTGGAAGACGAATCGGTGGATGTGGCCGCCCAGAACTGCCTGTTCAATATTTTCAAGAAAGAAGAACTGGAAGTGGCTCTTAGGGAAATGTACCGGGTGCTGAAGCCGCACGGCAGGCTCGTGCTTTCTGACCCAACGAGTGAGGATGCCATGCCTGAAAGCCTGCGCAACGACGACCGCCTCCGCGCGCTCTGCCTTAGCGGCGCCATGCCGCTGCAGGAGTACCTCGACGTGCTGACGGGCATTGGCTTTGGTACCGTGGAGGTACGGGCAAGACGCCCCTACCGCGTATTGGCTCCCGGCCAGTACGACACCGAACAGACCATCTTTATCGAAAGCGTGGAGATCTGCGCCATCAAAGACCCTATGCCGGCTGATGGCCCTTGTGTTTTTACAGGCAAGCATGCCATTTACTTTGGCGGGGAGAGCTTCTTTGACGACGGAAAAGGACATACCCTGCTGCACAACCAGCCACTGGCTGTGTGCGACAAAACAGCAAAGGCACTGGAAAACCTGGGCCGCCAGGACATCTTCATCACCGGATCTACCTGGTTTTACGACGGAGGGGGATGTTGTTAAAACACCTGCTTTGATAGATTTTGAAACTTGATAAGACTCCCAGAGAAAGCTCTGCTGCTGGATGGGTGTAGTTTCAGCTGAATAAATCAAGTGAAGGCATCTTAGTAGCGAGAAGATAATTTTGGAGGAAACTTAGCAGCAACAAAAAAGCCACCTGCTACCATGTCGTGACAGATGGCTTTTTGATGCCTCTTGATTTTGATGGTTATACTTTGTGGTACAACAAGCATCACGTTTGAAGAAGCAGTAGGCGTTCACCACTTAAAAGCGACCAGGCTTTAGTAGGGTCTGTACTTCCCAATCACTTCTACTTTTTAAAGATCTTGCGCCCCAGCACCAAAATCCTATCTATGATAAAACCTAAGATCAGGCCGCCAATCCCGCAGGCCACTGCTTTCGTAAACCAGGCAAGAGCAGGGATGTTGGCAAGGGCATGTTCCAGGTTATCCAGGGCGTGGCTGGTAAACGGAATACCGTGCGCTATGATCTCTGCGCCTACCCACAGCATAGCTGCCGTTCCGACAAAGCCCAGGATCTTCAGGAAATGGGGCATAAAGGTGACAATGCCACGGCCGACACTGCGAACCTGCGCGCTGTTGTTCTCTTTGGCCATGTGCACACCTAAATCATCCGCTTTCACGATTAAACCAACAAAGCCGTAAACAGCCACGGTTATAAGTATGGCCACAGCCAGCAACACTGCAATTTGAGTAACCAGAGGGCTGTCAGCCACTGTGGCGTACGTAATGGCCACAATTTCAGCGGAAAGAATTAAATCGGTACGCACAGCTCCTTTCACCCGTTCCTTTTCCAGTTCTTCGGGTGTGATGACTTCCAAACCAGCGGCTACGTTCTGGACAGTTTCTGAAACATGTGAACTGAACATGGAGTGCACTTTCTCATACCCTTCGTAACACAGATACGCACCTCCCAGCATCAGAATAGGTACGATCGCCCATGGCGCAAAAAAACCAAGTATAAGTGCCGCCGGGCTTAAAAGTAAAATTTTGTTGATGAGCGACTTCTTTGCTATCTGAAAAATAAT
Organism: Pontibacter akesuensis; assembly: GCF_001611675.1. NCBI lineage: Bacteria > Pseudomonadati > Bacteroidota > Cytophagia > Cytophagales > Hymenobacteraceae > Pontibacter > Pontibacter akesuensis. Next base: position 4,250,076 of record NZ_CP014766.1, on the reverse strand, counting down.
GGAAAGCTCCCGCGAAGGGTCCAGGCCCACCACGTACTTTGGTGTCACCGCCGTATCATCTATCACGATCCCGGAAACTTTGCCCGTTGTTTTTGCAACCTGAGTAGGCACATCATCTAGGGTTGCTGCACTAACTTTTACAAGGGCAGAAATATCATCTAAAAGAGCAAGAAGTCCGGTAGCCATTATATAGTTGAAGTTTTAGAATTAATAGGTTTATACTTATCAGTGCAGCAAATCAATTTCCTGCAACGTGATGCTTAACGCTTTCGCAAATTTATACTTGTGGCTTCTATAGATACAGGTAGTAGAAAGAGTAAGTTGTACCTGTTGTAGGAAGCCAGGTAACAGCTGACTTTATACTTTCTGCTGCTTCAGCAATGCGATATTACACAAAATTTCCAGTAGATGAATAGCGCTTTTTGAAATAGGGCATACTATTGATATGCTAGCTCGTTCCACCTTGTATTCCCTTCTTATTCAGAAGTACGTGTCTGCACCACCACCTTGCCTACTGTTTTGCCACGTTGGAAAAGCCGTATGGCTTCAGGCATGGCCTCGAAAGGGAAAACCTGCCCCACATGCTGCGGCCTAAGCTGCAGTGCCTGTAGCTCGCCGAGCAACTGGTGCATCATATCCGTCTGTTCGTATAGGTAGATCAGGTTAAAGCCCATCAAAGACTTGTTCTCGGTGGGCAGGCGCAGCGGATCAATTTTAGGACGCCGGAGGAACTGCCAGAGGAGCCGCGGGTAGTTTGGCCTTGCCCCGTGGCTGGCAAAACTGGCATTGCCATATACCACCATCCGGCCCATCGGTGCCAGGGCTTTCCACCCTTGCGCCAGCACCCTGCCACCAATGCATTCCATGATCAGGTGAAGCGGCCGATCTGCCAGTGCCGCTTGCAGCTTATCAGCAAATCCGCTGTCGCGGAGAATTACCGCGTCGTACGCCTCTTCCTGGTGCAGAAACGCTACTTTTTCCGGTCTGCCAACGGTGCCGATGGTATAGGCATTATACTTTTTGCAGATACGGTTGGCCAGCAGCCCGACGCCTCCTGCCGCACTGTGGATCAGCACCGTCATGCCTTGCTGCAAATTGCCTAAGGTGGTGAGGGCATAATAGGCGGTGAGCCCCTGTACCAGGAACCCGGCCCCTTCCTCAAAGCTCCAGCGGTCCGGCAGCGGAATAACGTAGCGGTGGTTGATGTTGAGGTGCGATACATAGCCTCCGAACTTCGTGACGCCCATCACCCTGTCGCCCACCTTCACTTCTGCCACCGCATCTCCTACGGCGATTATAACTCCTGAAAATTCAAGGCCTGGTATAAAGGCGCCTTTTGGAGTGGCGCTGTACAACCCCTGCATAGCAAAGATATCTGCAAAGTTCAGTCCGATAGCCTGCACCTGCACGCATACTTCATCAGGTCCGGGCGCCTCAAGATCCTCTCGTTCTTGTGTCAGATCATTAATGGAGCCGGCTTTGGGCATGCGGAACACCTGGCGTTCAATCATATAAATATTGGGTTGAATCATTTATTTATACTTACCTAGCGGTGGCGTCTATTGGTGTATGTAGCAAGGCTGCTTAGGCAAATGTATACCTTAAGATACTTTGCCTGTTTAGTCATCTGGTTCCTTAAAGCTAGTGAAGGCAGAGACTTCCCGTTCATTTCAGGTCATGCATCTAAAGATCCGCGCCAGTTAACTTGTACAAGTATAAAACCGATCTTTCTGCTTGTACTACTTCTTTAACAATGAGGCAGCCTCCTTGTCCAGAAACCAATGTACGTTTCCCTTTATCAGTTGTGCCGGGTAAGTATGGGTGTCCTTCTCCCCTTCCAGCACCTGCTGCACAGCAGTGGCTTTGGAAGCACCGTACACCAGAAAGGCAATGGCTTTTGCTTTGTTTATCAGCGGGGCCGTGAGGGTGATGCGGTACACTTGTTTTTGCTCCAGGTATACTTCCTTTACACCTGCCGCCTGCTCCTCCAGCACAGAAGTACCGGGAAAAAGCGAGGCGGTGTGCGCATCATCTCCCAAGCCTAACAGCACCAGGTCAAAAACTGCATCGGCACTGCTGAACTGCGCCTGTATACGTTCCGCGTAGTCTTGGGCGGCCTGCGCCGGTGGCAAGGTGGTGTTCACCTGGAATATTTGATTTTCTGGAATCTGCAGCGGCTCGAACAAGGCTTTGCGTACCATCAGTGCATTGCTATCCGGACTATCGGCTGGCAAAAGCCGCTCATCGCCGAAGAAAAAGTTTACCTTGTCCCACGCTACCTGACTGCTGAGCTCAGCAGAGGCCAGCAATTCATAGAGCTTTTTCGGCGAGTTGCCCCCCGATAAGGCTACATTAAAATCACCATGCGCTGCGATGGCTTCGTTAGCTTTTGTAACAAAGAAAGAAGCCAACTCCCGTAGTAATGCTGTGGGTTCCTCAACTACATGTACCATACTTGTGACTCTATTTCTTGTTGTTAACCGGAAGCGTAAACCAATGGAAACCGTCGCGGGCAATCAGCGCCTCGGCTACTTCAGGCCCCCAGGAATCTGCGGAATAATTCGGAAAGCTTAGGCTGCGTTTCGACTCCCAGGCGTGCAGGATGGGCATAAGTAAATCCCACGCAGCCTCCACCTGGTCGGCCCGCATAAAGAGTGTTTGGTCACCGTCCATTGTATCGAGCAGCAGCGTTTCGTAGGCCTCCGGTGCTTCCACCGTGTAAGTGCCTTTGTAATCAAACACCATATCTACCGTGTTCAGCACCATCTCCAGCCCCGGCCGTTTTGCCTGCAACTGCATCCGGATGCTCATCTCTGGTTGAATGCTGATGATGAGTCGGTTCTGCTGCCAGGTCTCCGTAGTTTCGGGCGGAAAAATAAAGTGAGGCACATCCTTAAACTGGATGGTGATGGTGGAAGCCGTCTGGTGCAGGCGCTTGCCGGTGCGCACGTAAAACGGAATACCCTGCCAGCGCCAGTTGTCTATAAAGAATTTTACCGCGGCAAAGGTTTCGGTATTTGACTCCGGGTCCACCCCGGTTTCATCCCGGTAGCCGGGCACTTCCTTTCCCTCTATCCAGCCCTGCCCGTACTGCCCGCGCACAGTGTTCATGCGTACTTCCTCTGCCGAAAAACGGCGCATGGCATGCAGTACATCCACTTTCCGGTTGCGGATTTCTTCGGCCCCAAAGTTGGTTGGGGTTTCCATGGCCACCAGGCAAAGCAACTGCAGCAGGTGGTTCTGTACCATATCGCGCAAGGCACCAGAGCCTTCGTAATACCCGCCGCGGTCGCCTACCCCCAGGCGCTCAGTCACGGATATCTGCACGTGCTCAATGTAATTGCGGTTCCAGAGCGGCTCAAACATAGAGTTGGCAAAGCGGAAAGCCATGATGTTCTGCACCGTCTCTTTGCCGAGGTAGTGGTCGATGCGGTAAATCTGCTTCTCCTCGAACAGCTCCCCAAGCAAGGCATTCAGCTCCCTCGCCGACTCCAGATCATGCCCGAAAGGTTTTTCGATGACGATGCGGGAATTGTCAGAGTTTTCGGCCAGTTGGTGCTGCGCAATGTTCCTGGCAATAACGGGGAAAAAGTTCGGCGCAACCGCCAGGTAGTAAATCACCTGCGCTTCCTGGGCCCACTCCGCTTGAAGCTGCTCAATGTTTTTCTTCAGCTCCGCATAGCTGCTTTCCTTCAGCAGGTCGGCAATCTGGTAATGGATGTGCCCGCAAAACTGCTCCCAATCCTTTTTGTCTGTCTTTCCCCTGCGCGAAAACTCGTTTATTCCTTCGTACAGACTTTTTCTGAATTCCTCGTCAGACAGTTTGGTGCGGCCCGTGCCAATAACGGCAAAATCCGCCGGCAGTGACTTCTCCAGGAACAGGTTATAAATAGCCGGAGCAAGCTTACGGCTGTTCAAATCGCCGGTGCCGCCGAAGATGACAAATATGGTTGGTTGCGCCTTTTGCTTTGTTTTAGTTGAATGCATCTTTCTTTATGGGAATACGGCTGAAGGAGCAGATAAAGTAGCTCAGCCTTGAGTAGAAGTATGAGTGAACAAGTATATATAGCGCACAGGTACTGCCGGTGCGCTATGTATACTTTAATCCAGGGCGTCTGGCAGCCAGTCGGTGTGCACAAAGATCCCCTCCTTGCCGATTACCTCGTAGGTGTGGGCCCCAAAGAAATCGCGCTGCGCCTGAATGAGGTTTGAAGGCATGGTGCCGTTGCGGAAGTTGTCGAAATAGCCCAGCGTGGTGGCGAAAGCAGGCGTGGCAACACCAGACAAAGCAGCCGTCGCCACCACCGCCCGCATGCCGGGAGCAGTCTCATTCATCAGCGCTAATACCTGAGGGTCGAGCAGCAAGTGCGCCAACTTGGGGTTTTGCTGGTACGCCGTGTAAATATCCTCCAGAAAGGCAGCGCGAATAATACACCCGCCCCGCCAAATCTTCGCAATCTGGTCCAGTTGCAGCTCATAGCCATAATCGACAGAGGCTTTGGCCAGCAGGTGCATGCCTTGGGCGTAGGTGGCAATCATGCTGAAGTAAAAGGCCTGCTCCAGCTGCGTCAGCAGTTCCTCGCGGTTGCCCGTTTTAATTGCGTTAGGGTGATCGGCTGCATACCGTTCATCCGCCTCCACCCGCACTTTTTTATACTTGGAGAGGTCGCGCATGGCCACGGCTATGTCTATGGTCGGCACGGGTATTTCCAGTTCCATGGCCACCTGTGCGGTCCATTTGCCGGTGCCTTTCGAGCGGGCAATATCAAGCAGATCATCGATGTGGAAATGCTCTGTGCCGGGGGCTTTGTAAGTGAATATATCCCGCGTTATCTCCAGCAAGTAGGATTGCAGTCGCCCATTGTTCCAGCGCGCAAACACCTGGTGTATCTCTTCATTTTTGAGCTGCAGGCCTTTGCGCATGATTTCGTAGGATTCGGCAATCAACTGCATCATGCCATACTCAATGCCGTTGTGCACCATCTTCACAAAATGGCCGGCCGCTCCCGGTCCGATGTAGGTTACACAGGGCTCTCCATTCACTTTAGCCGCCACCGCTTCCAGTATAGGTTTCATAACCTGGTATGCCTCCGTGTCACCGCCAGGCATCATGCTCGGGCCTCTTCGCGCACCTTCCTCCCCACCGGAAATACCCATCCCGAAGAAGTGCAACCCCTCTTCTTTCAGGGCGGCATCTCGACGTGTGGTATCCGAGAAGTGTGAATTACCTCCGTCTATCAGAATATCTCCCTTCTCGAGCAAGGGCAGAATTTCGGCGATCACATTGTCCACAATCGGGCCTGCCGGCACCAGCATCATAATGGCGCGGGGCGTTTTGAGGCTGGAAACGAATTCAGGAAGCGAGGCAAAGGCCTGAACGGGGAAAGCCTCACCTTCCCGCGCCAGAAAATCTACCTGCTCTGCATTTCTGTCGTAGCCCGCCACGGGAAAGCCGCTGTCTGCTATGTTGAGCAATAAACTGCGGCCCATGGTGCCAAGGCCAATCATGCCGAAAACGTTACCTGTGTTGCTGCTTTGTTCGGGGTTCATCTTATACTTTTTTGGTACGATGGAAAGATACAAGTATGGCTACAGCAGAAGCTGTCTCCATACTTCGGGAATATAAAGGGGCGCGGTACTTAACGCCATCACGAATTGTTGGAGGCGAGCGCTTTCTTCTTTTGCTCCGCGATGGCATCCAGCAGTTTCCCATACGGCTGGTTAAACTTCTCAATTCCTTCTTCTTCCAATCGCTGCGTTATATCCTCCAGATCGATGCCAGCTTCCTTTAACTGCTCCAGGGTACGCGTGGCTTTGTCCAGATCATTTTCAAGGGTGTTCGATGCCTGGCCATGATCCCGGAACGCCTCCAGCGTGTCCATCGGAATAGTGTTTACCGTGTTTGGCCCGATCAGCGCCTCCACATACTTGGTGTCGGAGAAATCAGGGTTCTTGCTGCTGGTACTGGCCCACAGCAGGCGCTGTGGCCTGGCTCCCTTGGCTTCCAGCTTTTTAAAGCGCTCGCTGCTGAATACACGCTTGTAGATCTCGTAGGCTTTTTTTGCCGAGGCAATCGCCACTTCGCCGTAAAGCTCGTTCAAGCCATTCTCCTTCAGCACCGGATCCACCATCACATCAATGCGACTCAGGAAAAAGCTGGCAACAGAGGCAATGTGGTCTATGGGTTGATTTTTCTCGAGGCGATCCTCCAGGCCCGAAATATAAGCGTTGGCCACTGTTTCGTAGCGGTCGAGGCTGAAAAGTAAGGTAACATTGATGTTGATGCCTTCGCTGATGCAGGTCCGGATGGCGGGCAGGCCTTCTGCCGTGCCGGGTATCTTAATCATAACATTTTCGCGGTCCACCGCCTCCCACAGTTCGCGCGCCTGCCGGATGGTTCCTTCGGTATCACGGGCAAGGTAGGGCGATACTTCGAGACTGATGTAGCCGTCCGCTCCCTTTACCTCCTCTTCATACACCGGCTTAAAAAGATCTGCCGCACGTTTAATGTCCCGCACCGCCAGTTTATAGAACAGATCCTCGTTGCTCAGATCCTGCTGGCTTAGTTCCTTTATGTCGGCATCGTAATCAGAGCTGCTGCTGATGGCTTTTTCGAAAATGGCCGGGTTGGAAGTTACGCCCCGCACGCCGTCCTCATCTATCAGCTTTTGCAGTTCACCGGTATCCATAATCTTGCGGTCGATAAAATCGAGCCAGATGCTCTGGTCAAAATCGTGGATGCGCTTTACATTGTTCTTTTCCATAGTTTATCCTTTATACTTGTCTTCTAGGTGTTTTACTTTGTTTAGCCTTCGCTCATGGCGCTCTTCGCCGGTAAACTTCGCTTCTAAATAGGTAAAGATCAGTTCTTCAGCCACGCTGTTTCCGACCACGCGGCCACCGAGGCACAGCATGTTCATGTCGTCATCCTCTACCCCCTGGTGTGCCGAGAAATGATCGTGCACCAGCGCAGCCCGCAAACCGGGCACTTTATTCGCGGCGATGGATGCCCCCACGCCGCTTCCGCAGATGGCTATTCCCCGATCAACCCGCTTTCCGGCAACTGCTTCTGCCAGCGGTATCACATAATCTGGATAGTCATCTTTATCGTCAAGACTTCTGGCGCCATAGTCTGTCACCTCGTGCCCTGCTTCCTCAAGTAAGGGACGTACTGCTTCCTTTAATGCGTACCCGCCGTGATCTGCTGCAATGCCTATTTTCATTTTTAATTCTTTGTGCTCTTATACTTGCCTGTTCCCGTTTCACCTGAACAATTTCTGCCCTGAAGTTAGGAAAGCAGTGCCTTCGCCTGTTTCACCACATTGTCTACTGTGAAGCCGTAGAGCTCAAAAAGTTCCTCAGCCGGTGCCGATTCGCCGAAGGTGGTCATGCCGATAATGCTGCCTTCGTCTGTGACATACTTGTGCCAGCCCAAGGTGGATCCCGCTTCCACGGCCAGCCGCTTGCGCAGGTTTTCAGGAAATACTTTTTCTTTGTAGGCAGCGTCCTGCTTCTCAAACAGCTCCCACGAGGGCATGCTGATAACGCGGGCGGCAATGCCTTCCTGCTGCAGCTTTTCCTGTGCCTGCAGCACCAGGCTCACTTCCGAACCGGTGGCGATCAGGAGCAATTGCGGTTCAGCGGCATCTGAGAGAATGTAGGCTCCGCGCTCCAGTTCGGTGGCTGGCGTGTACTTCTCCTGGTCCAGCACGGGCAACTCCTGCCGGGTGAGCACCAGGGCTACCGGACCGTCGGCATGCTCCAGCGCCACGCGCCATGCCTGCACCGTCTCGTTCGCATCGGCCGGCCGCAGCACGATCAGGTTCGGGATGGAGCGCAACGATATCAGCTGCTCCACGGGCTGGTGCGTGGTACCGTCTTCTCCCAGGCCAATGCTGTCGTGGGTGTAAATGAAGATCGGCTTAATTTTCATGATGGCGGCCATCCGTATCGGGGGCCGCATGTACTCTGAGAAAATGAGAAAGGTGGCACCGTAGGCAAACAGGCCTTTGGTGATGGCCATGCCGTTCAGCACGGCACCCATGGCGTGCTCACGAATGCCGAAGTGGAAATTTCTGCCGCCTGGGTTTTCCGCCGAAAAGGAATCGTAGCCCTTTAGTTCGGTGCCGGTGGAAGGCGAGAGATCAGCCGAGCCACCCAGCAGGTTAGGCAGTTTCGCGGCGATGGCGTTCAGCAGTTTGCCGGAGGCTTTGCGCGTGGCCATCTCACCGTCGCTGGGTTTAAAAACCGGCAGGTTGTCTTTCCAGCCTGTCGGCAGTTTCCCGCTGCGCAGCAACTCATATTCTGCGGCAAGCTCCGGGTACTGTTGTTTGTATGCCTGGTACAGCTCATTCCACTCCTGCTCTTTAGCGGTGCCTTTTGCCCCAATCTCCCGATAGTACTGCAGTACCTCCTCCGACACCTCAAAGGATTTACTTGGATCAAACCCCAGGTTCTCTTTCACCAGTTTCACTTCGTCCTCACCCAAGGGAGAGCCGTGTGCGCTGGCTTTGTCTACTTTGTTGGGGCTGCCAAACCCAATCTGCGTCCGCACTTTAATGAGCGACGGGCGCTGTGTTTCTTCCTGTGCCTGCTGTATTGCCTGCGCTAGTGCCTCCAGGTTGTTACCGTCCTCCACCACCTGCACATGCCATTGGTAAGCTTCAAAGCGTTTGCCAACGTCTTCGCTGAAGGCAAGCCCCGTGCTTCCCTCAATGGAGATGTTGTTGTCGTCGTAGAGGTAAATGAGGTTGCCGAGCTGCAGGTGTCCGGCCAGCGAGGCTGCTTCCGCCGTAACGCCTTCCATCAGGTCGCCGTCGCTGCAGATGGCATAGATTTTATAATCGAACAGCGTAAAATCAGGCTTGTTGTAGCGGGCAGCCAGGTGCCGTTGCGCAATGGCAAAGCCCACGCCGTTGGCAAAGCCCTGCCCGAGCGGGCCTGTGGTAATTTCGATGCCAGGCGTGATGCCCGACTCCGGGTGCCCGGGGGTTTTGCTGTGCAACTGCCGGAAATCTTTTAAATCGTCCAGCGACAGGTTGTAACCGGTTAAGTATAGAAAACAATACTGCAGCAAACTGCCATGGCCGGCAGAAAGAATGAACCGGTCGCGGTTCGCCCAATCGGGATTTTGCGGGTTGTAGTGCATGGCCTCCGTCCAGAGCACATGCGCCATCGGGGCTGCCCCCATAGGCATACCGGGATGACCCGAGTTGGCTTTTTGCACCGCATCTGCCGTTAAAACCCGTACCGTGTTAATTCCTTCCTGTTCCAGCGTCTGATTTTCTGTACGCATAATTCTTTCCTGCTTAGCTTTATACATGCAGCGCCTTAGCGGAGCCCTTCTAAGTGGTACGCGAGGAGGGTGAGAATGATGTGTTGTAAGGAGAATTGGTATAGATCAGGTGCTGGCAACTATAAACTCATCTTTCCAAAGCATGGCGCCTCCCTCAATTCCTTCTTTGTTCGAAACAATCGTGATGTTGTCGTCCAGCGGGAAATTGAGCAGTCGCGCATTGCCCCCGCTGATGTAGAGATGGTCGTAGTTGAAGACGGTTAGCAGAATGTGCAGCACCCGCTTCATTCGTTCGTTCCACCTCTCCACGCCTATCTTATCCAGTGCCTTGTCGCCGATATACTGGTCGTAGTCTTTGTTCTTGGTAACCGGGTGGTGCGCCAGTTCGAGGTGCGGCAGCAGAAACCCGTTGTGCAGCAAGGCCGTGCCGAAACCTGTACCCAGTGTAATGACTATTTCAAAGCCCTTTCCCTGCACCACACCCAGGCCCTGCAGGTCCGCGTCGTTTACTACCCTAACCGGACTTTGCAGCTTTTCCCCAAGTTCCTGGCTAAGGTTAACACCGTGCCACGATGCTGTTCCCAGGTTTGGCGCTGTCGTCACGGTGCCCTCCCGCACATAGCCCGGAAAGCCCACGGAAACCCGATCAAAAGGGGGGAAATCCTTTACCAGGTGCACAATGGCAGCCTGCACTTTCTCTGGTGAGGCCGGTGTGGGTGTGGGAGTTTTGATATAGCCAGTTAATAAATCGCCGGTCTGGCTGAGTACGGTTCCCTTGATGCTGGAGCCCCCGATGTCGATGGATAGGATGCTGAGTTCGCCTATTTTTTCTTTCATAAACCCATGTACGGGAAGAAGCGGGTAAAAGGATAAGCTTGAGGTGGCAACTACGGTGACAGCCAATTTTTACGCTCCTACGGCTGCGCGTTTTACTTACCGGTTGCTACAAGGTATAAAAACAGGTGGGGAGGTAAAGTCGTAAGGGCGCTGCTTGTTAACTTCGTGCGATTCTTGAAAAAGCAGATAAACGGAACAAATATTTTAGAAAAAACAGCTGATCTATATCAATTATATATCGTAAAGCATATTCTTACGACTAACACCCTTAATTTTAGAATTTACATGCTGTCATACCTTTTTCAGGATTGGAACGCCAACAAAGGAAATATCAAAGGCCAGCTCGTGCTGCTGCTTTTCCGCTTGGGCCATCCCGCCTCCAAAAATAAGTTCTTTCGTATTCTGTGGCTTCCTTACCTCGTGTTCTACAAGATCGTGGTGGAGTGGTTTATGTGCATTGAGCTGCCTCACTGGACTACGGTCGGGAAAAATTTCTACCTCGGCCACGGCCATGCGCTGGTGGTAAACGGTTGTGCGGTGATTGGCGATAACTGTTTTTTCAGGCACTCCACCACTGTGGGTAACATTCGCAAGGAAGATGGTTCCTACTCTGATTCTCCCATCATCGGCAACAACGTGGAAGTGGGCTCCAATGTATGCATCATCGGTGGTATTCATATCGGTAACAACGTGCGCATAGGCGCCGGATCAGTAGTGGTAAAAGACATTCCCGACAACTCCATTGCCGTTGGCAATCCGGCACGTGTGATTAAAACTTTAAATCCGGTGAAGCAGGAGCTACCGCATACTTCGGATATGGTAGCTTCGTAAGCAATGCCAGCGGGCTGGGAAATACGCTCGCTTCAGAAGTATAAATTTGCTTTCACTTCATCGGCTCTTTTCGCACACGCGATTATTCCTAAGAGCTTTGCTAAGGCTTACCTGCATCAGGATGGTGTGGCCTTAAAGTGCGGTATACTGGCGGAAGAACAAATTTGTGAAGTCGAGATACTTAGTCCGACTATGGGAAGTATGGAGTGTCAAGTATAAAAGGCCTTGCCTCTTGTAAATTACTTTCACCCTCAGCGCTTAAACATTTTTACCTGGTGTGTTTCGCCGCCAAAGGTGGCTGACAGCAGGAATAGGGTTCCCTCCTTCAGATTTGCGGGGGCGATGCGGATAAAATTGTTACCCTCCTGCAGCTGCAGGGTTTGCTCAAGCAATTTCCTGCCCTTCATGCCAGATAGCGCCAGGTGCAGCTTTTGATTTTCGTCGGAATATATTTGGAGTAAAAAATCTTGCTCGAAAGGATTAGGATAGATGATCATACCATTGCCTTCGGCTCTTACTTCCACGACGCAGACGGTGGAATAGGCAGTGGTGTCGTCTAAGTCAAGCTGTTTCAGGCGGTAATAGCGGGTGCCTTTTTTACCTGGGTTGGCATGTGTGAAGTTATACGCCTGCCTGACCTGCGAATCGGGACTTTTACTCGGAACAAAGCCAATCGGGCGGAACTGCTGTCCATCCTCCGACACCTCAACTTCAAAGCCCTTATTGTTTTGCTCCGTCGCCGTTTCCCATGCCAGCTCCACCCGATTGCCCTTCCTGTACACCCGGAAAGAGACAAAGGTAACCGGCAGCGGAACTACCTCAGGCTGGTGTGCGCCTATGCTGAAGGCTTTCCGGCTGGTGAGGTCATTTCCAAAGAAATCAACAGGACCAACCGCTATGCTGTAAAGCTTCTGCAGGTCCAGTCCTTTGCCGATCAACCACGAGGTATCCTGAAGCTCATATCCAGTCAGGGTGTGCAGTTTGCGGGGATCGGCAAGTATAATTCCCTGCCCCGGCTTTTTCAGAAGGGGCGCAACCGTCAGGCCTACCGCTGAGTCGGGCAGCATTTCCTGCCCTGTCGCCGCCCGCCAATCCGTAAGGGACGTGTAGGTGGAGCCGTTCCAGTTAATTTTCAGGTTGCCCTCGCCTGCCCAGTAGTTATTTCCCTCCAGCCGCAAGTCTGATGTTTGCTGTGCCTGCACCACCTCCAGCCCTCCAGTTGTCTGGAATATGTTGTTGCGGATATACGCGACTGTTTTGCCACCCTCCTGCACATAAAGGGCTTTGGGATCGCCACTTTCTGCCGGGCTAAGGTATACGGTGTTGTTGTAGATGTGCAGGTCCTGGATGCCCCCGTTCGCCCCTGACGACCAGAGGTGAATGGCGCCATAGCCGTTGCTGCGACCGTCGTTTTCGCTGATGTTGTAGCGGATGGTAACGCCTTTCATGGGAGGAGCGTTTACATACTGCGCCACCAGGTAGCCCGCTCCTTCGTTATCGTGGGAGTAGTTGTACTGCATGGTGCAGTCGGTGCAGCCGCCGTCAATATCAAAGCCGCCCCCGTCTTTGGTGGTGCCCGTCTTGTTGTGGTGCGACTCATTGTACTGGATGACCAGGTTGTTGCAGTGGTAGCCCCAGATGCCGACAGGGCCACCGGTGGTCCAGGCGTTAAGCCAGCCGTTGTTGTAGGCTTCGCAGAATTCCACCACGGCACCATCAACACCGCCCACCAGGATGCCGTTGCCACTGTGCAAGTCGGTTTTCTCCGGCAGCCCGGAGTTGTTGTATACTTTGTTGTAGCCCACATACAGATTGCGGTGGCCAAGGGTGGCTTCGGCATAGGTGGCGATTCCTGCATCGCCGTTATCGTGCACGCTGCTGTTGGTGATAGAGATGTTGTCGTACCCACTCGCTCCTTTCCAGCTGCCCACGGAGATGCCCGTTAAGCGGTAGCCGGATACCTCCACACTGTCTATTGCTATAAAATCAAGGCGCGTGTTGTTGGGCAGGTCCATGTAAAAATCAATGCCATGGCTTTGCGCATCTTTCCACTGCCCGGAGCCCTCGAAAATCAGGTTCACCACCTTAAAGCCAGCGGCATTGTATACTTTGAGTCCGGGAAGCGTGCCGCTACTGATAATTGCTTTACCCGTGCCGTAGGAGCTCAAAACAATGGGTTTGTCGGCGGTGCCCCCCGCACCGGGTAGAAACTGAATACTTCCCTGGAAGGTGGCGCCGCCCTTAAAAAGTATAGTATCACCGGGGGCAAAGCGGGTGGCGTTTACCTTAGTTATTGTTTGCCAGGGCTGCTCCAGACTAGTACCTGAGTTGGCGCCATCGTTGCCCTGCGGGCTAATGTAATAAGTTTCGGCCATGGCAGAAGGCACGCCCATACCCATCATCACTAAAAGGAAGAAGCGTTTTAAAAATCTGAAAGATATTCTACTTAGTGCTTTCATTTTTCACGTGCCCTCATGGCAATATAGCGCGCATTTAAGCCCGGCTAAAAGTGTCAGAATCACTGTATTTCTATTCCTGCGCATGGTTTAGCACTGCTTGCCAGCTTCTGTACAGGCGGAAAAAGCCGGCCTTCTCCGGGGGCTTGGCTAAGCCGCACGGGAACAGTGTGGCACAAGAAACAGCATTTCCGGTTGAATTTACCATCTTTTCCCTTTATAGCCAGCATGCAGCTACGTATAAGTATCATAAATAAGAGCGTAAACCACTTAATTTTTATTTATACAACATATTTCCTATTCGCACCGCTGTCGACAGCGCGAGGGATACGTATAGGGAGTTTACCATCCAGCGTGATAGAACACTTTCAGTACCATTACAATTACATGCCATACGAAGATTGCCTATAAGCACTGTTTTCTTAAACACATGAAAATCCTGGAAATAAAAATAATGCGTGGACCTAATTACTGGTCCATCAAGCATCCTAAAATTATTGTGCTCAAACTGGACCTACAGGAGAAGCAGGACACCCTCACCAGCGATGTGCCAAACCTGGCTCAGAAGCTACAGAAACTTTTCCCCGACATCATCAAGCACCGCTCCTCGGCTGGCACAGAGGGCGGCTTTATACGTTTGGTGAACGAGGGCACCACCTTCAGTAAACTTGTGCAGCACATTGCCCTGGAGCTGCAAACCATGGCGGGCATGAGCAGCGGCTACGGCAGGTGCTATGCATCGAGCCAGCCCGGTGTAGACTTTGTTGTGTTCTCGTACCAGCAGGAACGGGCAGGCGAGTATGCGGCTGAAGCGGCCGTGCGCATTACGGAGGCCCTGGCACAAGGCGAACGGGTGAACGTGATTCAGGATGTGGCCAAACTGCACCAGATCCGGGAAGACGAGTATTTTGGGCCGACAACCGAAGCCATTGTGCAGGAGGCCGTGAACCGCAACATCCCGTACATCCAGAACAAGCAAAGCGGGCACATCCAGCTCGGGTACGGCATGTACCAAAAACGCATACAGGCGGCTATGAGCAGCAACACTTCCTGCTTTGCTGTCGAAAACGCGGGTAACAAAAATATCACTAAGGCCATACTGGAGGAAGCGGGCGTACCTGTACCACAGGGCCTGACGGTATACTGCACGCGCGAACTGGAGGAGGCAGTGGAGGAACTGGGGTATCCTCTCGTAACGAAGCCGCTGGATGGCAACCAAGGCAAGGGGGCCAGCATCAACATCGAAAACTGGAAAGATGCCCTGAAGGGTTTTGCAGAGGCTCAGCGCTATTCCAATGCGGTGATGGTAGAGCAGTTTATTCAGGGCTACGACTACCGCCTGCTGGTCATCAACGGCAAGTTTATTGCCGCTGCCAAACGCACCCCTGCCATGGTGGTGGGTGATGGCAAATCGACGTTGCGGCAACTGGTGAACCAGGTAAACAAGGACCCCCGCCGGGGCGTGGGACACGAAAAGGCGCTCACTCACATCAAGATAGACAAAATAAGCCGGAGCATCCTACGGGAGAAAGGGCTCACGCTGCAGTCGGTATTACCAGTAGGCGAAGAACTGTACCTAAAGAAGACCGCCAACCTAAGCACCGGCGGTACTGCCAAGGATGTGACCGACATTGTGCACCCGTACAACGTGCTGATGGCCGAGCGCATTGCGGGCATTATTGGACTTGACATTTGCGGCGTTGACGTGATGACAAGCGACATCGCCATACCGCTGCCTGAAACTAGGGGTGCTGTGATAGAGGTGAATGCCGCACCGGGCCTCCGAATGCACATCTCCCCTACCGAAGGCCTGCCCCGCAACGTGGCCGAGCCGATCATCAACATGCTGTTTCCGCATGGCAGCCCCTCGCGCATCCCGATTGTGGCTG
This sequence comes from Pontibacter akesuensis, assembly GCF_001611675.1. NCBI lineage: Bacteria > Pseudomonadati > Bacteroidota > Cytophagia > Cytophagales > Hymenobacteraceae > Pontibacter > Pontibacter akesuensis. The sequence continues at coordinate 4,234,768 of NZ_CP014766.1, read as the reverse complement.
TAACCGGTACCAATGGCAAAACCACCACTACCCGCCTTATCTCGCATATTCTAAACTTTAAAGGGTATAAAACCGGCTATACCACCACCGACGGCATCTATATTCAGGGCCGTAAGATTATTAAAGGCGATACCACTGGCTCCTACAGCAGTGAGTTTGTGCTGAAAGACCCGACGGTGAACTATGCTGTGCTGGAATGCGCCCGGGGCGGGTTACTGCGTTCTGGCCTGGCCTTCCGGCAGTGCGACATTGGCATTGTGATGAACGTGTCGGAGGACCACCTGGGCCTTGGCGATATCAATACCGTGGAAGACATGGCCCGCGTGAAAGGCGTAATTCCCAAAACAGTCTGCTCCAACGGCTATGCAGTCCTGAATGCGGATGATGACCTGGTGTACGACATGGCCAATGGCCTCCGCTGCAAAGTTGCTTTCTTCAGCCTGGACGAGCAGAACCCGCGCATCATAGAACATATTTCGAAAGGGGGACTGGCGGCTGTGCTGGAAGACAACTACATCTCCATTTTCAAGAACTCCTACAAGATCAGGATAGATCGTGTGGCAGATGTACCACTTACCTTTGGTGGCAAAGCGCGGTTTAATATTTACAATGTGCTGGCGGCTACACTGGCAGCCTATATCTCCCACATGGAGATTAATGAGATCAAAACGGCGTTGCGCACTTTTATCCCCTCTGCCGAAACCACGCCAGGCCGCATGAACCTGTTTAACCTGCCCAAGGCGGAGGTACTCATCGACTATGCCCACAACATTGCGGCCATGCAGGCCATCGGTGATTTTGTGGAGCAGACGCCGGCCACCAGAAAAATAGGTATCATAGCCGGTGTAGGTGATCGCCGCGACGAGGACATGATTGAAGTGGGCCGCATCGCCGCCGAAGTATTCGACGAGATCATCATCCGGCAGGACAAGGATTTGCGCGGGCGGGACGGGAAGGAAATTAACAACCTGCTGAAGAAGGGCATCTTTAAAGTGAAACCTGAGCTGGAGCCCCTTGAGATAAACCAGGAGACACGTGCCTTGGCGCATGCCCTGGAATATGCCCCAACGGGAGCCTTTATCGCCCTTTTCTCGGAAGACATTCCCGAAGCGGTAAAGCTGGTGGAGGACTTTAGAATCATCCAACACCGAAAAAGCGCTGCCGCAGAATAAATGTGGTACAGCTCGTTCGGGAGCAAAAGCCCCAGCAGCATCCAAATACACTGCTGGGGCTTTTGCTTTTCTTCAAGTATAGCTGTGGCAGCTATACTTCTAAATTTGCTGACTTTAGAAGATTCGTTTGCTTTGCTCCTGCTTCGGCCAAAGAAGGCATGAGGAGGCGTTGAAGAAGTTTATGTTTATGTAAAACCAGTACATCAGATACTTTTGTACATTTTACATGTTTCACCTAGCTACAAGTCGACGAAAAAAACCTTTTATATAGTTATACTCGTAAATACACCAAATATAGCATCTGACACATAGATGTCATGATATTGTATTATGATCATACATAACTTAAACATACAATTATGAAAAAGATATTTTTTGCAGGTGCACTTGTGCTGGGATCTCTAAGCATGATGGCCTGTGAGCGAACCGATAAAGGAAGTACCGCCGAGGAAGGCGTAGTAGTGGACCGGGATTCTGTTGCGACAGAATACGAGGTAACGGAAACCGTGGTGCAGTACGACACCACCGAGCAGACCAGAACCGTGACGGTGGACGAAGAGGAGGAGAACAAAGACTGAATATATCTTAAAAAGGATTAGCGCCCGTTGTTGGGGGATAACTTCAAGTATAAAGCCGCCTGTGTTTGTGCATGGGCGGCTTTTTATATGCTGACCTTTAGGTGAGTCGAGCTTTAACCAACCTTACATATGTTACGACATTTACAGTGTCCAATGAAATTAATATGTTCACAACATTAGTACCTGCATGAAGACCTGCGTATGCTGGTTTCGGATGAGGTTAATGGATATGGGCAAACGAATGGCTCCTGCAACACCACGGCGAATCCATTAAACCGCCACAGAAGAAAGCCTTCTACCCTGATCCATAATTCACCATCTGGCATGTAAACGAGGTGTTTAAAGGCGGCTACCGCGACCTTCTTTGATGGAAGTATACATTACTGCCTGCTGCATATAGCCAGAAAACATTATCCTGCCCAAAAGCTTTACCTCCGAATTAAAAAACCCGTATCTTTAGGTAAACTATAAACCTACTCCCATGGCAAAGTCACAAGACGCAAAAAAGGACGTTAAGAAAAAGCCAGCCAAAACACCAAAGGAAAAGGCGGCTGCTAAACTTGAAAAGAAAAAGAACAAATACGACTAAGCCATACTTCCGACTCTCTGTTGGAAGTATGGCCAGTAGCCAAACTACAGCAAAGCAAGCGCAGCAAACGGTATTGTTTGCTGCGCTTGCTGTTACGGGCTTGTTTCTGCCTCTGTTGGCTCTCTACTTTTTCCGCTAATAGTATAAAGATCGATTGCCTTAATAAACCGGGCTGATGAAAAATATTCTCCTTCTGCTCTTTTTACTGGTGCTTTGGCAGTCTGCTGCGGGCCAGTCTGCCTCTCCGGCCGGGCCTGTTATCACGTTTCATTCCGGGGTAATTTTTGCCGGATCGGGACACAGCATGCTGGAACTGTTAAAAGATGCCGGCTTTGCTGTCAAGAATAATCGTGGCGGTTTGAAAGCAATTTTCGATAACATGGATTACCGGCAGGAAGCCGCGGTACAAGTAGGCGTAGCGTTTACCTTCAGGCAGAAGTACAAGGCAAAAGGGCTGGTGAACTTTAGGGAGACGGATGTGCATGGTTTCTCCAGCGATTATGCCCCATTGTCCACCGAGACCTCCTGCCTAACCCTGGCAGCGATCGGGTATGCCCCCCTCACTTATCCTGCACTCCGCCTGGGGCTGGGCCCTGCTTTCCACCGCCTTCAGGCTGCTCCTTCTTACGGAGAGACAAAGTTAGCAGACAAGGCCTACCTTAAACCCGGAGTCGTGGTAGAGGGAGGCTATAATAGTGCCATAGGCAAACGCTTTTCTGCTGATTTACAGCTGCAGTACTTTTATGTAGGGAAAGGCGATCTCGGCACCTACACGTTGGAGGGAACTGACCAGGCGGGTAACAGTCTATCCAAGAGAATCAATTTTTCTGATACCCGTTTTAGCAGCCTTTTCTTCAGCCTCGGCATTGGCTACAGGCTGGGCAAAGGCATATAACTGTTGCTTGAAATATATTTTTTATATTTTCAGTTGGCTGTAGCGGCAAGTCTGCAGTAGCGCCATAACTCCTTCCCTGTGTTGCAGGGTGCGCATAGACTATGATGCGCCCTCCTTATTAACTAAACTGTTTCCATCTCGTTCTTTTAGCTAAATTGAGCGAGAACAAAACGTAGAACAATGAGTCAGATTTCAATAGAGCAGCTGCGTGCTGATTTCCCGGCCTTGCGAGAAGGCGGTCAACAAAAGCCCTTTATTTATTTTGATGGACCCGGCGGCACCCAGATGGCGCGGCAAAGTATAGATGCCTTGGTAGGATATATCACCAGTGGCATGGCCAATTTGCACGGCCCCTTCCAGACAAGCGTGAAGACCGATATCCTGCTGGAGGAAGGCCGCAAGACCGTGGCTGATTTGCTGCACTGCGACCCGCATGAAGTGGCTTTCGGCCAGAACATGACCTCACTGGCTTTTTCCATCGCCCGTAGCCTTGCTTCTTCTATCTCTGGGGAAGATGAAATTGTGGTGACTGAGCTGGACCACCGGGCCAACGTGGACCCGTGGGTGACACTGGCGAAAGACACCGGCGCGGCAGTGAAATTCCTGCAGGTAAACCCCAACACCTATACCCTGGAGCTGGACAGACTGAACGAGGTAATTACGGAAAAGACGAAACTGGTGGCTGTGGGAATGTCCTCGAATGTAACGGGCACGGTAACGGATGTCGCTCGTATTGTGGCCCGGGCAAAAGAGGTGAACGCGCTGGTGATAGTAGATGCCGTGCATGCGGTGCCGCACCTATCCATCGACTTCAAAGCGCTTGGCTGCGATGTGTTGCTGTGCTCGGCTTACAAGTTTTTTGGCCCGCACATTGGCATGGCCGTGATTGCGGCCTCGCTGTTTGAGAAGCTGCCCGTGTACAAACTGCAGCCGGCGCCGCAGGAAATTCCGGATAAACTGGAAACGGGCACGCAGAACCACGAAGCTATAGCCGGCCTGATCGGGGCTATCTCGTTTATAGAAGCACAGGGCGAAGGTACCACCCGCCGGGAACGGCTGCAGTCGGGCATGCAGCGCATTGAGGCGCACGAGCTGACGCTGGCCGAACGGATTGAGCGTTTTTTACAGGAGCAACCGGGGGTACGCCTTTACCGCGCACCGGCAGGTACGCCTAAAACGCCAACTTTCGCCTTCACCATCAAAAATGTAAACGCCCGCGAAGCCACCTCCTGGTTTGCCGAGAAATACAACATGAACATCGCCGACGGCCATTTCTATGCCTCCACCATGGCAGAGAAACTTGGCGTCAATCCCATGGGCGGCTGGATCAGAATAGGCTTGGCTCCCTATAACACACTGGAGGAAGTGGCGCTGTTTGAGAAAGGCCTGCAGGAGTATTTAGCGGAGAAAGGCATACGTTAATCCGGTATCCGGCGCAAACGTATGCTTGTGCCTTGTGCCGGATAACATTCTCTGCAAGTATAAAGCAGCTCCCCAACAGCATCTATTTATAACTAAAGTATGTAGCAATGCTTGTCGATCGGCAAAAGCGGATGCATACGCCAGTGGTATGTGTGTATCAGGAGCCTGTAACGCTACCGGTGCTGCTCATATTTGTTGAGGGGCAGTGCCGCCTGCAACTTTTGTATAGCTTGATCTGCAAGAGGTGCAGTAGTAGTCGAAGCGGCGAGTGCGTCCTTCAAGTGCTCGTTTGTCCGGATGCCGAGCACGGCGGTGGTAATGGCTGGCTGTTGCAGCACATAGCGCACAGCCGTTGCAGCGGCATTACCCGATTCACCTGCCAACGCACTAACTGCTTCAGCTGCTTTCCGGACCTCATCGGTTACATAGTTTAAGTATGGTTTAGCAGGTTTACCGGCCAGCAGCCCCTGCGCGAGGCTGCCGCGTGCCAGCACGCCAATGTTATGCTGCTGCAGCAAAGGCAGCACCGCCTCTTCCGGGCGTCGATCCAGCAGGCTATATTGCATCATCACACTCACGATACTGGACCGGATGACGAATTCTCGGACAACGTTGGGGCGGATAGAGGAAATACCGAAGTACCGGATCTTACCCTGTTGCTGCAGCAGTTCAAAGGCTTCAATCGTTTCGTCCATGGGGTCGTCAATGGTGCCGCCGTGCAGCTGGTAGAGATCGATGTACGCTGTCTGGAGGCGCTGCAGGCTTTTATCCACTGCCTGCAAAATATACTCTTTACGTGGGTTCCAGTCCCAGCCGCTGCCGTCGGGGCGCCACTGGTTTCCTACTTTGGTGGCGATGTACACCTGGTCGCGCATGCCTTGGAAGGCTTTGCCCACTGTTCGCTCGTTTTCACCCTTTGCATAAAGATCCGCTGTGTCGAAAAAGTTTATCCCCTTGTCGAGCGCCTGGTGCAGCAGTTGTTTATTTTCCGCATCGTCGTCTCCCAACGACATGCAGCCAAAACTCACTTCACTTACCGACAGATCTGATTTTCCGAGCAGGTTATACTTCATAGCGCTAGTTTTAAATTACTTTCTAAGCATACCGGTAAAACTGCCAAGAGTTACGCGGCTGCAGTTGCCTCTTCTGCATTCAGATTACTTTATATACTTCTGCTCGTGTATCACAAGTAAAAACCTTCAAATAAAATAGCTACAGCCTCACCTGAGTTGCTGAGAAGCACAATAAATTCACCTTGCATTCGGGTTTGTTGAGGATAGCTTCATATGAGAATTAAGTTACCATACCCGTAGCGGCGCGTACAGTACAGGCGTAGTCATTGAACAGGAAAAGTATAAAGTATGAATGGTTAACGGGTAGCTAGCAGCGCTCAGATTGGGTATTTCAATCATGTTACCTATACTATCGTATTGCTTTTATCTTTACCTTTCCATTTCAAGCTACCGCTGAACACTAAAAGCACATCACAGAACATTTAAGCCACTAACCACACAACTCCATGAGTAAACTAACCATCAGAAGCCTGGAAGAACTTGAGCAATACGAGGGAGCCGAAATGGGTATTTCCGATTACCACACCATCACCCAACAGCAAATCAACCAGTTTGCCGACGCTACCCTGGACCACCAGTGGATTCACACCGATGCTGAACGTGCCGCCACTGAGACACCTTTTAAGGCAACCATCGCGCACGGCTACCTTACGGTCTCGCTCCTGCCCTACCTCTGGCAGCAGATCACGACCATAGAGAACCTGAAAATGCAGGTAAACTATGAGATCGAAAGCCTGCGCTTTAACCAGGCCGTAACAGTAGACAGTGAAGTTAGACTACGCGCTAAATTACTATCGGTGAAAAACCTGCGGGGCATCGCCAAAGCACGCCTGGAGGTAACGCTTGAAATTAAAGACAGTAAAAAACCCGCCTACACCGGCATCATCACTTTCCTGTACCATTTCAACGAGTAAGTGAAATTAGCCGCCGCTTTATTAGCTATTAATGACACGCAGGCTGAACAAATAAATAGCTTGCGTCCGTTTTAGTTGGTGGGCCACTATTTTTTTGCACCAGTATGGCTGTTTGTAGCAATCTTACAAGGGCGGTAGGATGTATGGATATCTAGAAGTATAAGGAAGCACTAGAATAACGAACGGATGGAAAATCAAAATCTGGAGAACTGGGATGCGGATAGGTACAAGGAGCTGAATACCTATTTCCGAATAAAGATAGACCACATGCTGCGCACCGACCCGGAGCTGCAGGCAAGGCTGCAAGAGCAGGCTAACATGCAGTTAAGCGACCTGGTGAACCAGTTCTCAGAGGATGACCAGGAACGATGGGAAGAGTTTATTCGGCTTGACAAGCAGAAGATGCAGGTAGACATGTGGAACCACCTCAACGGCAACGGCACCCGCTACCAGCCCGGCCTTGGCTTCACCAACCCCGAAGACGATACCACCTGGTAAGCTTTTACTCCTCAAACGAATACCTGGCATCGCTCCAGAAGGCATCCAGGGCGATAATGCGGGGCTTGAAAAAAGAGATCAGCTTCGGCCAGTCGTCTTTGTTGAAGACGTTGGCTGGCGCAATCTCTTTATAGATGCGACTGACGGTGCGGTCGTTTTCGTCGGTGGTGTGGAGTGCCCACTCCCACTCCTCCCCCAGCGCCTCGTGCAGCATCGTTTTGTGCTCCAGAAGCTGCTCGAAAACCAGCTGCTGCATTTCAACATCCGGGTGCGTCAGTTCAATGGCTATGGATCCCTGCTTCTTGTCGGCATTCATGCGGAAGTACACGTGCTTTGCGCCGGTTTTATAATTTATCCAGTTCACCCGCATCCCTTCGGCCGAAAGCAAAGGAGTAAGATACTGGCCAAAGGTAGTCCAGAATTGCTGCCGTAACTGAGATGCTTGTTCGCGGGTATACATGCTGCAAAAATAGCTATAATGATCGGCTTTTGCCACTTTTATACTTCAAGGTGCAGCCACAGGTTCGGCTGGTGAAGCCAGCTGCCGGAACCTGCTATTACCCTGCTTCACCCAACCTCTGAGCCAGGTGTCGCATCAAATCAACAAATTAAAAACCAGGGTACAGATTTAATTAAAACTTTTCTCAGATTTACCGTTTATACATAAGTTGATCAAAAGTGAAACTTTTATACATAGTTAACAGCAGATATTATGCACTGCAGCGTTTCATTTTAGAACAATTTTCCATAATTTCGCTTCCAATTGAGACACAACAACGGACATTAAAGATAATTCAACATGTCAGAATCTGCTGAAATAATATTAGACGGTAAATCTTACCAGATGCCTATCGTGGAAGGCACGGAGAACGAAAAAGCCATCGACATCTCCTCGCTGCGCGGTAAAACAGGTTACATTACCCTGGACTCAGGTTATAAAAATACAGGTGCCACCAAAAGTGCCATCACATTCCTGGATGGTGAACTGGGCATTTTGCGCTACAGAGGCTATCCAATTGAGCAGCTGGCTGAGCGCTCTAACTTTGTGGAGGTGGCTTACCTCCTGATTTACGGCACACTGCCAACAACAGAGGAACTGGCCGATTTCAGCGATAAGATTCGTCGCCATACGTTGGTGAACGAAGACATGCGCAAGATACTGGATGGATTCCCGTCCACCTCGCACCCTATGGGTATTCTTTCTGCCCTGGTTAGCTCACTTACAGCTTTTTACCCTGAGTCGCTTAACCCGAACCAGACGACAGAGGAAATGGACCTTTCCATTATTCGCCTGATGGCCAAGATATCTACCATCGCTGCCTGGTCTTATAAGAACTCCATTGGCCATCCGGTTAACTATCCTAAAAACCAACTGGATTACTGCTCGAACTTCCTGCACATGATGTTCGCTTATCCAACAGAGGATTACGAAGTGAACCCAGTGGTAGTGGATGCCCTGAATAAGCTCCTGATCCTGCACGCCGACCATGAGCAGAACTGTTCTACTTCTACGGTGCGCTTGGTAGGTTCTGCCAACGCCAGCCTTTACTCTTCTGTATCTGCCGGTATCAGCGCCCTGTGGGGCCCGCTGCACGGTGGTGCCAACCAGGCGGTTATTGAGATGCTGGAGCAGATCAAAGCAGACGGTGGCGACTCCAAGAAATTCATCAACAAGGCAAAGGACAAAGATGATCCTTTCCGTTTGATGGGCTTCGGACACCGAGTGTATAAAAACTTTGACCCACGCGCCAAGATCATTAAGAAAACAGCTGATGATGTATTGAACGCCATGGGTGTGAAAGACCCGATCCTGAACATCGCCAAAGAACTGGAAGAGGCTGCCCTGAACGATCCATACTTTGTGGAGCGCAAGCTGTACCCGAACGTAGACTTCTACTCAGGTATCATCTACCGTGCTTTGGGTATTCCAACAGACATGTTCACAGTGATGTTTGCACTTGGGCGCCTGCCAGGTTGGATTGCCCAGTGGAAAGAAATGCGCGAAAACAAAGAGCCTATCGGCCGTCCACGTCAGGTGTACACCGGCGAGACAGAGCGTGATTATGTTTCAATCGACAAGCGCTAAGTATAGCAATATATAAAACAGAAAGGGCTGATCTTCGGATCAGCCCTTTCTGTTTTATATGAATTGATGTTGTCTATGATAAGATTAATCCATCCCTAGCCCCTCCAGGGAGGGAATTTATACTTGTGGTAGTGGAGGCTCTCTTGTTTTAAACTAAAGTTGATCACGGTAAGAGTTTGTTGAAAAAGAATCCTATAACTCAGGACTCAGAACCCGAGACTCAGAACTCCCTAAAGGACCCGCATTTCGATGCGGCGGTTCAGTTGGCGGTTCTCTTCGGATGTATTTGGCTTCACAGGCTTTGCCTCACCGTATCCCTTAAACCGGAAACGTTCTTTGCTGATGCCATGGCTGGCCAGGTAATCTACTACGGCTTTGGCGCGGCGCTCAGAAAGCAGTTGGTTTGCTTTGTCTGACCCCACATCGTCCGTGTGTCCTGAAATTTCGATTTTGACAGATGGGTTTTGCTGCAAGAACATCACGATCTTGTTCAGCTCTGTTTTTGACTTTTTCTCCAACTCATACTTCCCCGTATCAAAAAAGAGGTTGTTCAGCACCATCGCCGCACCGGACTTTACCGGATCCAGGTAAACATCCAGCGCCACCGGCGACAGGGCCTTGGCCGAAGTATAATCAAAGCTGCGGCTGTTAAGCAGGTACTTCGGGGCAGAAACATACAGCGCGTACTGTTTTCCGTCCGTCAATACCACCGTATATTCGCCTGATACTTTGTCGGACTGCACCTGCTGCACAAGGGAATCTGTCTGCACATTGTACAGCTGCACCTCAGCGGCCAGCGGCTTCTTTGTGACCGCATCAAACACACGGCCCTGGGCATAAGTGCTCGTCTCGCGGCTACGCCATTCGGCCGGTACCTTAAACTGGAAAAGCTGAATACTGGGAGCACCGGAATCGGAGTTAACCTGGCGCGAGTAGTAGCCAATCTCGTTATCCGGTGTAATGAAAAGGGACCCTTCATCTGCGAAGGTGTTCAGTGGGTAGCCCAGGTTTGCCGGCTCAGTCCATTTTTTGTTTGTGTTCAGGTTGGCTTTAAAAATGTCCAGCCCGCCCAAACCAATGTGTCCGTCGCTCACGAAGTATAATGTGGAACCACTCACGTGAATAGAGGGGGCCATGTCGCGGCCAGCGGAGTTAAGGGGTTTGCCCAGGTTAACCGGTGTTTTCCAGGAGCCGTCGTCGTTGCGGTAGGCCACCCAGATATCCTCCCGGCCCACTCCCCCGCCACGTGTGGAGCTAAAGTAGAGCGTTCGTCCATCAGCAGATAAACTTGGTTGCGAATCCCATGCTTTGGAGTTCACACTCTTGCCCATGTTCTGCGGCTTGCTCCATTCCCCGCCGGTTCTGAAAGCAATATATAAATCACAGTCTCCCTGGCTATCAGGGCGGTTACAGGAGGTAAATACCAACGTTTTGCCATCACCTGATATGGTGGCTGCTCCTTCGTTGGCAGGAGTGTTTATTCCTTCAGAAATAGAGACTGGTGCCTGCCACTCCTCGCCTTTCAGCTGACTGATGTAAATGTTCTCGTCATGGTCAGGGCGGGCACTGGCACGGGCAGTATAAATAAAATAACGCTGGTCGGCGGTGGTATACGGAAAGTACTGCAGTCCGAACTTGTTCAGGTGCTGAGGCATCGGCACCGGATCGAACGGCACAGGCTTTTCCATTGCCTGCTGCGCAAATGCTATTGTCTTCAGTTGGTGTCTGGCCCAGTCTACTTGCTTGGCATTGCGTGCACCTGTCTTCAGAAACGTTTCGTACCACTCTTTGGCGTTAGCATAGTTGCCTCTCTCAAAGTATAGCTCGGCCAGCTCATAATAGTAGTTGGCATAGCCTTTCGAAAAAGGCGTCAGCTTCAGCCCCTGTTCCAGGTTCTCAAAGAAGGCAGCCTTGTTGCCCATCATTTTATGCAGGTTCGCCGCTCTGATATACGCCTGGGAAAAATTCGGATCTTTGGCTTTGGCTTCTTCCAAGGTTTGCAGGGCACGCTCAAAATCCCTCGCCCGCACATAATCATCTGCTTTATCGTATAGCTTTGCTGCCTTAGCAGAGGATGTGTTCAGGTTCTGTGTCTGCGCCTGGGCTCCCGAGGCAGCGCCAAAAGTAAGCAGACAGGCAAAAAGGAAGTGTTTGAGCATATAGGTTGGTACCTTACGGAATGTCCATGTACTTGTGCGTCTGCAGCGACACACGCCATTTTGGGTTATTTTTTACGTACTCCACAATCAACGGCGTCATTTCAGTGGCTCTGCTCCATTCGGGTTGCAGGTATAGCTGGCAATGTGCCCCCACCTGCGCGGCGTGCTCCTCGGCCCACTTAAAGTCGCTCTTGTTAAATATAACTACTTTTAGTTCATGTGCAAAGGGATACACGGAAGAATGGGGAGCTTTAAACTTTTTTGGAGACAAACAGATCCAATCCCACGTGCCGCTGAGCGGGTAGGCGCCTGATGTTTCGATGCAGTTTTTGAAGCCCTGTTGCTGTAAGTGTGCCGTAAGCGGCCCGAGGTTGTAGAGCAAGGGTTCGCCGCCCGTAATCACAATGTTTTTACCCGGGTAAGCCTCTGCGGCAGCAACAATAGCATTAATCTCCGTTAGCGGGTGCTGCTCAGCATCCCAGCTTTCCTTCACATCACACCAGTGGCAGCCCACATCGCACCCGCCCAGGCGGATAAAAAAAGAGGCCACGCCCGTGTTGCCGCCTTCTCCCTGTATGGTGTAAAAAGCCTCCATCAGCGGCAGTCGTGATCCGTCTTTCGGCACCTGGTGTATGGAGGCTGTATTTGTAGTTTTTACTTCTTCCAACGTACTTTCATCTTCGCCCATACCGGCGCGTTAGCGGGTAAGGACAGGTAAATTCTGATTTATAGGTTGCTGTGTTCTGCATAAACACAACAGGCATGCAAGTTAGCTAAATTTGAAACAAGGATTGCAGTGTGTTCTGTTCCTGCCTTAGGGTTTGGTTTACAGCCCTTGTTAGCGAATGCTTTTGATTCAATTTTTCAGCTGCTATTAGGCCGAAAAAAGTATGTAAGGATTTGGCTTAGAAGCTTAGGCAAACAAAAACGCCCCTGCTTGGAGGCAGAGGCGTTATTATTGAAGTAGAATTATACTTACAAGGAAGCCATGTCAATTACAAAGCGATACTTCACGTCACTCTTCAGCACCCGCTCATAGGCTTCGTTGATCTCCTGAATCGGGATAATCTCTACATCCGACATAATGTTATGCTCGGCACAGTAGTCAAGCATTTCCTGTGTTTCCTGAATACCGCCGATCATGGACCCAACCAGACGCTTGCGCCCGGCAATCAAGCTGAAGCCGGCTACACCTGCAGGCTCGGGCGGCGCGCCCACCAGTATCATCGTGCCGTCGCGCTTCAACAGGCTTAGGTACATGTTCAGGTCGTGCGGGGCAGAAACCGTGTCAAGTATAAAATCAAACGAGCCACGCAGTTCGCGCATCAGGTTAGCATCTTTCGTAACGGCAAAGCTGTGCGCGCCCAGGTCAATAGCATCCTGCTCTTTGGACGGAGAGGTGCTTAGCACCGTCACATCAGCGCCGAGGGATGCGCCGATCTTGACGGCCATATGGCCCAAACCACCTAAGCCAACTACTGCCAAACGATGTCCCTTGCCTACTTTCCACTGCATCAGCGGTGAGTATGTCGTGATACCGGCGCACAGCAATGGTGCCACACGCGCCAGGTCAAGCTTCTCCGATACTTTAAGGGTATACTTCTCGTCAACCACTATTTTGTTGGAGTAGCCGCCAAAGGTGGGGGTTTTCTTGTCAAGCTCGAAGCCATTATAAGTGGCTACATTGTGCACTTCGCAATACTGCTCCAGCCCTTCCTGGCAACTAGGGCAGGTGCGGCAGGAATCTACGAAGCAGCCAACGCCTGCTAAATCTCCCTCTTTAAACTTGGTGACACTGCTGCCCACCTGGCTCACACGCCCCACAATCTCATGGCCGGGAACCATCGGATACTTGGAACCACCCCACTCGTCGCGAACCTGGTGAATATCAGAATGGCACACGCCACAGAATAAAATATCAATCAGCACATCATGCTCCTTTACCTCACGGCGCTCAAAGCTGAACGCATCCAGGGGGGCAGTGGCATTCTGTACGGCATATCCTTTTACTGGAATCATAGTTGTTTCTTATTATTGATTAATGCAGCTAACCCGCTTGTGATACCTCCCGCCTTTGGATTGATACACACAAAAAGACACCTGGAAGCAGCAAACGGAAAGCTTTACGATTAAAGCTTAGTAACTAAAATCGCATCAAGAAGTTTTATTATAAGTATGGCTTATAGGGTTTAGCCGTAAACTTCCTGCTTGGCGGCACGCAAGGTGTTAGTCATCAGCATGGCAATTGTTAACGGACCGACGCCACCGGGAACCGGCGTGATGTAGCTGCACTTTTCGGCCACATTCTCAAAATCCACGTCGCCTCTTAAACGGAAGCCTGACTTGCGGCTCGCATCCGGCACACGGGTTGTGCCTACGTCAATTACCACAGCTCCTTCTTTCACCATGTCAACCGTCACAAGGCCCGGCTTGCCAACCGCCACAATCAGAATATCGGCCTGCCGTGTATGATGCGGCAGGTCCACTGTGTTGCGGTGGCAGATAGTAACAGTTGCCTCACCCGGGTAGGTGCATTTGGACATCAAGATGCTCATTGGGGTGCCGACAATGTTACTGCGGCCGATCACCACGCAATGTTTTCCTTTGGTTTCGATGTTGTAGCGCTTGAGTAACTGCAGGATGCCAGCCGGTGTAGCAGGCAGATAGGCAGCCAAACCGGCCACCATACGCCCCACATTTGTCGGGTGGAAACCATCAACATCCTTTTTGGGATCTATCGCCTCGAGCACTTTATTTGAGTCGATGTGCTTTGGCAACGGCAACTGCACGATGAAGCCATCCACTTCCGGATTTTCATTTAACTCCGTTATCTTGTCCAGCAGTTCCTCTTCTGTTACATCGTCTTCGTAACGGATCAGCGAAGAGCCGAAGCCAATGCGCTCGCAGGCCAGTACTTTGTTATTTACATAGGTAACAGAGCCGCCGTCGTTGCCAACAAGTATGGCAGCTAAGTGCGGCACCTTGCCTCCTTTGGCTTTTATGGCAGCTACTTCAGCAGCTATTTCGTCCTGAATGGCTTCAGATGTTTTTTTACCGTCGAGCAGGGTCATTTTTGAATGATGTATTAGGAATGACGAATTATGAATTGATTGTAAAGACAAATTTTATTTTAGTACATGCTTAGAAGCTAAAACAAGTCGATGCTACCTAGTATAAAGCAGCAAGCCCCGACGCGCTGGGGCACGTCGGGGCTTGTTTATTCGTTAGTCGAGTTTTAGCACAGCTAAGAAGGCTTCCTGCGGTATTTCCACGTTACCCACCTGGCGCATGCGTTTCTTTCCTTTCTTCTGTTTCTCCAGGAGCTTTCGCTTACGTGAGATGTCACCGCCGTAGCACTTGGCCAGTACGTTTTTGCGCATGGCCTTCACTGTTTCGCGGGAGATGATCTTTTGGCCAATGGCTGCCTGAATAGCGATTTCAAACATCTGGCGTGGCAGCAATTCACGTAGCTTTTCGCAAAGGCGCTTGCCCCAGTCATAGGCCTTGTCGCGGTGCACAATAGCGCTTAGTGCATCCACTTTCTCACCGTTCAGCATGATATCGAGCTTCACCATGTTAGACGGGCGGAAACCGATCAGTTCATAGTCAAGTGAGGCATAGCCACGGGAAATGGTTTTCAGTTTATCAAAGAAGTCAAAAACGATCTCGGCCAGGGGCATCTCGAACGTCATCTCCACACGGTCGCTGGTCAGGTAAGTCTGGTTCTTCAGGATACCGCGCTTGTCCATACACAGCGTGATAATCGGACCCACAAACTCTGATTTTGTAATGATCTGCGCCTTGATGAATGGTTCTTCGATATGGTCGATGTAGTTCGGCTCCGGCATCTCTGATGGCGCGTTCACTTTCACCATGTTCTCCTTTGTAGTATAGGCATGGAACTGAACAGATGGCACCGTCGTGATTACCGTCATGTCGAATTCGCGCTCCAGGCGCTCCTGCACAATCTCCATGTGCAGCATACCCAGGAAGCCGCAACGGAAACCGAAACCAAGGGCAGCAGAAGTTTCCGGCTCCCACACAAGAGAAGCATCGTTCAGCTGCAGTTTCTCCATAGAGCTGCGCAGTTCTTCGTACTCGCTTGTCTCCACCGGGTAAATACCGGCAAAAACCATTGGCTTCACATCCTCAAAACCCTGTATACCAATACCAGGCTTGTCTACGTGCGTGATGGTATCGCCTACTTTTACTTCTTTAGCATTTTTTATACCCGAGATCAGGTAGCCCACGTTACCGGCGCCCATCACCTGGCGGGCCTCCTGGTTCAGTTTCAGCACCCCAATTTCGTCGGCTTCATACGTTTTACCGGTGTTGATGAACTTCACCTTCTCCCCTTTTTTCAGGGTGCCGTTGAAAATGCGGAAGTATACTTCGATGCCGCGGTAAGAATTGAAAACAGAGTCAAATATAAGCGCCTGCAGCGGTGCCTCAGGATCTCCTTTCGGTGCCGGAATACGATCGCAGATGGCAGTCAGGATATCTTCAATGCCAATGCCCGCCTTGCCAGAAGCAAGTATGATATCTTCCCTGTCGCAGCCGATCAGCTCAATAATCTGGTCTGATACCTCCTCAGGCATCGCGTGCGGCAGGTCTATTTTGTTCAGCACCGGGATGATTTCGAGGTCGTTGCCGATAGCCAGGTACAAGTTGGAGATCGTCTGGGCTTCAATACCTTGTGAGGCGTCAACGATCAGCAGCGCACCCTCGCAGGCGGCAATGGAACGGGATACCTCGTAAGAAAAGTCCACGTGGCCCGGGGTGTCGATAAGGTTCAGGACATAGTCTTCGCCCTTGTAGGGAAAATTCATCTGGATGGCGTGGCTCTTGATGGTGATGCCGCGCTCACGCTCCAGGTCCATGTTGTCTAGCAACTGGTGTTGCATTTCACGCTCTGCCACTGTTTGGGTAAACTCCAACAGGCGGTCGGCCAGGGTGCTTTTACCATGGTCGATGTGGGCGATGATGCAAAAATTACGGATGTTCTTCATAAATATCTATACGAATAACAAAGTTAAGAAGAATTGCCTTCTTTGCAGCTTTCTGCCCAATATTTACATCATGCCTGCCCTAAAAAGCATTCATGCCACCTCACAAGAATAAGGTACTGCCCTGCCAACGACCTCGTGAAAACTAAATCAGCCCCGCCTCGTTCGCCAGCGACACCAACTCGGCCACATTGGCGGTTCCCAGCTTGTGCTGTATGTTTTTTCGGTGAGTGCTGACGGTGTTGACGCTGATGAATAGCTTTTCCGCAATGGCTTTTGTGCGCATTCCCTTGCAAATCAGCTGCAGCACCTCCACCTCACGCTTCCTGAGGCTCTGGAGCAGGAGCCTGTTTTTGTTTTTCAGGTTCTCCCGCAACGCCTGCACCAACTGCTCCTCAGTATTCATCTGCGGACTCATGTCCACATCCACGCACAGCAGCTCCTTCACCTCGCCTTCTTTGTTCTTGCCGAAGGCGCGCGCCCAACCGATAAACCACTTATACTCCTGCTCGTCTCTGTGCTTTGCTCGGAAGACGCCGCCATATTCGGTGCCGTTGAAGTTCTTGTAATGGTCGATGCTGTTGTCCGGTATGGTGTGGTCGTCGGGATGAACAATCTTGTACATGTACTCCAGGCCGCCCATTTCCTTGATTTCTTCCAACGTGTAGCCCAGCGACTCCTCATTTGTTCGGTTGCACCAAACCACGCCTTTCTCCAGGTCAGAGATGTAAATGTTGGCAGGCAGTTCATGCACGACACGTTCCAGGAAAGCACACTTTTCCTCCAACTCAGCAAGTTTCCGCTCTAGTTCGCGCACCTGCTCATCGGCAGGAAGCAGTATTTTTGGATCAGGCATAGGAATCAGGTATAGACAGGCTCGGAAAATTCAGGATCAAGAACTTAACTTAAGGAGATACGAAGAAATTTTCAAGATTTATCCGTAGAATCTGCTTAGCACCCTTTGGGGAAGTATAAAAGTAAGCCACAGCAATTGGGTTCTGTGGCCTATGAGCCGCATATCTAAAGCGTGGCACTGCTGCTGATCCAGGAAAACCTCATCAAAAATGACTATATTCGCATCTAATCTGGAAAAAAACTGTTAAGTAGACATGCAAGCAACTACTGTAGAACCTTATAAGCCTGTCAACCATATTCGTATCGTTACAGCAGCCTCTTTGTTCGACGGACACGATGCAGCGATCAACATCATGCGCCGCATCATTCAGTCTTCGGGTGCCGAGGTAATTCACCTTGGCCACAACCGCTCCGTGCAGGAAATAGTGGATTGTGCCATTCAGGAGGATGCCCAGGCCATCGCCATTACATCTTACCAAGGCGGACATATCGAGTACTTCAAATACATGCACGACCTGCTGGAAGAACGCGGCAGCGGCCATATCAAACTTTTTGGCGGCGGCGGCGGCGTTATCCTGCCCAGCGAGATAGAGGAACTGCAAGCCTACGGCATCACCCGCATCTACTCGCCCGACGATGGCCGCGCGATGGGCCTACAGGGCATGATCAACGACATGCTGCAGCAGTGCGATTTCCCTACTGGCAAAAACCTGAACGGGGAGTTCAAGCACTTGCAGGAAAAGAACCCAAAAGACATCGCGCGCCTTATTTCTGCTGCCGAAAATTTCCCGGAAGAAGCGAAAGCCATACTTCTGGAAGTAAAGGAGCAGGCAAAGGACATACAGACCCCGGTACTTGGTATAACAGGTACAGGTGGTGCCGGTAAATCCTCTTTGGTGGATGAACTGGTGCGCCGTTTCCTGATGGACTTCCCGGAGAAGAAGATTGCCATTATCTCTGTTGATCCGTCGAAGCGTAAAACCGGCGGCGCCTTGCTGGGTGATAGAATCCGTATGAACTCCATCTCCAACGATCGGGTGTACATGCGCTCGCTGGCCACACGCCAGAGCAACCTGGCCCTTAGCAAGTATGTGCAGGACGCCGTGGACATTATTAAAGCGGCAAACTTCGACCTGATCATACTGGAGACTTCCGGTATCGGGCAGTCCGATACTGAAATTATTGAGCACTCTGATACCAGCCTGTATGTGATGACGCCGGAGTATGGCGCGGCCACGCAGCTGGAGAAAATAGATATGCTCGATTTTGCCGATGTCATTGCCCTGAACAAGTTTGACAAGCGCGGCGCACTCGATGCCCTGCGCGACGTGAAGAAGCAGTACAAGCGCAACCACCAACTCTGGGATGTAAGCGATGAGGATATTCCGGTGTTCGGCACCATCGCCTCGCAGTTTAACGACCCGGGCATGAACCAACTCTACCGTGCCATTATGGCGAAAGTGTCTGAAAAGACCGGCGTTGAATTTGATTCCAACCTGAAGACCTCGAAGGAGATGTCGGAGAAGGTGTTCATCATCCCCCCTGCCCGTACACGCTACCTTTCTGAGATATCTGAAACCATCCGCAGCTACGACAAGTGGACAAAAGATCAGGCTGAGGTTGCCCAGAAGCTTTACGGCATCAAAAAGTCTGTCGAAGCGGTGCAGGGCATCGAGATTGAAGACAAAGACCGTTTGGTGAAGCAGCTGGAGCAGGCGTACGCCGAGGTGGAGCTGAACCTGGACGGCCAGAACAAGAAAATCCTGGAGAACTGGAAAGAGAAGGTTCAGGCCTACAAAAACGAGTTCTACATCTTTAAGGTACGCGACAAGGAGATCAAGATTAAGACACACACCGAGTCGCTGTCGCATTTGCAGATACCGAAGGTAGCCACACCAAAGTATGAGGCATGGGGTGATTTGCTTAAGTGGAATCTCCAGGAGAACGTGCCCGGAGAGTTCCCTTATACCGCAGGCGTATTTCCGTTCAAGCGCGAAGGCGAAGACCCTACCCGCATGTTTGCTGGTGAGGGCGGACCAGAGCGTACGAACCGTCGTTTCCACTACGTGAGCCTCGGCCTGCCTGCCAAGCGCCTTTCCACAGCTTTTGACTCGGTAACGCTGTACGGTGAGGACCCGGATTACCGTCCGGATATCTATGGCAAAATTGGTAACTCCGGCGTGAGCATCTGCTGTTTGGATGATGCTAAAAAGCTGTATTCCGGCTTTAACCTGGCTGATGCGATGACTTCAGTTTCCATGACGATCAATGGGCCGGCTGCCATACTTACAGGATTCTTCATGAATGCCGCCATTGACCAGCAGTGCGAACTCTATATAAAGGAGAATGGCCTAGAAGAAGAAATCAATCAGAAAATTGAGGCTATCTACAAAGAGAAAGGCATCGAGCGCCCGCGTTACCAGGGAGAACTTCCGAACGGGAACGACGGGCTGGGGCTGATGCTGCTGGGCGTAACAGGTGACCAGGTACTGCCAGCCGAAGTATACGAGCCGATCAAGACACGCACGCTGGCAACAGTACGCGGCACGGTGCAGGCGGACATTCTGAAGGAAGACCAGGCACAGAACACCTGTATTTTCTCAACCGAATTCTCACTGCGTTTGATGGGTGATGTGCAGCAGTATTTCATCAACAACAACGTCCGCAACTTCTACTCGGTGTCTATCTCTGGCTATCACATAGCCGAAGCGGGTGCCAATCCAATCTCGCAATTGGCCTTTACACTGGCCAACGGCTTCACGTTTGTGGAGTACTACGTGAGCCGCGGCATGGATATTAATAAGTTTGCGCCTAACCTTAGTTTCTTCTTCTCTAACGGCATCGACCCTGAGTATGCGGTAATTGGCCGTGTGGCCCGCCGAATCTGGGCGAAGGCTATGAAGCACAAGTATGGCGCGGATGCCCGTTCGCAAATGTTGAAGTACCACATCCAGACCTCGGGCCGTTCGCTGCACGCGCAGGAGATTGACTTCAACGACATCCGCACTACGTTGCAGGCGCTGTACGCGATCTACGACAACTGTAATTCGCTGCACACGAATGCCTATGATGAGGCTATCACCACACCGACAGAGGCTTCTGTTCGTCGTGCCATGGCGATACAGCTGATCATCAACCGTGAGCTTGGTCTGGCTAAAAATGAAAACCCAATCCAAGGCTCGTTCATCATCGAAGAGCTGACAGACCTGGTGGAGGAAGCCGTACTAACAGAGTTCGACCGCATTACGGAGCGTGGCGGCGTGCTGGGTGCCATGGAAACCATGTATCAGCGCGGTAAAATTCAGGAGGAAAGCCTTTACTACGAAACGCTGAAGCACACGGGCGAGTATCCGATCATCGGGGTAAATACTTTCCTTTCTTCTACTGGTTCACCTACGGTGCTGCCAACCGAGGTAATCCGTGCAACGGAGGAGGAAAAGAAGTACCAGATCAGTATGGTGCACAGCCTGCAGGAGCGCAACGCTGCCAAGAGCGAGGAGCTGCTGAAGCGCCTGCAGCAGGTGGCCATCAACAACGACAACATTTTTGCCGAGCTAATGGAGACGGTGAAATTCTGCTCTCTCGGCCAAATCACGAATGCTTTGTTTGAGGTTGGCGGACAGTACCGCAGAAACATGTAACCCATACTTGTCTGCAAGTATAAATCAGAAAGAGCCGGCTTATTGTCGGCTCTTTTTGCGTTCAACCTAAACCTGCTGCCGACGTATGCAAGAGCAATTCAGAAGCAATCTCATGAAAGAAAATAACCAACTTCCCTACTGGCTTGCAGCAGCCACCTTTGTTGTGCTTGCCGCCGCCGCTTTCGTATACCTCGATAGTGTACTGGATGAGGATGACATTGATTTCGATATGTCAGAGGAAGATGAAAGCGTTTATTTATAGACTAGTATAAACAGATCGCGCCACAACTTATCAAAAGCTGTGGCGCGATCTGTTTTAATGGGACAGTAAACGCTAATTCAGCACATAGTTTTGTGCTAATTTGCCCGGTGCAAGATTCCGGGAAAAGTAGATGTCTTCAAAATTTAATGTTCTGCCCTGCTCCACCCTTCTGAAAATCTTATCAGGTTTGATATCCTGCAGCGAGGCAAACCCGCAGGCTTCCATCACCTCAATAGTAGATTTCAGCGTATTGCCATGGAAGTTCGCCACGCGCACCCGCTTGTCGGCCACATCCAGTCCTTTATACAGGTTGCTGTCTTGCGTAGCGATACCCACCGGGCAACGGCCAGAGTCGCACTGCAGCGCCTGAATACAGCCCAGCGCGAACATCATGCCCCGGGCACTGTAACAGCTGTCGGCACCCAACGAAATGGCTTTTATAATATCTACGGCCGTGATGATTTTGCCGGCGGCAATCAGCTTGATCTCCTCCCTTAAGCCATACTTGCGCAGCGTGTTCTGCACAAAAGCCAGCGCATCGTACAGCGGCATACCTAAGCTGTCGGTAAATTCGAGTGGTGCGGCGCCCGTTCCTCCCTCTGCCCCGTCTATGGTGATGAAATCCGGGAAAATGCGGTTGTGCATCATTTCCTGGCACAGGCGCTCAAACTCCTGCTTATTGCCAATGCATACCTTTATACCTATCGGTTTGCCATCTGATAGTACGCGCAGTTTTTCAATGTAAAGCAGCAGCGTAAACTGATCCTGAAAGGCATTATGCGCTGGTGGGGAAGCAACGGTGGTATAAGGCTCCACTTTGCGGATAGCGGCAATTTCCGGTGTGTTCTTGGCTGCCGGAAGTATACCGCCGTGTCCGGGCTTTGCCCCCTGCGACAGTTTTATCTCCACCATTTTAATGCTCGGGTGCACCACCTGTAGCCTAAACAGTTCTTCTGAGAAATTACCGTTTTTATCGCGACACCCAAAATAGCCGGTTCCTATCTGCCAGATCAGGTCTCCGCCGCCCTCTAGATGGAACGGGCTCACGCCGCCCTCACCTGTGTTGTGGGCAAAGCCGCCCAATTTGGCACCGGCGCTTAACGCCGAAATAGCGGTCTTGCTAAGTGAGCCGTAGCTCATGGCCGAAATATTATAAATGCTGGCGCTGTACGGCTGCTTGCAACGGCTGCTCCCAATGGTCACGCGCAGGCTTTCGGCTTTTACGTGAGAGGGGAACATCGTATGCGCGATCCATTCATAGCCAACCTCCTGGCTATTGCTCTGCATCCCAAACGGAACCGTCTGTCGCTGGTTCTTGGCACGCTGGTATACAATGGAGCGCTGCCGGCGGCTGAATGGCTTTCCATCCAGATCCGATTCAAAGAAATACTGCCGGAACTCAGGGCGGATGCTCTCGAAAAAGTAGCGCAGGTAGCCCAGCAGCGGATAATTACGCAACAGCGAGTGCCGCGACTGCCGCACGTTGTAGAAATACACGAGGTGCAGCGGAGCCAGCAAAAGCAGTAGCCAAAGCATCTGGCGATTTAAAATGGATGCTGCAAGTATAAGTAAATAGCCTGCAAAAAAGACGTACGACAGTGTGCGCCTGACATTGATACTTGTTGCCATGATCTTCAAAGAAAGTGTACTAGAAATTTAACTGTGTCGAGGAGTTCTTCCAGAATCAACACCTGCCCTGCGGCAAGATCAATTCTGGCGAATCAGCTAAAGTCCTTAGGGGCGGAATAGAAATGAAGGCAGTACCCGTTCAGCTTGTTGCACAGCAGTACAGGCTGGGAAGAGTCCACAAAGCCAAAACAGGAAGCAGGAGTTACCATAGGGGCTGTATTTGCGTGCAATGGAAGCATTTCTGGTTGCTGCTGCAAAGGTAGTTGAATCTTTCTGAGAAAAGCCAGCGATCCTAAAACAGAATTGCAGCTATTGCGATGAGCGGTTGAAAACCAACCCTTGCTTCAACTTTAGCTTAACGAAAATAAGGAAAGTTTATGGCTTGCTAAACGCTCTCCTCTAGATACAGCTACTTGCCTAAAGTCAAATCACTAGTTGGTGCTTTTTCCTGCATACGTATCCAAGGCTTTTGGTTTTACCGTACAAAGTATAGGCAGGGCACCACTAGTCGCAGGCAGCGGTAGTGCACTTTGGCTAACGCTTAAATAATTGGTAGCTTTGTTTCACATCAGTAAAGAATATTCATCTAAAACGCACTTGCGGGTGCACCTACACATACTATGGATTTAAAAGAGAAAATCAGTTACATCATTGGCCGCGACATGGCTGCCAACTTAAAAAAGCAAGGCCTGGAAGTGGAGCCTGAGTCATTCATGAAAGGTTTTAAGGAAATAGAAGCAGGCACTGCCTCCTCTCTTTCGCAGCAGGAAGTGCAGGAGGCCATGATGGCACTGCAGCAGGAAATGGCACAGAAGCAGGATGCATCGGGAGGCGAAAACAAAGCGGCCGGAGAAGCGTTCCTTGCCCAGAATAAAAATAAAGAAGGTGTGAAAACGCTGGCAAGCGGGCTACAGTACGAAGTGCTGCAGGAAGGAAACGGCAAATCTCCATCTGCCAGCGACACAGTGACTACGCACTACCACGGCACCCTGATCGACGGCACTACCTTCGACTCCTCCTACGAGCGGGGCCAACCAGCGACTTTCCCGGTAAACGGCGTGATCGCTGGCTGGACAGAAGCATTGCAAATGATGAAGGAAGGGTCTAAATGGAGGCTTTATATTCCGGCTAACCTGGCATATGGGGCACAGGGCGCTGGCGATGTGATCGGGCCAAATTCCACCTTGATCTTTGATGTGGAGCTGCTTCAAGTAAAGTAATCTGCTTATTTAATTTATAAAAAAAGCCAGCGCCAAATTTGCAGCGCTGGCTTTTTTTATAAATTTAAAGGCTTACATCCTGGTGTGGATCAGTTGCAAGCTTCGCTCCCCCTTCTTGAGCAACTGCATATGGCTAAGCCATCGCTGTGCCTCTTCTTCGTACAGAAACTGCTGCATGATCAGGAAATTGTTTTTGTCCATCATTTCATCGCCGTTCAGATCCTCCACCAGCCCGTGGTAAAGCGTCAGCGGCAACACAACAGCTACAAACACATCATCCCCTATCAGGCGCAGTACCTCCGGAAAAACGTGCTGAAAAACCCACAGCTGGTCCTCCCGCCGGATGGTGTGTCGGTTTTTTAGATCCAGCAGCCATTTTTTTGGCTTTAAGTTTTTTACATGCTCCAATACTTGGGCATAACCGGCATGGATATCAGACTTACCAACTTTGCCTTCCCATCGGATGACGAAGGTCTCCTCCTGCTCATCATAAAACATACTTGGATTTGATGCCAAAGATTCCCTCTCTTTCTCTTTATCTCTAGTCTGTTGAAAATCAACGCTATAGTTTATATCAATCATGTTCACTAATTTAAAAAGCTCTGGTTCGAATTGTGATGGTTAGAGCTATCATCAGCTAAGAAACGCAAACACAGTATGAATCTTGTATAATTTGTAACTTATCTAACTCCACAAAGATATAAATGTTTTATTAAAAATTAGAAATTCAATATTTAATATTAGATATATTATTTACAACCACATGGCCATAATGTAAAAATCAGAAGGGAAAAAGTCCCAGTAAGGATTCAAAAGAGCTAATATTAAACAAAAGCATGTGGGAGCCGTTCATACAGCTACTGAACACCATCTCAAAAAAAGTAATCTTGTATGGGAAACAATACCAATGAAGGCAAAAAATTCTTAGACAGTGTCTACCAGTTTTTTGACCATGCAGCCAGCTATTCCAGATTGGACCAGGGCATTCTGGCCCAGATAAAAGCGCCGAACAGTGTGTACAAAGTATCCTTTCCGGTAGAGATAGAAGGCAAAGTAGAGGTTTTCGAGGGCATACGGGTGCAGCACAGCCATCACAAACTTCCGTCTAAGGGCGGTATCCGCTTTAGCATGCAGGTGGATGAAGATGAAGTTAAAGCACTGGCGATGTTGATGACCTTTAAGTGCGCTGTGGTTGATGTACCTTTCGGAGGCGCAAAAGGCGGCGTTAAGATCAACCCCCGTACCAGCTCTGTGAAGACGCTTGAAAAAGTGACCAGACGCTATGCGGCCGAGTTGATCAAGAAAAATCTTATAGGCCCGGGAATGGATGTGCCGGCACCGGATTACGGCACGGGTAGCCGCGAAATGGCCTGGATAGCAGATACGTACCAGGCCCTGAAGTATGGCGAAACGAATGCTTTGGGCTGCGTGACCGGGAAGCCGGTAGGCCAGGGCGGTATCAGAGGACGTGCAGAGGCAACGGGTCTGGGCATCTACTTCGGTTTGCGTGAAACCCTGGCTGATGCTGAGCTACTGCAAGGCAAAGGCCTGGAGGGGAATACCATGGAAGGAAAACGCATTATAGTGCAGGGGCTTGGCAACGTGGGCTACCATGCGGCTTTCTTCTGCCAGCAGGACGGCGCCATCATCACCGGTATCGCCGAACGCGAGGGCGGCATCTACAACGAAAATGGCATCGATGTAAAAGAAGCCTTCAAGCACCGCAGCGAAAACGGCTCTATACTTAACTTTAAAGACTGCAAAAACTTTGACAACTCCAATGAAATGCTGGAGTTGGAGTGTGACATACTTATACCTGCAGCACTGGAAAATGTAATTCACATTGATAATGCCGCAAACATAAAGGCCAAGATTGTAGCCGAAGGTGCCAACGGACCAGTTACGCGGGAGGCAGAAGAGGTGTTGCTAAAGAATGGCATCGTGATTATCCCTGACCTATACCTGAACGCGGGAGGTGTGACAGTGTCTTACTTCGAGTGGCTAAAGAATCTTTCTAATGTTCGTTTTGGACGTATGGGCAAGCGCGCAGAGGAAGCAAGCTACCGCCGCCTGGTAAACGCCATTGAAACGAGCTCCGGCAAAAGCATAACGGCGCAGGAAAGAGCCCTGCTGACACAAGGATCGGATGAAATAAGTTTGGTACGCTCTGGTTTGGAAGATACGATGATCAATGCCTATCACGAAATAAGAGACGTGATGGTGCAGAAAAACATTCCTGATTTAAGGACGGCTGCCTTTCTAACGGCGATAGAAAAGATAGGTGTGAGTTATGAGTCGCTGGGAATCTTCCCTTGATTTGATAATACACAACAGCCATTATAATAATGCAAAGGCCGGGGCAGGTGCTACAACAGCTCAGCGCTCTGGCCTTTGTTTATGCCCTTTAGCCAATGCATGGCCTCACTTAAAACTGTGAAGTAATTGAACTGAATAAAGTGCTGTCCGGGAGCAATGGCGTTTGCCTGATAGTTCATAACGATGGCATTGAAGTGGGATTCAGAGAAAACCACAGCAGCATAAACATCATCCTGAAGTATGTGGTACACCTTGGGGTAATACTCCTGCATTAGCCACGTCTCCTGCTCCCGGGTTAAAGAACCTATGAGGGTTTGATCGGTGCAAAAAAGCACCACGTCAGGATGAGCTTCTATAAACTGCAGTGCGTGCAGGTAAGTGGCATGCAGTTCCTTAGTTGAAGGGCCCCTGAGCCAGCTGATGAGCAGGGTTTTGTGCTCCTCGAAGAAAGTTACCTTCACGCATGGTGTCTCTCGTATCACCATTTCATCCATCTCTATTAATTAACACAATCGAAAATTACACAATTTATTCAGAAGCAGCAAACATATAGAAAATCTATATTATAGCCACATACCACCAGATGATAACTGCAAAGCAAATTGATATTTAAGTACTTATACTTAGTGCTATGTAAATTTAATACAAAAACGCTCTCGTTTAGAAGCGGAACTTGCTTCGGCTTTTTTATTTAAATTTCCCAATTTCAAGCTTGCAGGCTTTTGATTTATTAAAAGAATCTATTTATTCCTATATGTTATAAAAACAGAGAGAGCCAGCGTACTTACGCTGGCTCTCTCTGTTTAGTTTGGTAAAGATTGAATTAACCGTTGCTAATTTCCAGCCACTTGTTAAATATCTTCTGCTGTGTTTCAGTAGGGTTGTTGACACGCATAAACTGGTAGCGAACGCTCTGGTCCTTCAACAGCTTTACATCCAGGGTCTGCAGTATGCCGTCGCGTGACACAACTACTTTTACCGTATCTCCCACGTTCATACTTGCCAGACGGCGCTCCAAATCATCGCCTGCACGTGCACCATTCACAGAGACGATCTCATCGTTTACATTTAGTCCGCCTTCCCAGGCACTGCTCCCACGGTTAACCCCACGCACCAGCAGCTTGCCTCCCGACATGGCGGTTGATGCGCCCAAGTTGATCGCGTTGCTGCCCTCGTTGGTGTTTACCAACTGCAGCCCAGCGGCATCGAAATACGCATTGTAATCAGGTGTTTTAGTACCGTTCACAAAGTCGCGGAAGAATGCATCGAAATTACGGCCGGCTACTTTCTGAAGCCCTTGCTTAAACTCCTCTTCTGTATAGCCGCGCTTTAGGTCTTTGTAGTAGCGCTGGTACATGTAACGCATCACGTCGTCCAGGCTCTTTTCCCCTTTTGTGGCTTCCATCACCTCCATGTTCAGCAAGTGGCCCAGCACACCGCCTTTCGTATAGTAAGAAACTTCAGCATTGTTGGAGTTCTCGTTGCGGCGGTAGTATTTGATCCAGGCATCGAAACTGGCTTCTGCCACAGATTGTACTTTGTTTCCAGGTGTGTTTTCAACAGAGTTGATGCTGCCGGCTACAACAGCCAGGTAACGGTCTACGGAGGTGAAATCAGCGCGATGCACAATCAGGTCATCGTAGTAACTGGTAATGCCCTCTGATACCCAAAGCAGGGTCGTGTAATTTTCTTTGTTATAGTCGAACGGGCCTAACGCCAGAGGGCGCAGGCGCTTAACATTCCACAGGTGGAAGTACTCATGGGCAACTAAGCTTAAAAAACCAGTATAGCCTGATTCGGTGCCGTAATTCAGGCGAGATGTCTGTAAAGTAGTGGAGTTCAGGTGCTCCAGACCGCCTCCTCCACGCTCCAGGTTATGCACTATAAACACATAACGCTCTACGGGTAGCTCTCCAAAAACTTCAACAGCCTCCTCAACCACCTTTTTCATATCGGCTAACAGGCGCTGCTCCTCGTAATTGCCTTCGCCATACATGGCCACTTCGTGGGGAACACCCGCCGCGGTAAAGGTTAGCACTTTGTGAGTACCAATTTCCAAAGGGGAGTCGGCGAGTATATCGTAATTGGGGAAAGTATACGTAAACTTGCCCGTGCTTTTCAAGCCAGTGGAAACGGTGGTCCAGCCAGTATACGGCTTTACCACCAGGGTGCCGTTCAGATCCTGGTATCCTTCTGGATACATAAAGATGCTGGTGCCGTTTACGTAGCCATGGGAGGCATCCAGGAAACTGGTGCGCACACTTAATTCATAGGCATATACATCATACTTCACGCGCACCACATCAGCCCTGTTGCTGTACACGCGCCACGTGTTTTTGTCTATTTTCTCACTGCGAAGCGTGCTCCCGGACTTATCAGTGGCCTGAAAGCTTTCTACGTTTTTCGGAAATTCACGGATAAGGTAAGACCCTGGTGCCCATACGGGCATGGTAAAATCGACATACTTCTTTTTTGCTCCGCTTAGCTCTGCCTCTACTTCAAAGTAGTGCGTGTGCGGTTCGGGCATGGAGAGGGTATAGCGTAACTCTGCTGCAAGGGCAGCGGCGGCAGATCCGAAAGTTAGAAAAAGGGTGAGAAGAAGTGAAATCTTGAATTGGTTGTGTCTGAGCATGTTTTAGGTTAGTGAATTTGATAAAAGCAACGCCATTTTACAATTTTTCCGGTGCTTTTCAAAATCACTAGCGCTTGCAGGGCCCAGCAAGTGCACTAGGAGGCGTTTGATATCCTCTGATTCCCCAGCCACTCCCTCGCCTTCTGCACATCACAGAATGTACGGATACTGATAAAAGAATTGCAGCTTTGCAATCCCTGCTCCCCCACATTAAGGAACAGCTCCTGGTAGCTTTCTTCCGAAATAACAACAGCCAGCAGGATGCCTGCTCCCATCCGCACCATTAGTACGGGCAAAAGCTCTGTAGCAAGCCATGTTTCCTGCGCATCGTCAAGCAAGGGTGTGTCCTGGAGGTCAACAAGCCAGCTCCAAACATAGGCATTGGAAGCATAATCTAAGGCGCGAAGGCAACTAGATTGAAATTCCTCCAACTCCATTTTACCTGAAAACGTTAACTCCAGCCTTCCATGCTCAAAATCATGATTCAGTATCATCCCATCCGTGCTAAACATTGCTACCTTCTTTTTTATAATAATCTTATACAAAAATATACTTTTTCATATAAATAAATAGTCTCCTTCCTTAAAACGTTGCGTTTTTTCAATATACTTAGTCAAAGGCCTGTTCAAGTAGCTGAACCATTCAAAATGACAGGTAAACTTTTTGGGGGTTATTTTTTGTTCTAACACTCAAGTACATGAAATAAAGCAGATGTTAATCGTCGGCTTTGCACTTTTTGCACCAAGTACCAGTTGCTGGCACGGTGTTTTCTTATACTTATACCTGAACCTAAACGAAGAGCTATGAAAAAATCTGTGATATTGATGTTGTCGTCGCTTGTACCGCTTTGCTTCCTTTTTATACTTCAGCCTCAGCATTTTGCCAAGGCTGAGCAACCAGAGAACAGTGAAATTTCTGCACAGCCTACGTATGAAATGGAATCAACTGAAGTAGAGAGTGTAGCAGATGATTATTCGCCGGTTTATATGGATTCGAAGGACCCGCTGCAAGACCAATTGATTTCCTATGCCATGACGTTGATGGGGACTCCTTACATTTATACCGGCATGAGCCGCGATGGATTTGATTGTTCCGGTTTTACAACTTTTGTTTTCGCCGAGCACAACATACAGATTCCTCATTCTTCGCGCATGCAGGCAGAACAGGGGCAGCATGTGCCCCGTGAGATGTCCCGCCCTGGAGACCTGGTTATTTTTACCGGAACCAACCCAGAGGTGCGCGAGCCAGGGCATGTTGGCATCGTTATTTCCCAACCGGGCGATACAATTGAATTCATACATTCATCATCTAACGGTGGCGTGAAGATAAGCCAGGTGGAGGGCACCCGGTATGACATCCGCTTTTTGGATGTAAGGCGCGTGCTGTAGCGTTTTAATAACTCTTTGGCATTTTCCCGTACAAACCCATAGCAGGCATTATTTGCCTTGATACAAAACCACAACGCTATGGTGCATCCTTACATCGTCAACACTATAAATGCTTCGGTACTGATTATAGCTGGCTTAATCGGGTATTTTTCAAACGCCGCGAAGCCCCCCACTGCCCTCATCGCTCCTTTTATTGGCTTATTGCTCCTGTCCTGCACCTATCATTTGCGAAAACACAATCGTTTTGTGATGCACACGGTAACGTCCCTGACGCTGCTCACTGGTTTTTTGGTAGTATGGCGGATTGATCCGGCTTTGTTTGCGTGGAACAGGCACAATATCCTGCTGTTGTTGATGGCTTTAAGCTGCTTTGTGGCAGTGGCTCTTTATGTGGCATCTTTCCTGAAGGAGAGACGCACGCCTAATAATACCATCTACAAAGATGATCTTTAAGGGCTGTTCACTCCTATGGACAAATATAAAAAAAGAACACCTGGTGTAGCCCGTCAAAGTACACCAGGTGTTCCCAAAAAATCCTCAATATCTCAGTAAGCGGCGCCCTGTTTTTCAGTTTACCATCTCAAAAAGACCAGAGGTAACGATGCTATCTGCGCAAGCAGTAGCTAGTACTGCTTACTAAGCCAGTTCACCGTTAGAGTGAACATTATTACCTAGGCTTACTAAGACGACCGATGGATTAGACATGGCACCTCCTTTCTCTTTGATCCTACATAAACCTTGTGCTGCGAACCAGTTATACTTAGGTTTTGGCACAAAGCCCGTGGCACTCGCCACTATACTTGTTCTATAAAGATAAAAGAACGGCTAAAAGTTCACAAGGTTTGGCTGTTTATTTTTGCACTAATTCCTACTCCAGGCTCCACTACACCAATCACAAAAGGTATTCAGCATAATCAGCTGAATCTTAAATCCATAGGAAATCAGCCTCCACCCCTGCCCTGGTAATTGTACTGATACTAAATAATTTTTAGCGAAATTCTAAAAAAACATAAGCTGGAACAGATATTGCAAGCCATTGAAATATATTCTTTATATTACATTGCTTAAAAACAACTAACCATTTCCATCACATGAAAAAGCATCTCTTAACACTTGTAGTGCTCATGCTGTTCGCTTCCAGCGCATGGGCTCAGAAATTGTCGCCTCTTGGCATCTGGACGAACGAGGAAGGCAAAGCGCGGTTTGAAATCTACCAGTGCGGCGATAAACTCTGTGGTAAGCTTGTAACCCTGAAGGAGCCTTTGCGCAACGGAAAGCCCAAGCTGGATGAAAACAACCCGGAAAAAAAATTGCAGAGCCGGCCGCTTGTCGGGCTGGAGTTTTTGAAGGGCTTTGAATATGAAGGCGGCAATAAGTGGGACGATGGCACGATTTACGATCCGGAGAGCGGCAAAACGTACTCTGCCTATATGAAGATGCTCGGCAAAGACAAAATGGAAGTGAAAGGATATATAGGCATATCGCTTATTGGCCGCTCCCAAACCTGGACGCGCGTGAAATAGTAAGAATAGCCGCAAAGAAAAAGGGTTAGCCAAACTGGCTAACCCTTTTTTAATAACCCTTTACATATGCTTCAACCGCATAAGCGGCTTTTTTGTTTTGGTTTTTAGAAAATCTGTGAAATCTTAATGTTTTTTTCTCTGAAAGAAAAACTTTCTCCGGCCGCTTTTCCTTCCATGGCCTTGAACAAAGGAGACTTCCCGGATATGGCGAAATAGGACTCCCCATCCAATTTGATCTCCCCCAGGCTCACTCCAATAAAAAATTTCTGTGACTCAGTAAAAACAACGGCCCCTAATGATACCTCATGGTTAAGCTTGGTAGCATTTACACGGCGCAAGATGCTTTGTGTGGTAATCAGTTCATCCAATTGCCGTGCATACATGTCGCGCTGTATTTGGCAGTTTTCCCGGAACGATTCAAACTTATCTTCCATTGCCCCCTGGTGCTCATTTGCGCTGCGTTGGGCCTCGTCCATCGCATCTTTGGCTGCCTGCATCTGTGCACTAAGAATTTTGGTGCACTCCTGAAGCAGCCGCTTCTTGGTTTCTAGTTCTTGAGTCAGCATTTCCATAGTTCTTCGATCATTAAGCCAGCCATGGCCACATCGGCAGCAGTAGCAGCCCCACAACACAGCACGCCGCTGGCATTTGTCAACTTGTTTTCCGGGTTTATGATTGTTTAGTAATTTTAGGGTCAGATCAGCTAAATGGCTGAAAGTATAGAATAAACTATTTACTGCGACAAGTGTTTTAAGGGTAAATTATCAGATGCCATTTAACGATTTTTTTCAACGTTTGTTGGGTTTAACCGGGAAAGCCCCTACCTGCAGCCAACTTAGCCGTTCAGGCAAGTATGCGGCTGACTATGCGGTGTGGGTAGAGGCGCAGGAATACCTGCAATGGACAGGGCCGTTGTTCAAGGCCTACCACTACCAGAAAGCCTCGCTGCCTGCCCCGCAACGGGTACAGTTGATTCAGCAGGAAAACCTACGTGGGGCTGTCTTTTTCTATGACCCCAGTATTGGCGCCGATAACTTCAGCTTTTTGTTTGATCTGCTGAAAGACCGCGTGCTGCAATGTGGCTATACCCTGCATAGCTGCGACAAGTTGGAGGTACGGCACGAGCGCTATACAGAACAGGTGGAAAAGCACCTGCTTACTCCCCCAGCATCTGATATTCCCGGCACCAGCGTTTGCAACCAGCTTTACGGCAATGTGCTGATCGACTACATTAAAGTCAACAAGCACCCGGGGTACATCCGGTTTGTGGCAAACAGCTACAACGACGCCTATTTCTCAACTCCACTCCCTTTTGAAGAGCTGCTGGAGAAAGTACTACAGCCTTGGGAGCAGTGGCATAACCGTAATTCGCATCAATCAAAGAAATAATTTCATCAGGAAGTATAAATAGGGTCGCATACGGAGCCTTTTAGTTTTAAATCTGCTGTTTTTAAGCTAGATTTAGCTCAGAATATTCCCACTCAGCAGCCCTAGCCTATGAAGCACTTCTTACTCCTCCTAATTTTTATGTGCTGCGTTGCCCTCAGCGCCAGAGCGACACACATTGTGGGCGGCGAGTTTGAGATGCAGCACACAACAGGGTATAACTATAAACTTACCCTTAACCTGTATTTCGACGTGGTAAACGGCAGCGCGGGTGCCCGTGACAATTACGTGTCTGTCAACATCTTTAGCAAAGCCACCAACCGCCTGATTTCCAGACAGGATATGTTCCTGAACAAGGTGACCAGGGTTCCCTACACTAATATTGACTGTACCGTTGGTGAGCTGCGAACTGATAAACTGGTGTATGACAAAGAAATTTACCTGGCTCCCTCTATCTATAATGAGCCGGAGGGATATTACGTAGTGTGGGAAAGGTGCTGCCGTAACCGTACCATCAACAACATTGAAAATCCTGAGGGAGCCGCCCAGACCTTTTACATGGAGTTCCCTCCGGTTACCAGAAACGGCGAGTTCTACGAAAACTCCTCTCCTACGCTGCTTCCCCCTTTAAGCGATTATGCCTGTGTGGGCGAGCTATTTTATGTGGAGTTGGATGCCACTGACCCGGACGGTGATTCCCTGGTATACGACATGGTGACTCCGCTCAACGGTTACATTCAGTCGACCCAGCCTGCATACTATAACACACAGGTTTACCCTCCGATTTACACGCAGCAGCCAAACCCGGCTCCTTACGCTCCAATCCGCTGGTTACCGGGCTATGGTGTAAGCAATCAGATAAATGGTTCGCCACCCATCAGTATAGATGTAAAGACGGGTCTGCTTACCATGCGACCCGCACAGAAAGGTCTTTTTGTTTTCGGTGTGCGGGTACAGGAGTATCGCAACAAAGTGAAAATAGGTGAGATTCGCCGTGACTTCCAGGTACTGGTACTCGATTGCCCGACAAACGACTCGCCAAAGGTGCTGGCGAAAGAGCAAAGCAAGAAAGGCTTTTACAGGGAAGGCGACATCCTGCGCATCAACTCAACCGATGCGAGCCGCTGCCTTAGCGTCCTTTTCACTGACCCGGACAGGAGTGAGTACATCGAACTGCGTGCCCGCCCTGTTAATTTCTCTAGCTCAGACTATTCTTTCCAGGGCCTCACAAGCGGCACCATAAACCAAGGTGCAGCATCCGACACGTTAAGAGCCACCTTGTGTTTTAACGAATGCTTCGACACCGAGGGCAAAGTATACCTCATGGACCTCATCGTGAAGGACGACGGTTGCAGCCTTCCCAGGCAGGATACGGTGCGGGTAAGCTTTATAGTGGAACCCCTACCCGATGCCCCTCCCACACTTTCGCTTTCCACTAACCGGCGGGTATTCGAGGTGCGCGAGGGAGACCAGCTTAATTTTGATGTTTTGGGAATAGATCCTGACAACGATATAGTCTCCCTG